>JBMNTK010000137.1:0-10640 GCA_050945695.1 Anaerolineae bacterium | reverse complement strand
ACTTTCGCCTGACCGCGCCCGTCCCAGAGGCAGCGCTGCCTCCGGCTGCATCACCGGGGATGGCACTGGCACTCTCCGACCTGGCGGGTGGCGGTCTGACGCTTGGGTGAGCAGCGCCCAGGCCAGAATAGCGAGAGGAATGACATGCAAGCCGGCACAGCGAGCACCTCAATGACCGAGGCGCACTCAGTCGGGCGGGGCCGAGCCATACTCCGGCTCGCGCTGGTAGTGATCTTCACCCTGGGGATCACTTTCCTGGCCATTACCTTTCGCCGGGAACTGAAGCAGCTCGAGGAACTGGGCTACCCCGGCGTGTTCCTTATCAGCCTCATCGCCAATGCCACCGTCGTCCTGCCGGCCCCTGGTCTGGCCTTCACCTTCGCCATGGGCGCTGTCCTCAACCCGCTGCTGGTCGGGCTCGTCGCCGGGCTGGGTGAGACCCTAGGCGAAATGACCGGCTACCTCGCGGGCCGGGCCGGCCGCACCGCCCTCGGGAACGATCCCCGCTACCAACGCCTGGAAGACCTGACCAGGCGCTACGGAGGCTGGACCATCCTGGTCCTCTCTGCCATCCCTGCCGCCGTGTTCGACCTTGTCGGCTTGGCAGCAGGGGCCTTGCGCATGCCCATCGTGCGCTTTCTCCTCCTCACCCTCGTGGGCAAGACGATCAAGACCCTGGTCTTCGCCTACGCTGGTGCCCACTCCATCACCTGGCTGCTCGATCTCATTAGCTAGCCGGCGACCTCCGGGCGACCATAACCAGCGCGTTGACACCCACCCCCTCCGGGACTAGAATCCCGGCGACTTCAGGCCAGTGCCCGGGGGCGAGTCATGGCGATCACCAAGCAACTGCTCAACGATGAACTGGTTCAGCGCCGCGAGGAGGGCGCAGACGTAGACGCCCTCGAGGCTCAAGTGCAGGCGGCCGACCCCGATGACCAAGGGGTGTTGGCCGCGCTCTATGCCCGGCTGGAAGCCCTGGGCAGTAACGCGGATATGGCCGCTGCCGAGCCGTCCGACCTAGAGGGCATCCAGGGCCTTCGCGCCCCCGGCCCCCGTGCCTATGCCCAGCCCTTCTCGGAATCGCGCCTCGCCGACCGCCTCTACGGTGCCTGGTTGGGCCGGGCCGCCGGCTGCCTGCTGGGCAAGCCCTGCGAGGGCTGGAGCCACGACCGCATCCGGGCTTACCTTGAGCCCGCCGGCGAGTATCCCCTGAACGACTACTTCCCCCTCATCATTCCCGACCCTCTCACCGGGCAAACGATCTCCCGCGTCCCGGCAGACTGGTATCGGGGACGGATCTGCGCCGCTCCCCGTGATGACGACACCGACTACACCGTGCTCGGGCTGCACCTGCTGGAAGAGCATGGCCCCGCCTTCACCACCGAGGACGTGGCCGGGGAGTGGCTGTCCCATCTGCCCTTCTGGAAGGTCTACACGGCCGAGCGCGTAGCCTACGCCAACCTGGTCAACGGGCTCAGCGCCCCCGAGACCGCCCTCTACCTCAACCCCTATCGGGAATGGATCGGGGCCCAGATTCGCGCCGACATCTTCGGCTACGTCTGCCCCGGCCGCCCCGAGCTGGCCGCCAGCCTGTCCTACCGGGACGCCCGGCTGTCTCACGTCCGCAACGGCATCTATGGAGAGATGTGGGCCGCTGCCTGCGTGGCCGCCGCTTTCGTGGAGGACGACGCCCGCTCCGTGCTTGAGGCCGGCATCTCCGAGATCCCACAGCAGAGCCGGCTGGCCATCGCCCTCCGCCAGACGATCGCCTGGTACGAGGAGGATAGCGACTGGCAGCGCACCTGGGATCGCGTAAACGCCTCCTACGGGCACTACCACACCGTGCACACCATCAACAACGCCTGCGCCGTCGCCCTCGCCCTGCTGCACGCCGAGGGTGACTTCGAGCAGGCCATCACCATCGCCGTAATGTGCGGATGGGACACCGACTGCAACGGGGCCACTGCCGGCTCGATCGCCGGTGCCATGCTGGGCGCTTCCCGGCTCCCGGCCAAGTGGGTGGCACCGCTGAACGACACCCTCTACAGCGCCGTCCAGGGCTTCGAGGTCTCCCGCATATCTGACCTGGCCGAGCGTACCCTAGCACTGGCCCGCCCCATGCTGGCTGAGCAGACGCTATGAGCGAAGCCCTCGTCGTCGGCAGCATCAACATGGACCTAGTGATGCGCACCCCCCGCCTGCCCCAGGCCGGCGAGACCTTGGTTGGCGGCGAGTTCCACGTGGTGCCCGGCGGCAAAGGGGCCAATCAGGCCGCTGCCGCAGCGCGGCTGGGCCACTCCGTATCCATGGTAGGCGCCGTCGGTGCGGACGCCTTCGGCACCGACGGCCTGGAGAACCTGCGCCGGCAGGGCGTGGACGTATCACCCATTCGCCAGGTGCCCGACCAGTCTACCGGTGTGGCCGTCATCCTGGTGGACACCCAGGGGCGCAACACCATCGTCGTGGCGGCAGGCGCCAACGCCTCCGTATCCCCCGCCGACATCCAGGCGCATCGGAGCCTGTTTGCCGCCGCCCGCGTGGTGGCCCTCCAGTGTGAGATCCCCCTGGAGACGGTATCAGCGGCGGTGGTAGCGGCCCAGGAGGCCGGGGCTATCACCGTGCTCAATGCCGCACCGGCCCTGCCCGAGCTGCCGGAGGCG
The DNA here is from genome assembly GCA_050945695.1 of Anaerolineae bacterium. Lineage (GTDB taxonomy): Bacteria > Chloroflexota > Anaerolineae > DRVO01 > DRVO01 > Ch71. The sequence goes on along the minus strand of JBMNTK010000137.1, from coordinate 7,977 downwards.
GCCCTGAGTGTGGACTACCTGGTGGTCAACGAGCAGGAGGCCGAGGCGCTGGCCGGAGTCCAGCCGGCGACCCTGGCGGACGCCCTCACTGCCGCCGAGCATCTTCAGCGCCGGGGACCGCGCCACGTCGTGGTGACCCTCGGGGCACAGGGCTGCGTCTATGCGGCCGAGACCTGCTCCGGACACATGCCGGCGCCCTCCGTGCAAGCGGTGGACACCACTGCAGCCGGGGACGCCTTCATCGGGGGGCTGATGACTGCCGTCATCGAGTACCGGCCCTTGGAGGAAGCCCTGCTCTTCGCCAACTGCGCCGGCGCCCTGGCGGTAACCAGGGTGGGCGCCCAGTCCTCCCTGCCCGACCGACAGGCCGTTGATGACCTTTTTGACCGGTTCCGCCAGGAACTTGCTCTCTGAGAATCGCCTTAGGAGGGATACTCCCCAATGAAGATTGGCTTTCTCACCGCGTGCCTAAGAGGGGTCAAGCTCGAAGATATCGTCACCTGGGCCGGCGCCAACGGCTTCCAGACTCTGGAACTCACTGCCACGCCGATCGCCCCCGGGCGCCCCGCCGATAACGTGCTCGACGTCGCCAACCTGAACCGGGAGAAGGCCGACGCGCTCAAGGAGCTCTGCACGCGCTCGGGCATCGAGATCTCCTGCCTCACCTACTGTGACAACAACCTCGCTGCCGACCCCGAGAAGCGTGCCCAGGTGCACGGGCATCTGCGCAAGGTCATTGATGCCGCCAACCTCCTCGGGGTTCGGGAAGTGAGCACCTTCGTGGGCCGCAACCACCTCACCACCATCGAGGAGAACATCGAAGAGGCGGTTCCCGTGTTTCGGGAGCTGCTTGCCTACGCCGCCGACCGAGGGGTGCGCCTGGGCATCGAGAACTGGCCGGGGTTCAACGTCCAGTTCGAAGGGCTCATCGGCAACATCTTCATGTCGCCGGCCATCTGGGAGCCCCTCTTCGAGGCCCTGCCGGTGGACAACTTCGGGCTCAACTTCGACCCCAGCCACCTCTACTGGCAAGGGATCGACTACATCCAGGCCACCAAGGACTTCAGCGAGCGCATCTTCCACGTCCACACCAAGGACACCGAGGTATTCGATGACGTGGTGCAGCGCGCCGGCATGTTCCTGCCTCGTCACCGGTGGTGGCGCTACCGCATTCCCGGCATGGGCGCCATAGACTGGCCGGGGTTCATCTCCGCCCTCACCGAGTACGGATACGATGGGCCCCTGAGCACCGAGCACGAGGACCCGGTCTGGAGCGGCAGCGAAGAGAAGGTCAAGCAGGGCCTTCTCCTGGCTAAGAAGTACCTCTCAACCTACGTAGTATAGGGAGACACGCCATGGCTATCCTCAAGTCACATCACATCGCCATATACACCCCAGACCTCAAGCGTCTGGTGGCCTTCTACACCGACGTGCTGGGCTTCCCCACCGCCGGGACCCTGGGCGACAGCATCACTTTCGTGGACATCGGCGGCACCCGGCTGGAGATCATCGAGAAGCCAGAGGTAACCGAGCCTCAGGAACAGGGGCGCATGGGCATGCAGCACATCGCCTTCGAAGTGGACGATGTGCAGAAGACCTACGAGGAGTTCAAGGCCAAGGGAGTCGAGTTCCACATCCCCGCCCGCGAGGCGCGCCCCGGGTTGCACGTCGCCTTCTTCCGCGACCCTGACGGCAACATCTTGGAGTTCTTCCGGGCTACCCCCGAGGCCATGGGGCTAGCCTGAGGCATCTAGTTTATCGAGAAGGGGCCCGCAGGGGCCCCTGACCGCCTGACAGCAAAGGAGGAGCGAGACCGTGGAGTGGCAGCCCAAGCCCGACTTCGAGCGACTGGTGACGGCACTGCGCCGGGGGGAGCCGGATCGGGTTCCGCTGGCCGAGTTGCTCATGGATGCAGAGGCTAAGGAGGCCTTCCTGGGCCGCCCCGTCCTGTCCGTGGCTGACGACGTGGAGTTCTGGTATCGCGCCGGCTACGACTACATCGCCCTACCGCCCCGTTTCTCCTTCGACTACTGGCGCGGTATCCCGGTAGAGGACGGTGTAGCCCGCTACGAGCGCCACTGGGGACGAGAGGAGAGCGGCGTCATCCGGGGTTGGGAGGACCTGGAGCGGTACCCCATTCCCACCCTAGACCAGGTGGACTTCTCCCCCTTCGACGAGGTCGGCCGTCACCTGCCCGAGGGCATGAAGGTGGTGGCCCGCTTCGGCGATATCTTCACCACCGCCTGGCAGGCCATGGGCTTCACCCCCTTCTGCTTCGCCCTGTACGAGCAGGAAGACCTGGTGGCTCACCTCATGGAGGGCCTGGGCCAGCTGGTCTATGGCATCTTCGAGGTGATGTCCCAGTACGACGAAGTGGGCGCCATGTGGTACAGCGATGACATCGCCTATGCCACCGGTCTCATGGTGACACCTGACTTCTACCGGAAGTACCTCTTCCCCTGGATGAAGAAGATCGGCGACCTCTGCCGCGCCCGTGACATACCCTACATCTACCACACCGACGGCCTTCTCTGGGAGGTGATGGAGGACCTGCTGGACTGTGGCATTGACGCCCTCCAGCCCATCGAGCCCGCCGCCATGGACATCCGGGAGGTCAAGGCCCGCTACCGGGGCCGGCTGGCAGTGATTGGCAACGTCGAGGTGGACCTGTTGGCGCGCGGCACTGAGGAGCAGGTACGGGCCGAGGTGCGCAGGCTGTTGCGAGAGGTGGCCCCGGGTGGCGGCTACTGCCTGGGTTCCAGCAACACCATCGCTTACTACGTTCGGCCGGAGAACTACCGCGCCATGATAGACGAGACCCTAAGGGCAGGGTATCTGGGGTAGTGGATAGGCTTTGGGGTGCAGCGCCGGCATCCACTGCTCCCGCCTCACCATCCCCCACAAGGAGGTAAAGCATGGCTGACACGATCCGGGTGGCCCTCATCGGCTATCAGTTCATGGGCAGGACGCACAGCAACGCCTATCGGCAGGTGAAGTACTTCTTCGACCCGCCTCTCGTGCCCGAGATGGAAGTCATCGTCGGCCGGAACCTGGAGGGCGTACGAGCCGCCGCCGATTCACTGGGCTGGAACTCCTATGCCACCGATTGGCATGAGATCCTGGACCGCCAGGACATCGGCATTGTGGACGTATCCTCCCCCGGCAACACCCACTACCCCATCGCGGTGGCGGCCGCCCAGGCGGGCAAGCACGTCTTCTGCGAGAAGCCTCTGGGCAACAACCTGGACGAGGCGGTACGCATGGCCGAATCGGCCGAGAGCGCCGGGGTCAAGGCCATGACCAACTTCAACTACCGCTTCTGTCCCGCGGTGCAACTGGCCAAGCGCCTCATTGACGAGGGCAAGCTCGGCGAGATCCGTCATTACCGCGGTGTCTATCTGCAGGACTGGATCGTGGACCCTGAGGCCCCCTTGGTGTGGCGGCTGCGCAAGGAGATGGCCGGCAGCGGCGCCCTGGGAGACATCGCGGCCCACAACATAGACCTGGCACGGTTCCTGGTGGGTGACATCGCCGAGGTGGCCGCCGCCGACAAGACGTTCATCAAGGAACGGCCTCTTCCCGCATCGGCGGAAGGCGCTTGGGGTGCCGTCGGTGGGCAGGAGCGGGGCGAGGTCACCGTGGACGATGCCGTGATCATCCTGGGCCAGTTCAAGAACGGAGCGTTGGCCACCTTCGAGGCCACCCGGTTCGCCCCCGGGCGCCGGAACTACAACTGCTTCGAGATCAACGGCAGCCGCGGCAGCATCGCCTTCAACCTGGAGCGGATGAACGAGCTCCAGTACTTCTCCCTTGATGATCCTGCTTACGCCCAGGGCTTCCGCACCATCAACGTCACCGGGGGTGACTTCGGCAAGTATGCCGCCGCCTGGTGGCCTCCTGGCCACATCATCGGTTACGAGCACACCTTCGTGCACTCCGTCTTCGAGTTCCTCAGCGCCATCGCCGAGGACCGTCAGCCGGTCCCCAACTTCCGCGAGGGCGCTCGCACCCAGGCCGTGCTCGAGGCCGTCGCCAAGGCGGCAGCCTCCAAGAAGTGGGAGGCCGTCCCCGAGGTCTAGTCGTCCCCTTCGTCGCCACAGCCGGAGGCGCGCCCGCGTGGCGCGCCTCCTTCGCTTCCGTTACCTAGCTGGGCCGCGGGCCGACTCGTGAAGCTTGTCTGCGCCCAGACCCGGCACCTCAAGCCTAGTACCGCCGGACGACCGATCGCCTAGTCATCCTCCTTGTCGTCTTTGTCGTCCTTGTTCCCTCTGTTGTCTCTGTTATCGTTCCCCTTACCCCTGTTGCCATTATCACCCTCATCGTTGTCGTCGTCGCCGCCCCCCACCGTGGGCTGTGGCTCAGGCGTGGGCGTAGCCGGAAGGGCGGTGTCGGTCGGCGGCGGGTCAGTGGGCACCTCCGGAACCGGGGTGTCGGTAGGTGTCTCCGGGACCGGAGTATCAGCGGGTGGCGGCTCGGTGGGTGTCTCCGGCACGGGCGTATCGGTAGGTATGTCGGGCACGGGGGTGTCGGTGGGTATTTCCGGCACCGGGGTGTCAGTGGGCGGTGGGCTGGTGGGCGTGTCTGGCACGGGAGTGTCGGTAGGCTCAACCACCGGAGTGGGTGGCGGGGGTGCCGGGGTGTCGGTGTCGTGTGGGTGCGGCTTGGGGGTGTTGGTTGGCTTGGGAGTATGCGTCGGCTTAGGAGTATGGGTCGGCTTCTTGTCGGGCGTCGGGCTGGGGGTGTCCGTCGGTGGCACCCAAGGCGTAGCCGTATCGGTGGGCCGCACCCACGGCGTAGCGGTGTCGGTGGGCGGCACCAAAGGAGTAGCCGTGGGAGGCCGTGGGATCGGCCGCGTCGAGGTGGGCACCGGAGTAGGCGCGGACGTACTGGTGTTCGTTGGCCGGGGCACCCGGGTGTCTGTCGGGCGCCTGGTGGGCGCCGGCGCCACCGTGCTCGCCGGCTCCTTGGTAGCGGGGGGCGGCGGGGGAGCGACGGTGTCGGTCGGGCTGGGTGCCGCCGCAGGTGCGCTGGTATTGGTGATAAGCAGGGCCGGCGACCCACCGTCCCCTGGCGCCGGCACACTGGTTTCCGTGGGTGGTGCTGGCTGCGGGTCGACCGTAGCCGTCGGCACTCGGTCGGCGACCGGCGGCGCGGGCGCGCGCCTCTCCGTCGGGCGGACGGCGAGCGCTGCGGGGACGTCGAAGAGCTCGAAGGAATAGGGTCCCAACAGGTTATTCGAGTGATCGGCCTCCGCCAAGGCCCGGAAGTCCCCTCCCTCAGGGTTCGCCCAGACCCACACCGTGTGCTCACCCGGGGCCAGAGCCAGGCTTGGCGCGCCCGCGGTGGCCGACAGCCGAGTGACTATGCTCCGCCCTGCCGCCAGTGACCCCACCTGCCACACCGCGGCCGGGACATCGCTGGCCGACGGCGGGGCGGGCAGGTCGAAGTACAGGGCCACCGGGAAGGCACCCGAGTCCCGGCTCCCAACGTTGGCCAGGGTCACCTCGAGGTCTACGGTCCACCCGTCAGCGGATGGGAGCTTGGGCAGCACCCGAACTCGGTAGACCCGGATGTCAGGAAGCGGCCCCGAGGCGACTGAGGCCGGCTCCGTGGGGCTTTGGGAGTCGGACGCAGGAGCGGCCAGGCCTGAGGCCGTCGGGGTGGCCGGCGAGGAGAGCTCCAGGGCCACGAGTGCGGGCGTGGCCACCGCAAGCGGCGGCTCGGATCCCCGGACCAGGGTGACGTAAGCGCCAGCCTGCCGAGCGGGATCCGCCAGGGCCGGGTCACCCTCGGCCGCCACCGTCCAGGCCAGTCGGACCTCGACCCTGGCCTCGGCCTCATTCCATTCCGGGGCCATCTCAGCGTGGAAGGGTACGGCGATCCCGGATCCGACCGGTATCCCGCCCACGACGAGCTGGTGCTGAGGCGCCTGTGGGTTCACCTCCCATGTGCCCCCTTCCACGGCATTAGGGAAGACGATTCGCTCCAGATACTCGGCCCCCTTGACCACTCGGAGGCTCAGGCCCACCCGGGTGCCGTCGTCCGTTCCCTTGGCCTTGACCACGGTGAGGGCACCCCACAGAGGACCGGCGCCCTCCACCTGGAGCTCATCGGGCCGGAGGACCATCGAGTCAGACCGAGCGGTGCTCCTCGCTCGCAGGATGCCGCCGACCGCCTCCACGCTCACCGCCATGACGCCGCCGGCCAGAGCGAGTGCTAGGACGGCGATCGCCAAGACCGCCGGCCAGGATGTCCTACGCCAGAACGCGAACATGCCACGGGCCTCCTAGATTGGGATCACCGAGGCCGGAGTCACGCCCCGTACAGGCTGGAGGGTGGGTGGCAATGAGGGCTGCAAGGAAGATGGGACGGGGATACCAGCGCGCTACCGACCAGCCCAGCTGGATCGGCGCACTGACGAAGAGGATCGCCTTGTTAACGGTCATCCGGCCGCGGTGTAATGATCAACCTACCTGCTCCCGCGGAACGAGCAGGGCAGCCATAAGCTATGTCAAGTTGTCGGGGCTGTCAAGCGCGGCGCAGGCGCAAGGCAAGGGCGCCAGGCCCCGGCTCTGCCGGTAACCTGGCGCCCTTCGCTAGACTACGACGGTGTGACGCGCCTCAAGAGAGGCGGCCTTCTAGTCGTCCGGCTCCACGATAGTGCAGTCCACCACCGAGACCCCTTCCAGCCCATCGGCGATCCGGAGCCCATCGGTCTGGCGTCCTTGACGGATCAGCAGGCCCTCCAGGGTCACCCAGGATGCGCGTACCTCTACGGACGGGGCCATGGTAGGCGGTCCGGGGCTGCGGAAGATGGGCGGGCGGCCATCGCCGTAGGTGCGGAAGATGATAGGCCGCTCGGGCGTCCCCGCCTCGTCTATCACCAGCCCCTCCTCCCAGCGGGAACCACGCGCGAAGTGCACGGTGTCCCCGGGCTGGAGCGTGGCCTGATGCAGGCGGGCTAGGGTCTGCCATGCCTGTCCCGGATCCTCGCCCGAGTTGCCGTCGTTCCCGTTCACCGCATCCACGAAGTAGCTCTTGGGAGCGGGCTCCGGCGTTGGCGTTGGTGGCTCGGGTGTAGGCGTAGGCGGCTCCGGCGTTGGCGTCGGCGGCTCTGGAGTCGCCGTGGGCGGCACCGGAGTGGCTGTAGGCGGCACGGGCGTCGCCGTGGCCGGGACTGGCGTATCGGTCGCCGGTTCCGGACAAGGAGTGGCCGGGGCCGGAGCCTCGTCCGTCGGCGCGGACGTCGGCGCTGGCGGGACGGGAGTGGGCGTGGCCGGCTGCGGCTCAGGAGCTGCGGCAGGTGAAGTCGGCTGTGGCTCAGGTGTCGGTGCCGGTGTGGCCGGCGCGCCCTGAGTAGGCTCGGCAGTCGGCTCTGGGGCCGGCTGAGCAGGCTGGGTCGGCGCCGGAGTCTCTGGCTGTGCGGGAGCCGGGACGGGCGTGGCCGGCTGTTGAGGGCGAGGCCCCTTGCCCGTGCCCCGTATGCGGAAGTCGTAGGGACCGGCGACGCTGTTGCCTGCATCTTGCTCGGCGATGGCCTCACCCTGCGGCGGTGCGGCGTTGGCGTCTACCTGGATCAGGTAGTCTCCGGGCGGGAGCACCACGTTCGTGTCGCCCCCGGTCACCTGGGTAAGGTCGAGCGTCAGGCGCTCACGCGGGCCCAAGTACCCGACGTTCCAGCGCGTGTTGGCCGCCACCACGTTGTGGTCCGCGGCGCTCACGATCTTGGCCACCACCCAGAAGTTCTCGGCCGGGCCGCGGCCGGCATTCCGGATGTTCACGGTGAGGGCGCATGCCCACCCCTCCGGCAGGGGGGTCTCTGGGTACACCCTGACCGTCCCCACCTGCAGGTCGGGCAGCTGAGCGGGAGCCGGCGGGACCTGAGTGGGTGCCTGGGTTGGTACCGGCGTAGCCGTAGGCGGCACGGCCGTGGGCGTCGGTGCCGGCGTCTGCGTCGCTGTGGGCACAGGCACAGGC
>JBMNTK010000136.1:0-10849 GCA_050945695.1 Anaerolineae bacterium | reverse complement strand
GAGCTCGAATCCCAACCACTTCCGTGTGATAGATGGGGTCCTCTACTTCGCCGCTACCGACCTCGCCACGGGCCGGGAACTGTGGCGAAGCGATGGTACGCCTCAAGGCACGTTCATGGTCAAGGATATCCTCCCCGGCCCGGAGAGCTCCAGCCCGAGCTCACTCGCCGTCCTGGGCGACCTACTGCTCTTCCGGGCGACCTCGGGCACGGTGGGCAATGAGCTGTGGCGAAGCGATGGCACCGAGGCCGGTACTGTGCTCGTGCATGATATCTACCCCGGCACGAGCGGCTCCTCCCCCAATGGCCTGGTGGCAATGGGCGGCTTTGTCTTCTTCGCTGCTCAGGACGGCGTTTCAGGCGGTGAGCTCTGGCGCAGCGATGGCACCGGGGCGGGTACCACACTGGTGAAGGACATCGTCCCCGGTGCGAGCGGCTCGGATCCTTTCAATCTTACGGTGACGGGCGACGCGCTGTACTTCGTCGCCACCGATCCTCTACTCGGCATCGAGCTGTGGAAGAGCGACGGCACGGCAGGAGGGACAACTCTGCTGAAGGATATCCTCCCCGGGCCCGAGAGCTCGTTCCCCAGTCATCTGACCGGTCTGAACGGATCGCTGCTGTTCACCATCGGGGCCACAATCGGTAGTGTGCGGGCGGGTGCGGACGACGTGAGCTATGAGCTGTGGCGGAGTGATGGCACGCCGGAGGGAACTAAGCTGCTGAAGGACATATACCCGGGCCCCATCGGCTCCGTCCCGGAAGGGCTCACGGCTCTGGATGGCCACGTCTACTTCGCTGCCAGCGACCCTCAGCACGGGCGAGAGGTCTGGCGCAGTGATGGCACCGAGGCCGGTACCGTCCTGGTGCAGGACTTGGTCCCGGGCCCCGCGAGCTCCAACCCCTCGAACTTCGCCCTGCTGGGCGAGACGCTGATGTTGCGCGCCTTGGATCCTATCGCGGGCTACGAGCTCTGGGCGGGGACGGTGGCTGCCGTGTCGGGGCCTACGACCTATCTGCCGGTGGTGTTGTCGCAGGAATAGATCGGCCGCACGGACGACAGCGGAAGCTCCGCGCCAGCGTTTGCGGCCTGGGGCATACGCTGTTAGCATAGCACGCTAAGGGCTGTGAAGGAGAGGAGTAGGCCCAGGGGAAGCCCCCAGGGAGGCCGGGTCACTGACTGAAAGCCTGGCCGGGCGGAAGCTGGCCGAAGTTCGCTCTGGAGCCGACGGGTGAAGCGGCCTAGGCCGTGCGTAGTCTGTTCCGGGAGCCTCCCGTTATCGGGGCACCCAATAAGCCGCGCCAGCGGCCGTTGGGCTGAGTGGGTCCTTGTGACCAATTAGGGTGGTACCGCGAGGCCGTCGTCCTCGTCCCTAAGGGAGAGGCGGCGGCTTTTTTGCTTTTGTCCGGGCGGTCAGAGCCCAGACCAGGAGGCAGGCAGTGCCAACGTCATTGGCGGACATCGAGAGAGAGGCGCTGGCGGCCCTAAGCGGGGTCTCCAGCGGAGCGGAACTGGAGGCCTGGCACCAGGAATACCTGGGCCGGCGGGGACGGCTGACCCAGTTTATGCGCACCATCGGCTCCCTGCCGCCCGAGGAGCGGCCACGGGCGGGCCAAGAGGGCAACCAACTGCGGGAGACCCTGGAAGCTCGGTACCGGGAGCGCGAGGCCGAGGTGCGTGAGCTGGAGCTGGCCCATTCTCTGGTCGCTGAGAAGGTGGATGTGACCCTGCCGGGCCGGCGACCGTGGACGGGCGGGCTCCATCCGATCTCGCTCACCCTGCGCCGGATGTACGACATCTTCCGCGAGATGGGGTTCCAGGTGTTTCGCTCCCGCGAGGTGGAGTCGGACAGCTACAACTTCGAGCTGCTCAACATGCCCCCGGGGCACCCGGCGCGAGACATGTGGGACACGTTCTATGTCAGCGACACGGTGGTGCTGCGCACCCACACCTCTCCCGGGCAGATCCATGCCATGCGGGCCTTTCACCCGGAGCCCATCCGAGTCATCCTGCCGGGCAAGTGCTACCGGTATGAGCAGGTCACGGCTCGTTCTGAGTCCATGTTCCACCAGGTGGAAGGGCTGGCGGTGGGCCACGACATCACCCTGGCCGACCTCAAGGGCGTCATGACCACGTTCGCGCGGCGGATGTACGGGCCGGAGCGGAAGATGCGTTTCCGCGCCTCCTACTTCCCCTTCACCGAGCCGAGCGTGGAGGTGGACATGGACTGCATCATCTGCGGCGGCGATGGCTGCCGGGTGTGCAAGCAGACCGGCTGGGTGGAGATCGCCGGCGCCGGCATGGTGCACCCCAACGTGCTGCGCAACGGCGGCTATGACCCGGACGAGTTCAGCGGGTTCGCCTTCGGGATGGGCCCCGAACGGGTCGCCATGATCCTCAATGACGTGGACGATATCCGCTACTTCTACGGCAACGACCTGCGCTTCCTGCGTCAGTTCGGCCGGTTAGGGTGACGAGTGACACGTGAAGCGTGACCCGTGACGAGTGACACGTGATATGCGCTTGTCACGTGTCACGTATCACGCTTCACGTATCACGTGTCAGTTTGAGGAGAATGCACTATGCGAGCGCCATTGAGCTGGCTGCGCGAATACGTTGACATAGACCTGCCGGTGGAAGAGCTGGCCGAGCGGATCACCCTGGCCGGACTTGAGGTCAAGGCAATTGACCGTGTCGGCGACTGGTGGGACCGCGATCGGATCCTGGTGGGCCGTATCGTCCGGGTGGAGCCGCACCCCAATGCCGACCGACTGACTCTGCCGGTGGTCGAGTACGGCGGTGACGAGCCCATTCAGGTGGTGACCGGCGCACCCAACATCAAGGTGGGATCCTCGGGGCAGAAGGTGGTGCTGGCCCTGTCGGGGGCACGCCTCATTGACGGCTACTCCGAGGAGCGGCGCTGGATCACCCTCAAGCCCAGCCGCATCCGCGGCGTGAGCTCCGAGGGGATGGTCTGCTCCGAGAAGGAGTTGGGACTCTCGGATGAGCACGAGGGCATACTCATCCTCCCCGACGACGCCCCCGTTGGTACTCCGCTGGTGGACTACCTGGGTGACACGGTCCTGGACATTGACCTCACCCCCAACCTGGCCCGCTGCCTGTCCATCATCGGGGTGGCGCGGGAGATAGCTGCTCTGACCGGCCGCGAGCTGCGCGTGCCCGAGCCCGAGATGCTGGCCGAGGGGCTCCCTGCCGAGGACCAGGTGTCGGTGGAGATCGCCGACCCCGACCTGTGCTCCCGCTACACTGCCACCATCATCCGTGGCATCAAGGTGGGGCCATCGCCGTTCTGGATGCAGCGCCGCCTTCAGCTCTGCGGGGTCCGGCCCATCAGCAACATCGTGGACATAACCAACTACGTCATGCTCGAGTGGGGGCAGCCGCTGCACGCCTTCGACTATGACCTGCTGCGCGGTCCTTCCGGTCGGCGACCGCCCGAGGAGACACCGCTCATCGTGGTGCGACGGGCTAAGCCGGGCGAGACCATGACCACCCTGGACGGCCAGATTCGCCATCTCGACCCGGACGTCCTGCTCATCACCGATGGCGGCGGCCCGGTGGCCGTGGCCGGAGTCATGGGTGGGCTGGAGTCCGAGATCGGGGATGCGACCGCCAACGTGCTGCTGGAGGCCGCCTCCTTCGACATGTACGGCAATCGGAGGGCCGCTTCCCGGCTGCGCCTGACTTCCGAGTCTTCCTACCGGTTCGGTCGGGGCGTCCCGCCCTCCTTGGCCGACCGGGCTGCCCGCAGGGCCGCCGAACTCATGCGCACCCTAGCCGCCGGCGAGATCCAGGCCGGCATGGTGGACGTCTACCCGGTGACTCAGCCGGTGGTGGTAGTGCCGCTGCACCCGGAGCGGGCCCGGCGGGCGCTCGGGCTGGACGTGAGCGACGACGAGATCGAGTCCATCCTGTGCTCCCTGGAGTTCTGCGTGCAGCGGGGCGAGGGCGTCTGGCAGGTGGAGGTACCGCCCGAGCGGCTCGATGTGAGCATCGAGGAGGACCTCTACGAAGAGATCGCCCGCCTGTACGGCTACGATCGGCTGCCCACGACGCGCATGCGCGACGAACTGCCTCCGGAGCGCGACGATCGGTCCCTGCGTGGCGAGGAGACGCTGCGCAACGTGCTGGTAGCAGCGGGATTGCAGGAGGTCATCACCTACTCACTGGTGGACTGGCACCTGGAGGTCCCCCTCCATCCCGAGGGTGCGGTATCGGAGGGCGACTACGTACGGGTCCTCAACCCGCTCTCGTCTGACCGGCAATGGATGCGACGGCTGGTGCTCCCTGGGGTCCTAGGGGTGGTGCGCGATAACCTGCGCTTTGGCGAGTCTGTACGGGTGTTCGAGATTGGCCGCGTCTTCCTGCCGCACGCGGGCGAGGAACTGCCGGAGGAGCCCAGCCATCTGGCCGGGGCCATGACCGGTCTGGCCGAGGAACCCACCTGGCAGAACCAGGCGCCGCGCCAACTCGACTTCTTCGACGGCAAGGGAGCCCTGGAGGAGATGGCCCACCGGCTCAACGTCCGGCTGGCCTTCTCTGCCGCTGAACGCGAAGGGATGCACCCCGGCAGAACGGCCGACATCTCCCTGGACGATGGCACTCGCATCGGCTACCTGGCCGAGCTCCACCCGGGCACGAGGGCGTTCTACGGGCTTCCCGACCGGCCGGTCATCGTGTGGGAGCTGGACCTGGCGCCCCTGCTGGAGCGCTGGATCGAACATCCCAAGGTAGAGGCAATCTCGCGCTTCCCGCCGGTGATCCAGGACATGGCAGTGGTGTTGCCGACTGAGACGCCGGAGGCCCTGGTGGAGGAGGAGATCAGGCGGGGCGGCGGAAGCCTGCTTGGCTCAGTCCGGCTGTTCGACGTGTACGAGGGAGACCCTATCCCCGAGGGTGAGCGCAGCTTGGCCTTCCGTCTCGTCTACCGGGCCCTGGACCGCACCCCGGCCGAGGACGAGGTGCGGCGGACCCACGAGCGCATCGCCCGCCGGCTGGCCGAGCGGCTGGGAGCCCGGCTGAGAGAGTGATACGTGAAACGTGACACGTGACGAGTGACACGTGATGTGTGACCCGTGACCAGTGCGCCTAACGCACCAAATGTCACGGGTCACGTTTCACGTGTCACGCTTCACTCGTCACGTATCACACCCGTTTCCCAGGCGACGGCTAGGAGGGTGCGGAGCATGGTCCGCAGGCTCTCGATGGGCAGGCACTCATCGCGGCCGTGGACCCCTTCCTGGCCGCCCAGCTCCGGCTGCGGAGCCTGGGGAGCGAACCCATAGATGGTTGCCCCCAGCGGCCGAACGAAGCGGGAGTCGGTGAAGCCGGAGGTCAGGCCCGGCAGCCACAGGAGGTCCTGGCGACCGGTGGCGGCGGCGGTAGCCTTCTGCACAGCCTGGCTGAACTGAGTTGGGTAGTCAGAGGCGCTGGACACCGCCGTGGTTTGGACCTGGATGTCAACGCCCTCCATCCCCCGGAAGATCCCAGCCAGGATCTCCTCGACGTCGGCCGGGGTTTGGTGGGGCAGGGTACGCACGTCACAGACGAGCTGGGCCGTCGGCGGGATGGCGTTGGACTTGGTGCCGGCCCGGGCCATGGTCGGGGTGATGGTCATAGCGGAGGCCCCGCGCAGCGACGAGGCGATGCCACGCTCCGTGCGGCTGAGCGCGGGATACTCCACCCCTAGGAAGCGGCCCACATCCTCCGACATCAGCTCCCGGACGGCATCGAAGATGGGATGCGAGAGGTCCACCTCGGGCTGGTAGGCTCGGATGCGCTCGATGGCAGCCGCCAGTGCGTAGAGCGGGTTCTCCGCGGCCCAGGGAGCGGCGGCGTGCCCGCCTCGGCCCTGCAGGGTGATGGTGGCTTCCAGCCGGCCCTTCTCCCCGGTATTGATGATGTAGCCCACCCGCTCTCCCATCTGGAAGCAGGTCCCCCCGCCCTCGTTGAGGCCGAAGTCCGCCGCGATCAGGTGAGGATGGTTGCGGGCCAACCACCCGAACCCGTAGCGGCCTCCGGTCTCCTCGTCGGCGCCTGCCGCCATAGTGATGGTGCCCGATAGAGGCACCTTCAGGCGGGAGAGTATCGCCAGCGCCATGGCGCAGGCGGCGGCCAGCCCCTTGCAGTCGGCTGCTCCCCGTCCGTGGATGGCGCCCTCGGCTACCGTGCCTGAGAACGGTGGGTAGCGCCAGTACTCGGCATCATCCACCGGCACTACGTCCAAGTGGCTCATGAAGAGCAGGCGAGGGCGATCTCCGGACCCGATGTGGGCGACGAAGTTGCCCCGGTCGGGGGCCGACTCCAATATGCGGGTGACGATGCCCTCTCGGCTGAGCTTGCGCTCTAGCACCCGGCAGGCGTCGGTCTCATTGCCGGGGCCGTGCTCGCCGGCGTTGATGGTGGGCGTACGGATGAGCTCGACGAGAAGCTCCACCGTCTCGTCCAGCGTTTGGTCGGCGTGCTCTAGGATCTGGTCAAGCGTCATAGGAGCCTCCATGCCAGGGTCAGGGCACGACCCGTGGCCCTCATTCCTCCAGGAACGCCAGGGACGGACGCGCGTCCAGGGCCCGCACCAGGGCTAGCAGCCAGAGGACGGCGTGGGCGGCGTCGTTGAGGTCGCAGGTGCACACTGGGGAGTGCGAATACCGGCGGGCCAGCCCGATTCCCCCGGTGGGGATGCCCTCCCGGACCAGGTGGATGGAGGAGGCGTCGGTAGCGGCTTTGCCCAGCACGGTGGCGCGCTGGTAGGGGATGTTGGCGTGCTTCGCCGCCCTCTCCAGAAGCCGGCGCATGGCCGGGTGCATGATGTTGCCCAGGGCTTCCCCGCCGCTGGCCAGAAGCAGCACCGGCCCCTTGCCGATGGCGGCCGGCATCTCCCGATGGAAGTCAACGTCGGGGGTGTCGCCGGCCATGAACGTATCAATGGCTACTGCGCAGTCCGGCGCTGCCGAGTAGGCGGCGACTTGGGCACCGCGCAGGCCCACTTCCTCCTGGGTAGTTATGACGCAGGAGACCTTGGTGGCCGGGCGGTCCTGCTGCAGCCTGCGCATGGTGGCCAGGAGCACGGCGCAGCCCAGGCGGTCATCAATGGCCTTGCCGGCGAGGATATCGGGCCGTCCCAGCTCCACCAGGGGGCTGATGAAGGCCACCGGGTCCCCGATTTGCACACCCAGCTCGGCCACTTCCTCGGCGCTGGAGGCCCCGATGTCAATGTAGAGATCGTCGGGGTGGGGCACCCGCTCGCGCTCCTCTGGCCGCAGGAGATGGCCGCTCTTGACCCCGATCACCCCCCGGACGGACCCATTGATCCGCACCATGCGCCCGGGCAGCAGGGCCCGCGGTACGCCGGCGACGATCGAGAACCGCAGGTAGCCCTGCGGGTCGATGCTCTTGACCATGAGCCCGATCTCGTCAGAGTGTGCAGCCAGCAAGAGGTGATAGCCGCCCTCGGATCCACCGGTGGTGGCATGGACGTTGCCGAAGCAGTCCACGCGCAGGGCATCGCTCAGGGGGGCCAGCCGGTCACGCATGGCCCGGATGACCGCCTCCTCGTGGCCTGACACCCCGTCCAGCGCGGTGAGTTCCTCCAAGTCCGACCTGATCTCGGCCTTGATCTGCTCTAGCATGAACAACCTCCCGAGGTAGAGGCCCATGGTAGAGCGTTAGGCCGGGGGTGACAAGCGTGCCCGGATCGTGCTTTGACCCTCCCTTGCGCCCAAACCTATAATGGCAAACTAACTACAGGTCCTTAGCGCAGCCGGAGGAGGCCATGGCTCTCACTGACGATCTATTACGTGATATGCAGGCGGCCATGCGCGCTGGCGACGTGCGGCGACGCGAGACACTGCGAATGGTGCGCGCCGCCATCAAGAACGAGGAAGTGGCCCAGGGTCGGCCGCTGGACGACGCCGGCATAATCGAGGTCCTGCAGCGCGAGGCCAAGAAGCGGCGGGAGCCCCTGGAGATGTACCGGAAGGCAGGCCGCCAGGACCTGGTAGAGCAGATGGAAACCGAGCTGAGCGTCATCGCTCATTACCTCCCGAGCCCGTTGAGCGAGGAAGAGCTCGAGGCTGTGGTGAGGGAGGCCATCGCCGAGGCGGGAGCGACTGACCCCCGGCAGTTCGGCCAGGTCATGAAGCTGGTGATGCCGCGAGTGCAGGGGAGAGCCGACGGGCGCCTGGTCAGTGAGGTGGTCCGCAGGCTGCTCACCCAACCAAGCTAGGCTCCGGTGGCTTCCACTTTCACTCAAGACCCCTACACGCTTCCCGAACGAGAACTGACCCTCCTCGAACGGCTTCGCGTCCTGGGCGCCCTGGTGCTCCTGTTCCTCGTTGTCGGGGCCATCATGGTGGTGCGCGCGTCGCTCGGGCCGGGGGTTAACCTCCAGGTGGGCGACATCAGCCCTCGGGATGTGACTGCCCCTCGCAGCGTGACCTATACGAGCGAGGTCCTCACCGACCGCGCCCGGCAGGCGGCCGAGAACGAAGTAGATATCGTCTACGATGCCCCCGACGCCAACGTCGCCCGCCAACAGGTCAGCCTTGCTCGCCAGATCCTGGATCGTATCTCCTCCATCCGGGGCGATGCCGAGATGTCCGAGGATGCCCGGCTGGAAGCCCTCTTGGGCTTGGGGGAGATCTCCCTCTCGCCGGAGAGCGCGGCCACGATCCTGGCCCTCACCGAGGAGGAGTGGCTCAGCCTCGAGCTGGAGGTGGTGCGCGTCCTGGACCTGTCCATGCGGATGGTCATTCGGGACGTAGACCTGGCCGAGGCGAGAAGGCGAGTTCCCACTCAGCTCTCATTCGACCTGCCTGAGGCTCAGGCGGCCGTGGTCCTGGACATCGTCACCGACCTGGTCACCCCTAACACCCTAGCCAACGAGGAACGAACCGCCGAAGCGCGTCGGCGGGCTCGGGAGGCGGTGCAGCCCATCTCCACCACTTACCAAGAGGGCCAGGTGGTGGTGCGGGCCGGGGACCGGGTGACCGAGCTGCAGCTAGAGGCGTTGCGCCACATCGGGCTCATGGAGCCGGCCCGAGACTGGATCGAGGACCTGGCTGCCCTGGGGCTCATGCTGGTGCTGGGGATGGTGTTGTACGCCTACATCGTCGTGCATGAACCGGCCCTGGGCCGGGACTGGCGACGCTTAGGGCTCCTCGGGGCGGCGATAGTCGTCGCTGCGATCGTCGGTCGGGTGATGATTCCCGGGCACGTGCTGCTGCCCTACATGTACCCGGCGGCAGCGCTGCCCATGCTGGTGACCAGCCTGATCAGCCCCGGGCTGGGCTTCCTGGTTTGCCTGGTACCCTTTGGCTTCTACGTGGAGCTGGCCGATGGGGTGCTGCTGGAGCTGGGTGCCCTGGGCCTGCTGAGCGGGGTGGTGGGCGTAGTGGTGCTGGGGCGGATTCGCCACCTGAAGGCCTTTGTGTGGGGATCGGCGGCGGTGCTCCTGGTCAACGTGGCCGTGATACTCACCTTCCGGCTGCCCGGGGGCAACTACGACCCGGTGGGGCTGGCCAGCCTGATGGGCGCGGGCATCATCAACGCCGCCCTGTCCGGCTCCATCGCCATCGTCGGGTACCTGCTGGTGAGCGGGTTCACCGGTGCGGTCACCACCTTGCAGCTGATAGAGCTATCTAGACCTACTCAGCCGCTCCTGCGCGAGCTGATGCTCCGAGCGCCCGGGACCTATCACCACAGCGTCATGGTGGCCAACATGGCCGAGCAGGCCGCCGAGCGGGTGGCGGCTAATGCCCTCCTGGCCCGGCTAGGGGCCTACTACCATGACGTGGGCAAGATGACCCGCCCCTACTTCTTCTCCGAGAACCAAGAGGAAGTGGGCAACGTCCACAATCGGCTCGATCCCCGGGCCAGCGCCGAGATCATCATCGGTCACGTGGCTGAGGGTGTATCGCTGGCGCGCAAGCACCGCCTTCCTCCGGCGGTCATCCGCTTCATCTCCGAGCACCACGGCCGCACCCGCCAGGATTACTTCTACCAGGAAGCCGTCCAGCGGCATGGGCCGGAGAACGTAGACGAGTCTCAGTTCCGCTACCCGGGGCCGCGTCCCCAGACTAAGGAAACGGCCATCGTGATGCTGGCCGATGCCTGCGAGGCGGCCACGCGCGCCGCCCGGCCGGCGAACGCCCAGGAGCTCTCGCGGATGGTCGAGCGCATCGTGGACGACCGGCTGCTCGAGGGTGAGCTGGACGAGTGCCCCCTCACGCTGCACGACATCGCTGCCGTGAAGGTATCGTTCGTCAACGTCCTGCAGGGGGTGTTCCACCCTCGGGTGCAGTATCCCGAGGGCAGCCTCATCGAGCACAGGCCGGAAAACGGTTGCGAGGCCATCCTCGAGGAGGCGGAGCGATCGCTGAGCGATGGCAACGGCGACCATACGCCGGAGGGCTCTGAGGAGCCGGAGCCTTCCCCGGAGGCCGGGCCCACGTCCGACCAGGAGTTGAGGGAATGATAGAGGTCCAGGTCCGCCCGGAAGGGGATCTGCCGGGGGTGGAGGATATGGTGATCCGGGCCGGTGAGGCGGCCCTTCGGCAGGCGGAGCAGGACCCTGAGCGCCTAGCCCTCACCGTGGTGGTGGCGGGCGACGAGGAACTGGCCGACCTCAACCAGCGGTACCGGGGGATCGAAGGCCCGACGGATGTGCTCTCGTTTGAGGCGGGCGAAGAGGACGTAACCGGAGAGCTGGCCGGTTACCTGGGAGACGTGATCATCTCGGCTGATCGGGCACGGGCCCAGGCGGAGGAGGCCGGGCACTCGGTTCAGGAAGAGCTGGCGCTCCTGGTGGCCCACGGGGTCTTGCACCTCT
>JBMNTK010000135.1:0-10923 GCA_050945695.1 Anaerolineae bacterium | reverse complement strand
AGTTCGACGCCTCCAACTACGGCGGCGCCCAGGCCTCGCTCCTCATGGAAGAGACGATGCTCAAGAACGGCGCCCGAATCCTCTACGAGACCCGAGCAGTCGAACTCCTGACCGACGATACGGGCCGGGTCACCGGGGTACGCGCCGAGGACGCCGACGGGCCCTTCACCATCAACGCTCAGGCCACCATCCTGTGCACCGGTGGTTTCGGGTTGAATGAGGAAATGGTGTCCCGCTATACGCTCAGCCCCGCGCGCGAGGTGGTCAACGCCACCCTCACCAGCCCGGGAGCAACCGGCGACGGCCTGCGCATGGCCCTGGAGATCGGGGCGGGGGCGAGCGGGTTCGGGCTCGTGTATGCCCGCATCTCCCCGGCTGCCGCTGCCAAGACCATGTTCCATGACCTCAACGGCACCCGTATATCGTCCCTGCGGGCGGGCATGGCCGTGGACACGATGGGCCGGCGGATGGCCGACGAATCGCTCGGCACCCTGCACATGGGCACCGTCATGCTCAAGGAACTGGGGGTCCACTACGGCTTCTTCGTAGTCGGCAACGAGCAAGCCGCCGACCTAGAGGCCCAGATCCAGGAGCTGCGCGACCTCGGCGAGGAGTACGGCGAGACCCTGATCTACGAAGCCGATACTCTGGAGGAGCTGGTGGAAGTGGCCGGCCTGGGCCCGCACTTCCTCAGGACGGTGGAGGAGTTCAACCAGGCAGTGGATGAGGGCACCACCCAGCTGCTGCCTGTGCCTCGCACCGAGCCAGTCACCAAGATCGCTACGCCGCCCTTCTATGCGGCGCCGTTCGTGATGGGCGTCAACAAGAGCTACGGCGGCGTCGACATGGACGTGAGCGGGCGCGTCCTGGACGTCCAAGGCCAGCCGATCCCCGGGCTGTATGCCGCCGGTGAGGTGACCTACGCCAGCCGCGTCGCCGGCGTCCCCCAGATCGAGCGCGACCCGATAGCGCTGGCCGGCAACGGTGGCAGCGGTAACCTCGACAACTGCTTGCTGTTCGGCCTGCACGCGGCCGAGACGGCGGCAGAAGAGGTGGGCGCGAAGGCCGAGTAAGCAGCATCATCCGCCTGCGGGGGTGAGGCCGCCCCAGGCTGAGTCCCCGCTGAACGCAAGGGTGAGCCCAGGTATCTGGGCTCACCCTTTGCTATTGGTTACCGACGGCGCTCTGGGCCACGGTACTGGGCCAATGCTTAACACATTTTCAATGGAAACGGCGCCAGCGCCATGCTACACTCACGGCATCGGCATGTGTGACGCCAAGCACAATTCGCGCCTGGGCTCGCTTCCTTGCCTGCCCGCGTTCTGGGTCAGGCTGGGCACTGCGCGTCGGGGCTAGGGTTGTGCACCATATGCCTGGTCGTGATCTGAATGCCGCTGTAAGCGTACGGAGGTAGGAAGATGTCAGACCAGAAACGCACTACACGCCGTGGTCTTCTCAAGGGCGCCGCTGTCACCGCCGGCGCTGCTGCCGCCGCCTCGCTCCCAGTGGGCGCTGCCGCCCAGGACGAGAAGGCGGGCCGGATGGAGGAGGCCGATGTCCTGGTAGTCGGCATGGGATTCGCCGGGCTCGTAGCCGGGATCCGGGCGGCCCAGCTGGGGGCAGACGTGGTTATCATTGACAAGATGCCCCAGGGAGACTGGATCGGCGGCAGCATGATGCTGTCCGGGCAGTCCATCCACGTGGCCGGCTCCAGCCCCATGCTCCCCGATGAGGAGCTGCGCGAGATCATCACCACCCGCACCGCCGGCCGGCCCCAGCAGCCCTACGCCGAGCTCATCGACGCCTACTTGGGCAACGTCAAGCGGGGCATGCAGTGGCTTATGGACCTGGGGGTCGAGTTCGAGGAGGAGCCCGGGCAGGAACGGCGCCTCAAGCCGGCGAAGGTAGGCAGCTTCGCTTGGGGGAACCTCAAGCCCGGGGCACCCGGAGATTACCGCCAGTTCGGCGGCTACCTGACCGCCAGGCTGCTGGAGAACACGCTCGCCGACCTGGGCGCCCGCATGCTGTATGAGACCAAGGCCCAGCGGCTCCTCACCGACGAGACGGGTGCGATCGCCGGCGTCTTCGCCACCGACCCCGACGGCGCCCTTGAGATCCGGGCCAAGGCCACCATCCTGGCCACGGGCGGCTTCGCCCGCAACCGGGAGATGTCGGCCAAGTACATGGGCCCTCACGGTGAGGAGATCCCCGTCCAGGCCTGCCCCGGCGCCACCGGTGACGGTCACCGCATGGCCCTGGAAGTGGGCGCCGCCATGAAGAACATGTCCTACTCGTACTGGTGGCCCTGCCCGGCGGCGGCCGAAGAGGATCCCTGGCACGACACGCTGGGGTTCACCTCCATAGACGTCCCCGGCACCCAGGGTATCATCGTGACGGTCAAGGGCGAGCGCTACTGCGACGAGTCCCTGGGCCGCTTCACCTACGGCGCCGAGCTCTTCCGCCAGGGTTACGTCAAGGGCCTCATGGTCTTCGACGACGCCATCGCCCAGATGGACTCGGTGGCCCCGGTCCTTGAGGAGCTGGTCGGCTACGGCGGCACCCTCTACCAAGCCGACACCATCGAGGACCTGGCCGCCCAGGCGGGGGTGAGCCCCTACCTGGCCACCACCGTGGCCGAGTTCAACGCTGCCGTTGACGACGGGACCATCACCACCGCGCGGGTGCCCAAGACGGACAAGATCAACAAGATCGAGACTCCGCCGTTCTACGGAATTCCCTTCATCATGGGCACGCTGTTCCACTACGGTGGCCTGATGGTGAACACCCAGGCACAGGTGCTGGACAACGACAGCGAGCCCATCCCCGGCCTCTACGCTATCGGCGAGCTGATCGTCGGCGCCCTGAGTGGCGGGTCGGACAACCAGTGGGGCTCCTACACCGGGATACTGGCCGGGGGGTGCCTCACCTACGGTCTGCTGGCCGCCGAAGCCGCAGTGGAGACCATCAAGACCACGGCCGCCTAGGGCACGCCGCCCCACGGCCCGAGTCACCGATACCACAAAAGAGGGGAGCCCGGCTTTCGGGCTCCCCTCTCTGGCGCTTGCGCACCGGTACGCGGCCTAGTTCCCCACGGCCGCGGCGATGGCATTGGCAAACTGCTCCGCCACTTCCCCGTTCTGGGCCGTGACCAGCTTGTCGTCCACCTCCAGTGGTCTGCCCGTGAACTGGACTCCCCGGCGCCGCAGCAGGTCGGCCCAGTCCGTGGGAGCGGTCACTCGCTTCTTCTTCAGCGCATCAGCCAGAGCCAGCAGGGCAACGCCCTCCCCCGTGGCTCCGATGGCTTTATAAGAGATATCCTTGGCCAGCTTCCGGGCGTCACGGTCATCCAGCATGCTGCGCATACCCTCACCGCCCAGGAACACATATCCATCATACTGGTAGGTCTTGATCTCACGTAGCCGCAGCATCACCGGAACTGACGATCCGTCCGTAGCCTCCGCCGTCCCCGGGAAAAGCCCAGCCGTAACCACCTGATGGCCTCGCCGCTCCAACGCCTGGCGCACCGCCCGGTAGGTGTCGCCATCAAAGCCGCGGTAGGGAAGAACGATGACCACTTTCTTCTGCGCCATGGTTGCCTAGCCCTCCCATTGCTAGGAAGTGAGAACCGTAACGCCGGTAGCCCGGCTTTTTACCTTAAATATCACAGCCACCCAGGGGCGGCAAAGCCCTGCCGGATGGCGTCCACGCGGGCTAGCGCCCGCGGTGACACGTGAAGCGTGACACGTGACCCACGCCACCCATGTCATCCCGAGCGAAGCGAGGGATCTACCCGCTTGGCAGACAGAGATTCCTCGCTTCGCTCGGAATGACATGGAGAGGCGATCGGAACAATAATCGCCCCGAGGGTGCGCGCTACTAGGCGCACACTGGTGCGCCCAGGCCCCAGGCGCGCGTGGGCAGCGGCCTCACGCAAAGACGCGAAGGCGCAAAGCTTCTTGTCACCGCGTCCTTGGCGACTTGGCGTCTTTGCGTGCGAGTGTGCACCCAGCGCAGCGGTGGGTCACGTGTCACGTATCACTTGTCACGTGTCACCGCCAGGCGCCCATCCTTGCCGTAAGCCTCAGACGGTGGTATATTATGTAGGCACGGAACGTCATGCCCCCGTAGCTCAGAGGATAGAGCAGCGGCCTCCGGAGCCGTGCGCGGGCGTTCGAGTCGCCCCGGGGGTACCACAGTCCACCCACACACCCCTCTGCCATGCAGAGGGGTCTTCGCTTCCTTCGCCCCTATCCAGCGCCGGTGGTATAATTGATAGCTTAGGGAGGTGGGAGCGGATGGAAAGCGCGGGTCTCAACCAGAAAATGGCCGAAGTGCGCGCCCTGACTGATGCCAAGGGCTTCTCTTCGGACCCCGAGCGCATCTGGGAGATGCTCACGCTCATCCACTCCGAGGTCTCCGAAGCGGCCGATGCCTACAAGAAAGGGCAGCCACTGGATAAGGTGGGCGAGGAACTCATAGACGCCCTCATCCGCACCCTGCACCTCCTGTCCGCCCTGGGCCTAGACGCGGAGGCGATCTACCAGCGTAAGATGACCATCAACTGGCAGCGACCCCAGAAGTACAACACGGCGAGGGGGGGCTAATGGCCCAGCCACGCCTCTACCGTACCGTCGGCGTCGTCCTGCGCCGGCGCGACTTCGACGAGGCCGACCGGCTCATCACCGTGCTCACCCCCGACCGGGGTAAGCTGAGCCTCATTGCCAAGGGCGCCCGCAAGATAAGCAGCCGCAAGGCCGCCCACGTGGACCTCTTCCGTCAGGTGGACCTCCTGGTGCACCAGGGACGGACGTTTGGCATCGTCTCCCAGGCGGAGACCGTACGCGCCTTCCCTCACATCGCCGAGGACCTGGAGCGAGTGGCGGCAGCACACTACCTGGCCGAACTGGCCGACACCTTCGTCGGCGAGGGCCAGGAGGCCCGCGGCGTCTATGACCTGCTGGTGGAGGTGCTGCGCTGGCTCGACGATGGCGGTGACCCGCGGCTCATCCAGCGCTACTTCGAACTACACCTGCTCGACCTCGAGGGCTACCGGCCCCAGCTCTACCGCTGTATTCACTGTGACCGGTGGGTCGAGGAGGAGACCAACTACTTCGACATCTCGGAGGGCGGGGTGCTCTGCCCCTCCTGCGCCAGTACCCTTTCGGTGGGGCGCCGGATAAGCGTGGCTGCCCAGAAGGTGATCCGCTTCCTGCAGCGCAGCCCCGTCGCCGACTGCCAGCGCTTGCGCCTGAAGCCCTCGCTACACGACGAGATCGAGCACCTCGCCGCCGACTACATCCGCTACATCGCCGAGCGGCCTCCCCGCTCGCGGCGGTTTGTCGAGGCGGTGGGTAGCCTGCCCGTAGAAGCCTGAGCATTCCACTCCTGCACGAGGTGATTTGCCCCATGGGTCCACACAGTCCTGGGTTCCAAGAAGTCATCATGCGCCTCGAGCGCTTCTGGGCCGATCAGGGATGCCTGATCTGGCAGCCCTACAACGTCCAGGTGGGCGCGGGCACCATGAACCCCGCCACCTTCCTACGGGTGCTGGGGCCCGAGCCCTGGCGCGTGGCCTATGTGGAACCCTCCGTGCGCCCGGCTGACGGCCGCTACGCCGAGAACCCCAACCGCTGGCAGCAGTACTACCAGTACCAAGTCATCCTCAAGCCCGACCCCGGGAACCCGCAGGAGATGTACCTGCGCAGCCTCGAGGCTATCGGGGTGGACCTTCGCCGCCACGATGTGCGCTTCGTGGAGGACAACTGGGAGTCGCCGGCGCTGGGAGCTTGGGGGCTGGGCTGGGAAGTCTGGTGCGATGGCCAGGAGATCAGCCAGTACACCTACATGCAGCAGGCGGGCGGGTTCACGCTGGACCCGGTGGCAGTGGAGATCACCTACGGGCTAGAGCGTATCATGCTCTTCCTGCAGGGCGAGCCTACCTTCCTGGATATCCGCTGGGATGAGGGTGTCACCTACGGCGACATCCTCCACCGGCAGGAAGTGGAACACTGCACCTACAACTTCGAGGTGGCCGATATCGGCCGCCTGACCGACCTCTATCGCATCTTCGAGGCGGAGGCTGAGTCTGCCCTGGAGCGAGGGCTGGTCATGCCCGCCCACGACTACGTGCTCAAGTGCAGCCACACTTTCAACGTGCTCGACGCCCGCGGCGCCATCGGCGTCACCGAGCGGGCCGGCTACTTCAGCCGAATGCGAGACCTGGCCCACCAAGTGGCCGCCGCCTACCTGGACCAGCGTGAGCGCGAGGGCTTCCCCCTGACCAAGCAGACCAGCTGGGTCGTGCCAGTGCCCACCGGGGGGCCCGCCCCTATGCCGGCCCCGGCCGATTCGCCCCAACCCTTCGTGCTGGAGATCGGGACCGAGGAACTGCCCCACGCCGACCTGCAGACTGCCCTGGACCAGCTCCGCCGTCGAGTGCCCGAGCTGCTGGAGCGGGAACGGCTGACCTACACCTCCTTCGCCGTGGAGGGAACGCCCCGTCGGCTCGCCGTCCTCATCGAAGGGCTGGCCCCCTTCCAGGCCGACGAGGTGGCGGTGGTGAAGGGACCCCCGGCCCGGGCTGCCTTCGATGCCCAAGGGGCACCGACGCGGGCTGCCGAGGGCTTCGCCCGTCGCTACGGGCTGGCCGTGGAATCCCTTCAGGTGGCCGACATGGACGGCGGCTCATACGTGGTGGCCGAGGTCCGCAAGGAGGGCGAGCCGGCCGCGGTCGTGCTCTCGCGCCTCCTGCCGGAATTGGTGGGGGCCATTCGCTTCCCCCAGAGCATGCGCTGGGACGGATTGGGCGTGGCCTTCTCCCGGCCGGTGCGTTGGCTCCTGGCCCTGCTGGGCGACTCGGTCGTCCCCTTCACCTTTGCCGGGCTGGAGAGCGGCCGACAGACCCGCCTCCTGCGCACGGATCGCCCCGACCAGGTGACAGTGAGCTCGGCCAGCGAGTACCGGTCTGCCGTCGAGGCGGCCGGCATCGTCCTGTCCCACGATGATCGGCGCGAAGAGATCGCCCGCCGCGCCCGCGCCCTGGCGGCAGAGGTGGACGGCAACCTCCTGCCCGATGAGGATCTCCTCAGCGAGGTGGCCGACCTGGTAGAGGCCCCCTCGCCCATCCTGGGGTCCTTCTCCGAGGAGTACCTGTTCCTGCCCCGGGAAGTGCTCACCACCGTCATGCGCAAGCACCAGCGCTACTTCGCCGTGGAGAGAGGGGGCGATCTTCTGCCCTACTTCGTGGCCGTGCGCAACGGTGGCCCAGAGGGCGAGGACCTGGTGCGTCAGGGCTACGAGGCCGTCCTGCGGGCCCGCTTCGCCGACGCCGCCTACTTCTTCCGCGAGGACCAGACGCGCACGCTCGAGGACTACCTGCCTCGGCTAAGCACCCTCACCTTCCAGGAGCAGCTGGGCTCTATGTACGACAAGACCCAGCGGCTGGAGGCGCTCGTGCCTCGTCTGGCCCCGCTCCTGGGAGTCCCCGAGGAGGACGTGCCCCGGGCAGCCCGGGCAGCCCGGCTAGCTAAGGCGGATCTGGCCACTCACATGGTGGTGGAGTTCACTTCCCTGCAGGGTGTGATGGGTGGCATCTACGCTCGCCGTCAGGGCGAGGACGCCGAGGTGGCCGATGCCATCGCCGACCACTACTCGCCTCGACGGGCGGGGGGCCCTGCCGCCTCCAACCGCCTCGGTCTGGTGGTGGGCGTGGCGGACCGGCTCGATTCCATACTGGGCCTTCTGGCGGTAGGGCTGGAGCCCACCGGCTCGGCCGACCCCTATGCCCTGCGCCGGGCGGCCTCGGGCCTGGTCCAGAACCTGATCCAGTGGCGGGCGCGGCTCGACTTGCGGCAGGCCTTCGATCTGGTCGCCGAGGAGCTGCCCGTGGAGACCACCCCGGAGATGCGGCAGAGGGCAGTGGATTTCGTGCGCCAGCGTCTGCGTGTCTACCTTCAGGAGGAAGGGCTGCGCTACGACGTGGTGGACGCCATCCTGGCCGAACGAGGGCACGACCCCTACTGGGCCGCCATCTCGGCCCCGCGCCTGCAGGAATGGGTGAACCGGCCGGGCTGGATGGACATCCTCAATGCCTATGCCCGCTGCCGGCGTATCGTGCGCGATATCAAGGAGACGCTGGAACTCCGGCCCGATGACCTCGAGCCCGGGGCCAGCCAGAACCTGTACTCGGCCTACCTTCGGTACGCCTCCGAGCTGGATCGTGATAGCAGTGTGGACGAGGTGCTCACCGCCCTGGAAAACCTCACCCCGGCCATCACCCGCTTCTTCGACGAGGTGCTCGTCATGGCCGAGGACCCGGACGTGCGCCGTAACCGCTTGGCACTGGTCCAGCACATCGCTGCCCTCACCGATGGGGTGGCTGACCTGAGCCGACTAGAGGGGTTCTAGCATGGAACGGGCCCTGTCGGGGCCAGCAACCGATCTGGTGGAGGTGGTGCGCGAGACCGCCGCGCGCCACCTCTTGTTTCGTTCCGGCGAAACGGTGGTTGTTGGCTTCTCCGGCGGGGCCGATTCCCTCGCCCTTCTGCACGTCCTGCGGCACCTGGCCCCGGAGTGGGGCATCCGCCTCCATGCTGCTCACCTCAACCACCTCCTGCGCGGGCAGGAGTCCGACGAGGACGCCGAGTTCGTGCGCCGCATCTGCTCGGATTGGGCTATCCCCCTGACCCTGGAGCGGGTTGACGTAGAGCGGGTGGGCCGCGAGCGCGGCCTGGCGGTGGAAGAGGCGGCACGGCAGGTGCGCTACGCCTTCCTGGGCCGCGTGGCTGAGGATGCCGGGGCCAAGGCGGTGGCCGTGGCCCACAACGCCGACGATCAGGTGGAGACGGTAGTCATGCACTTCCTGCGGGGCTCGGGCCTGGGCGGGCTGCGGGGCATGTTGCCCTCGGTCTCCCTGGCCGGGCTGCGGGTGGCCTCCGAGCGGCCGATCTCGCCGGAGATCCGGCTGGTTCGGCCCCTGCTCCATGCCCCACGGTCGCTCATCGAGCAGTACTGCGCCGAGCATGGCCTCCAGCCCCGCTTCGACCGCTCCAACCTGGACACCACCTACTTCCGCAACCGCCTCCGGCTGGAGCTGATCCCTTACCTGGAGGCCTTCAACCCTAACGTACGCCAGGTCATCCGCCGCACGGCGGAGGTGCTGGCCGCCGACCACGACTACCTGCGCCAGGAACGCGACCGGGCCTGGGCCGAGCTGGTGCGGGAGTGGACCTGTGACCGGGTAGTGTTCGACTTGGCCGGCTTCCGGCGCCTGCACCTGAGCCTGCGTCGGGCCCTCATCCGCGAGGCCGTCTCCCGGCTGCGCCATTCCCTGCGCAACATAGACTGGATCCACGTGGAGCAGGCCGTCCAGGCGGTGCAGGAGGCCCGGGGGGCCGGCGTCCGCGCCGACTTGCCCCAGGGGCTCATGGTCACCGTGGGCTACGACCTGTTTGCCATCGCGGACGAGGAAGTAGCCATCCCCCTGCAGGAGAGCCTGCCCCAGCTCCCCTCGGCAACAGCTGAGATCGCCGTGCCCGTGCCCGGTGAGGTGAGCCTGGGTGAGGGCTGGCGGGTGAGGACCGAGGTCCTGCCGGCCGAGCAGTTGCCCCCGGAGGCACTCTCCTCGCCCCATCCCTGGACGGCCTACCTCGATGCCGACGTTGGGCAGGGCCCGCTGGTGCTGCGCCCCCGACGCGAGGGCGAGCGCATGCAGCCTCTGGGCCTTGAAGGCCGGAGCACGAAGCTAAACGAACTGATGATCAATCTCAAGATCCCGGCTGCCTATCGAGAGCGCTACCCCCTCCTGGCCCGCGGTGACACCGTGCTGTGGCTGCCTGGGTTCCGGGTTGACCACCGGGCCCGGCTTACCAAGGAGAGCGCCTCCGTACTGGTGGTCCGGATGGAGCGTGTATGAACGTTTCGGTGAGTGAGCGTGCGGCCACCGTACGCAGCGGCCTGTCCGGGCGTCGGTGGGTGGGAATCGCTATGGGGCTCAGCTACGGCGCCGGCTGGGCTGCCTGCACGGTGTGGCTGCGCCGCCTCATGGACACCTATCCCCTGCATCCCACCGGGGTGATGTTCTGGCGTGGGCTGATCATCTCCGGGGCCCTGCTGGCGATCCTCCTGGTTCAGGGGCGCAGAAGCCGGGCTCAGGGGGAAGCGGCACCCGTGGGGCTGCGGGTGAAGCGGTCGCACCTGCCGCTGCTGGTCCTGTTCGGGTTCGTGGGCATCGCCCTCAACAACTCCTCCTGGGGCCTCTCGGTGAACCTGAACGGGGTAACGGTGGCCACCGTCCTGGCCTACAGCGCCCCCATCTTCACCGTCCTGCTCTCCCGGCCCCTTTACGGTGAGCGCATCACCCGCCGCAAAGCCACTTCCCTGGTGCTGGCCCTGGCCGGGTGCCTGCTCGTGTCCCAGGTCTACAATATCGGTCAGGCCAGGCTGGAGACCTTCGGCATCCTCATGGCACTGGCCGTGGGCCTCACCCAGGCCGGCCGAGACCTCATAGGCAAGAAGGTAGGCGGCCTCTACCCGGCCCTAACGGGCATGTTCTACGGCTTCTTCTTCGGTACCATCTTCCTGGGCCTGGGGCAGATGTCGCCCGACCTGGTTCCTCAGCTCCCGCTCATCGGTTGGCTGGAGCTGGCCGGAATGGCCCTGGGAGTCATGGCCTCCTATCTCCTCTACCTGGGGGCCTTGGCCCGGCTGCCGGTGAGCGTGGCCAGCATCTTAGGCCTCTCAGAGGCGGTGGTGGCGGCAGTGCTGGCCTACTTGGTGCATGGTGAGACCCTGGCCGGTCCTCAGATCCTGGGAGCGCTGCTGGTGGTGAGCGGCGTGGTGGTCTTGGAAGTGCGTGATGTCTGAGCCCATGGTGACCCTCAAGCCGGGGAGAGAACGCAGCGTCCTCAACCGGCACCCCTGGCT
>JBMNTK010000134.1:0-11073 GCA_050945695.1 Anaerolineae bacterium | reverse complement strand
GGCTTCGTCGGGGTCCTGGCCGCCGGCAAGGCCAACCTGGGCGAAGGGACCCGGGTCCTGCTCACCCTGCCGCTAGCCCTGGCCATGGGCGTGGCCATCGGGGTCGTGGCCGGCCTGGTACAGGCCCTCATCCGTGGAGGGTGTCGAAAGAGCTAGCCCGCCCGCTCACAGACGCAGGGGAGAGACAATGCCAGCATTCACGACCCGACCGGTTGTCATGGGCAAGCGCGGCGTAGTGACCTCCGGGCACTACCTGGCCACCGCCGCCGGCTTCCGCATCATGGAGCAGGGTGGCAACGCCATTGACGCCGCCGCTTGCATGTGCTTCTGCCTCAACCTGCTGGAGCCCCAGAGCAACGGCATCGGCGGCGAGGTCCCTACCCTCATCTACTCGGCCCGGGAAGGGCGGCCCTACGCCGTGAGCGGCATGGGCTGGTCGCCGGCTGAGTTCACCATCGAATGGTGTCGAGATCACGGCATAGACTTGATCCCCGGCGATGGCTTCCTGCCTGCCTGCGTTCCGGCCGTGGTAGGCACCTGGGCCCTGGCCCTGGCCCGGTTTGGCACCATGACCTTCGCCCAGGTGCTGCAGCCCGCCATCGAGCTGGCCGAGGAGGGCTTCCCCATCTACCCGAGCCTCCGCCAAGCCCTCGAAACCAACCTGCAGAAGTACATGGAGCTCTACCCCACCACCGGCGCCCTCTACTGCCCCGGCGGCCGAGTTCCCGAGGTGGGTGATATCTTCCGCAACCCCGAGTGGGCCGCCGTCCTCAAGGGCATGTGCCAGGCCGAGAGGGCCGCAGCCGGCAAGGGGCGCATCGCCGGCATCGAGGCCGCCGCCGATTACTTCTACCGGGGAGAGGTCGCGGCCCGCATCGTGGACTACATCCGGTCCAACCCGGTGGAGGACGCCAGCGGCAGCGCCCACACCGGGCTGCTGTCCATGGCGGACATGGCCGACTGGGAACCGCGCCTGGAGGACCCGGTGAGCTACACCTACCGGGGACTGGAGGTGCACAAGTGTTCCTCGTGGACCCAAGGGCCGGTGTTCCTGCAGCAGCTGGCCTTGCTGGAAGGCTACGACCTCCCCGCCATGGGCCACAACTCGGCCGAGTACCTCCACACCCTGATAGAGTGCGCGAAGCTCGCCTTCGCCGATCGCGAGGCCTACTACGGCGACCCGCTTTTCGACGATGTGCCGTTCGACGCTCTGCTCTCACCTGAGTACGCGGCCCGCCGACGTGAGCTGATCGGCGACCGCGCCTCACTGGAGATGCGGCCTGGCGACGTCGGCCGGGGCCTGCCGGAATACGCCATCCGCTCCGTCCTCGAGGACAATCGGCTGAGCCTCGACATTGAGGGTCGGCGCGTGCGCGACCTGGGGCTGGGGCACGCCCACGTGGGCGATACCACCCACCTGGACGCCGTGGATCGGGAGGGCAACATGGTGGCCGCCACCCCCAGCGGTGGCTGGCTGGGCTCCTCCCCCGTCATTCCAGGGCTGGGCTTCCCGCTAGGCACGCGAGGGCAGATGTTCTACCTGAACCCGGACCGGCCAAACGCCTTGGCGCCCCACAAGCGCCCGCGTGCAACCCTCACCCCCTCTCTGGTCACCCGGAATGGCCGGCCCTACATGGTGTTCGGCACCCCGGGCGGCGACTGCCAGGACCAGTGGACGCTGCAGTTCTTCCTCAACTACGTGGACTTCGGCATGGACATCCAGGAGGCCCTGGACGCCCCTACGGTCCACAGCATGCACTTCCCGTCCTCCTTCTACCCTCGGGAGGCCTTCGCCGGGCGGATGGTGGTGGAGGGCCGGCTCCCGCTAGAGGTCATTCGAGGGCTGGAAGCCCGCGGCCACGAGGTAGAGGTCACGGGCGACTACGTCAACGGCAAGACTATGGCCATCCGGCTGGACCAGGAACGCGGCGTCATCATGGGCGGCGTCGCCCCCAAGGGCATCATCGGCTACGCCCTGGGCTGGTAGACGGCCGCGAGGAGGTCAACGTGGCACTTCGAGGCACAGGCACTAGGCTCCTGGTCAAAGACTACGTCCGTGCGCTCCGGTTCTACCGGGACGTGCTTGGCTTCCCGATCACCTGGGGAGATGAGACCACCGGGTACGTTGCCTTCGACGCCGGCGGCCATCCCCTGGCCATCTTCGGCCGCCAAGACATGGCGGACGCCATCGGCCAGGGCGATAGGCTGTCTGAGGCGGACTGCCAAGACACCTTCGTCCTCACCTTCAAGGTGGATGACGTGGACGCGGAGTACGAGCGGCTGCGCGCCCTCGGGGTCGAGGTCGTAGCAGCGCCGGTGGACCGGCCTAGCTGGGGAGAACGCACGGCCCACTTCCGCGATCCGGAAGGCAACCTGATCGAGATCAATCATTGGCTGGACGGATGAGCCGGCCTGGGGAGAGGCAGTGGATTTCCTTGAGTTGTTCAACGTATCGGAGAAGTACTTAGAGCTCGTCAACCCGTCCAGCCCCGAGAAGGTCCTGGAGGTGGGCCGGGTGCTGGGCCTCAACCCCAAGTCTCGGCTGATAGACTTCGGCTGCGGACATGGCGAGCCCTTGGCCCTGTGGGCCGAGGCCTACGGTATCTCCGGCGTGGGGATCGAAATTCGCGAGAACGCGTGCAACCGTGCCCGGGCGAAGATGGCGGCGCGGGGCTTCGCCGATCGCATCGAGATCGTCTGCATGGATGCCGCGAAGTACGAGTTCCCGGAGCATTCCTTCGACGTGGCCACATGCCTGGGCGCCTCGTTCATCTGGAAGGGCTTCCGCCCCACCGTGGCCGCCATGAGCCGCGCCATCGTCCCTGGCGGGAAGCTGGCGATCGGCGAGCCCTACTGGCTCACCGCGGACGTGCCCCCCGAGTATGCCCAGTCCATGGGATTCCACAGCGAGACCGAGCTCCTGCGCATAGTGCGCGAGGAGGGCTACGAGCTGGAGTACATCGTCCGCGCCAGCCTCGACGACTGGGACCGCTACATGTCGGGCAACTGGTACGGCCTGATGCGCTGGCTAGAGGAGAACCCTGACCACCCAGCCCGAGAGGACGTAATCGAGCGGCTGCGGTCCAGCCAGGACGAGTACCTGCGCTACGAGCGCCCGTACGTAGGATGGGCGATCTGGGTACTCAGCCCGGCCCAGGCCCCGGCATGACCCTCATAGACGCCACCTGGTACCGGCGTCCTCCGGACGTCCCGGAGCGCACCTCCGCCGGGGGTGTGGTGGTGCGCTGGGAGGGCGATACCCTGCTCGTCGCCCTGGTGCGCGAGGGCGACTTCCCCGGCTACATCCTGCCTAAGGGCCGCCTGGAGCCGGGAGAGGAGCGCGAGCAGGCAGCCCGGCGGGAGATCGCTGAGGAGTCGGGGTTGGAGGACCTGACCCTCCTGGGGTACCTAGGCGCGCGGGAGCGGCTCAGCTTCGACCGCCAGTGGTGGATCATCACCCACTACTACCTCTACCTGACTCAGCAGGTCCAGGCCCAGCCCAGTGACATCGCCCATTCCTACGTGCTACACTGGTTCCCATTGGAGGATCTGCCCACTCTCACATGGCCCGAGCAAAGGGAGCTGCTGGAATCCAGCCGCGAAACCATCATGCGGCTGGCGAAGCGATGAGCACGACAACACGCGACCGGATCGAGGGCGAGCTCAGGATCCACCCCCTTACGCCCGAACGCTGGGCCGACCTGGAGGCCCTGTTCGGCGAGCGAGGGGCTTGCGGCGGCTGCTGGTGCATGTGGTGGCGCCTCAGGGCGTCCGAGTTCAACCGGACCAAGGGCGAAGGCACTAAGGCGGCGCTGCGAGGCCTGGTGGAGGCCGGAGAGGTGCCCGGGCTTCTGGCCTATCACGGTTCCCAGCCCGTCGGCTGGTGCTCCGTAGGGCCCCGGGACGCGTTCCCCAGGCTCGACCGCAGCCGGATCCTAGCCCGCGTGGACGACCAGCCGGTATGGTCGGTGGTGTGCTTCTTCGTCGCCCGGCCCTACCGGCGCCGCGGCGTCACCAGCGTCCTCCTGGCGGCAGCTGTGGACTTCGCCCGGGCGCACGGGGCGACCATCCTGGAGGGCTACCCGGTGATCCCAGGCAAGGTGCCGGACGCGTTCGCCTTCACCGGGCTCCTTCCGGCGTTCGTGCGAGCCGGCTTCCAGGAGGTAACGCGCCGGTCCGAGAACCGGCCCATCATGCGGCTGTACTTGAACCCAGAATCAGCGGAGGCCCGTACACTATGAGTGGCCAGCCCGGCACTCCGTCCGCCCGGGACGTATTTGGCAGACGCGCTGAGTACTACACCACCAGCCCGGTCCATGTGGACCCAGCCAAGTTGGCCGACCTGGTGGAACTGGTCCGCCCGGAGCCGCACTGGCGCGTCGCCGACGTGGGCACCGGAACCGGCCATACGGCGTTTGCCTTCGCACCTCGGGTTCGGTTCGTAATCGGGCTCGATCCCACCCCGGAGATGCTGGCTGAGGCGCTGGCGTTGCGGGAGCGGCACGGGCTGAGCAACGTGCACTTCTGCCTAGGCGATGCGCTCGCCCTGCCCTTCGCTGCTCGCTCGCTCGACCTCATCACCTGCCGCCGCGCTGCCCACCACTTCCCCGACCTACGCACGGCCTTGGATGAGGCCCGCCGCGCCCTCCGGCCGGGCGGGCTCCTCCTGATAGACGACCGCAGCGTGCCCGAGGACGACTTCGTGGACCGGATCATGAACCACCTCGACCTCCTCCACGACCCCTCGCACGTCCGCGAGTACCGTCCCTCGGAGTGGAAGGCGGCCCTGGAGAGCAGTGGGTTTGCCGTCGAGCACCTCTCCCTGGCTACCCAGCACCGGCCCATCACCGCGCTCACCGACAACGCCGGCCCCGAGCAGGCGGCGGAGGTCCTGGCGATCCTGCAGGGCCTATCGGACAGCCAGCGCCGTGCCCTCAACGTGACCGGCGAGGGAACCGAGCTCTACACCGACCACTGGTACGTCACCGCCCTGGCCCGCCTGGCCTGAGGCCCCAGAAACCAAGGAGGCCCACCCCCTCAGGGTGGGCCTCCTTGGTTAAGTAGACGCTGCGGAGCTTACTCGGCCGCCGCGCCGTTGCCGCCCTCATCGGCTGCTACGGGCCCGACGGGCAGGACGATCGCTTCCTCCGGCGTCATTTCGCCGCGGATGTAGCGCTCGACCCGCTCGCGCGCCTCGTCGTCGGTGAGCTGGATGGGCGGGCTCTTCATGAAGTAGGAGCTGGGAGCCTCCAGCGCCCCGGCGATGCCCCGATCCAGCGCCAGCTTGCAGCAGCGCACGGCATCAATCACCACGCCGGCAGAGTTGGGGCTATCCCAGACCTCGAGCTTGACTTCCATGTTCAGGGGAGCGCCACCGAAGGTCGTGCCTTCGATGCGGATGTAGCACCACTTGCGGTCCTGCAGCCAGGGCACGTAGTCGCTGGGGCCAACGTGGATGTTATCCTTGCCCATGTCGTACTCGAGCTGGCTGGTGACGGCGTTGGTCTTCGACTCCTTCTTGCTCTGCAGACGCTCGCGCTCGAGCATGTTGTAGAAGTCAGTGTTGCCGCCGAAGTTGAGCTGGTAGGTGCGCTCTACCTTGACACCCCGCTCTCGGAAGAGGCGAGTGAGCACCCGGTGCGTGATGGTCGCGCCCACCTGGCTCTTGATGTCGTCGCCGATGACCGGCAGCCCACGCTCGTTGAACCGCTTCTGCCAGTACCCCTCACGGGCAATAAACACCGGGATGCAGTTCACGAATCCGCACCCGGCGTCCAGAATCTGCTCCACATACCACTTCGTGGCCATCTCACTGCCCACCGGCAGGTAGGAGACCACGACGTCGGTCTTGGTGTCCTTCAGGATCCCCACTATGTCTGAGGTGGCACCGGGCGCCTTCTGGATCTTCTCCTTGAGGTACTTGCCCAGCCCATCGTGGGTCATGCCCCGCGACACCTCGACGCCCAGCTTGGGCACGTCCGCGAACCGGAGGGTGTTGTTGGGCTCCATCCATATGGCTTCGGACAGGTCCTTACCCACCTTGTTGGCATCAATGTCGAATGCCGCCGTGAACTCTATGTCCCTGACGTGGTAACCCCCGAGGTTTACGTGCATCAGCCCCGGCACGAACTCGTCTTCGGAAGCATTGCGATAGTAGTGCACGCCTTGGATGAAGGCCGAGGCGCAGTTACCCACGCCAATGATCGCTACTCGGACCTTGTCTGCCACATTCCCTCCTTAGCGATAGGCGACCGGACACGCCGGTCGGCCACAGGCTGCGCAAACAGGGCGCATGATACCCCGCTGATACCACAGAGTCAAACACTCGTCTGGGCCGTAAGTTGCACCCAGCCTTGACACCCCCCTAACACCATCTAGGATAGCGGCATATCACTAGCGGTGCTGTCAAATGCTAGACAACCGTCTGCCCATATTGATAGTCGGCCCAGAAGAGGAACCTCTCCTGCCCATCCTTACCGCGCTGGAACGGCGAGGCTATGCCCCGGTCCGCGTGCCCGACCTCCAGAGCGCGCTCAACCTGCTCGTTACTACCAGCGTGGGCGCTACCCTGGTCTATTACTCCCCCACCCGGCCCGAAGCCTTCGACATCATCCAGATGCTGCGCCAGACCTACCCTAACCTACCTCACCTGGTGCTGGTCCAGCCCGAGGACGAGCCCGCCGTCCGAGCCTCCGGGCGGGTGAGCCCCGACGGGGTGGTGCTGGCCCAGCCCGATGATGAGGGCCAGTGGGTAGCGCCCCTGGAGACCGCCCTGGCCGCACGGGAACGCGCCCGCCGGCGCGCTCGCCTGCGGGGCTCCATCCCCTAGTCTGAGCCTCGCAAGAACAGCAGCGCGTCCTCCAGGGCTGCCAAAGCCGAGGACTCCAGTCCACTCAGGGCCATTGCCGCCCGCACGTAGCGCTCCGCGTCAGGACGCCGCAGGAACTCCGCCACGTCCGTGGCCAATCCCCGCAGCCCCGGATCCTCCGCCTTGGGGGGAGGGACGCGGCTCGTGGCGTCCTCCTTCTCCGCTCCCAGCAGCGAGTGGCAGGCACAGCCGTAGAGGCGAGCCAGCGCCTCCAGCTGCGACACCTCGAGGTCTACCGCCCCCTGTTCGGCCTGCTGCAGGAAGCGCTCGCTCCATCCCACCCGCTCGGCGGCCTCCCCCGCGGATAGGCCTCTCTCCTCGCGCAGGTCGGACAGCGTAGCGCCCAGCAGCTTGCGGCGCACCTTCAGCGCCCTCGCGCCTAGAGACTGCCCGCCGGGCTCGGCCAGGGCCGTGTAGACCTCCGCGGGCGGCACGCCCAGGTAGTGACACAGCCGCCACAGATCGCGCACCCGGAAAGGCTGAGCGCCGAGCTCTCGCGCCTGCACCTCCTCCGCGCTCAGCCCCAGCGCTTGGCCCGCCTCCTCCAGGCTGAGGTCGAACCGCTCCCTGAGGGCGCGCAGGCGCGCCCCGGCCATCTTGTTCCTGACCCTTATCGCCTGCCCTGCAGTAGCCATCTCGCCCCTCTCAGGGCCGCAGGTCGTGGATGGCTGCCTGGCCGGCCACGGTGTCGTACAGGCCGTACGTGGACCGGCCCAGCCTGCCCATCACCTCACCCGGGTTCAGGGCCACACACGCCCCGCGTTGCAGCTGCTCTGCCTGATGAGAGTGGCCGTAGAAGACGGCTGCGAAGTCCCCGGATGCAGCCAGGCGCCGGCCGATGTCCGGATAGTGAGTCACCGCCACCAGCCGGTCATCGAACGTAAGCTCGGCATAGACCCCGTGCAGGGTGATGTGGTTGTGCCGCCCCGCCACCCGAGACAGCAGGAACTGGTCACCGTCGTTGTTGCCGAAGACGACGTGGATCGGGCCGCTGAACCCCTCGGCGATCGTCTGCAGCGTGAAGGGAGCGCACAGATCGCCGCACACGATCAGTGCCTGGGCACCGTCCTCCCGAATGTTGGCCAGTATCCCAGCCAGCTTCCAGATGTTGTCGTGAATGTCCGAGACGACAGCCACTCTCATTTCGCACCCTCCCCGTGGCGCTAACGAGGTCCTGGCCAGCTCTCCAAGGCTTCCTCGACAGCCCTCTCCAGATCATCCAGCGGCACCACTCTCGCTTGAGCCTCCCAGCGGGCCTTGATCTCAACGCCGCCTGCCTTCAGGCTTCGCGCACTGACAGTGACCCGTACCGGGAACCCCATCAGGTCGGCATCGTTGAACTTCACCCCGGCGCTGGGCTCGGGTCGGTCGTCTATCAGGACGTCCCACCGGGAAGCCAGCCGCCCGTAGACGTCCTCCGCTGTCCCGGCAACCTCCTCCCGGTCGAGGTTCAGCGCCACCACGTGTACGTGGCAGGGCGCGATGGCCGGTGGCCAGATGATGCCCTTGTCGTCGTGGTGCTGCTCGATGGCGGCCGCCATCAGCCGGCCGATGCCGATGCCGTAGCACCCCATGATGATGGGCTTCTCCTGCCCCTCTGGGTCCAAGTACGTGGCATCCATGGCCTCGCTGTACTTGGTGCCCAGCTTGAATATGTGCCCGAGCTCGATCCCCCTCTGGTCGGCCAGGAGGCTGCCACACGCGGCGCAGATGTCGCCATGCCGGGCCAGGGCGATATCGGCCACAATGTCGGCCTGGAAGTCCCTGGGGAAGTTCACGTTGCGCACGTGATAGCCCTCTCGGTTGGCGCCGGCCACGAGGTTGTAGGCATCGCGCACCGAGTCGTCCACCACCACCTTGACGCCGCGCACCCCGATGGGAGAGGCATACCCTGGCACTATCCCGGCCGCAACCAGTTCCTCGTCGGTGGCCGGCCGCAGCTCGGTCGCCCTCAACACGTTGGCGAGCTTGACCTCGTTCACGTCCAGGTCGCCCCGGACCACGGCGAAGATGATCGTCCCGTCCTGGTCCACGTAGAAGACAGCCTTGGCGGTGCGGCTGGTGGGGATGTCCAGGAACTCGGCCAGCTGCTGGATGGTCTTCATCCCCGGTGTCGCCACTTCTTCCAGGGGCTTGGGCTCTTCCGGAGGGACGGTTCCCTTGTCGAAGCGCGCCGCTTCCGCGTTGGCGGCGTAGCCGCAGCTCTCGCAGTAGATGAGGGTGTCCTCACCCGATTCGCTCAGAACCATGAACTCGTGAGAGGCAGTGCCTCCCATCATTCCCGGGTCCGCCTCTACCACGACCGCATCCAGGCCACAGCGGCGGAAGATGTTCTCGTAGGCCTGCTGGACCCGCGGGTAATAGCGGTCCAGGTCCTCGTAATCGGTGTGGGCGCTGTAGCCGTCCTTCATGGTGAACTCGCGGGTGCGCACCAGCCCACCCCGGGGGCGAGGCTCATCGCGGAACTTGGTCTGGATCTGGTAGACCATCATCGGGAGCTGGCGGTACGAGGAGACCTCTCGGCGCAGAAGGTCAGTCACCGGCTCCTCGTGGGTCATGGCCAGCACCATGTCGCGCCCGGCGCGGTCCTCGAAGCGCACCAACTCCGGCCCCACGCTGTACCAGCGGCCGCTCTCTTTCCAGAGCTCTGCTGGGTGCACCACCGGCATGAGCACTTCCTGGCCATCTATGGCGTTCATCTCCTGGCGGATGATCTCTTCGATCTTCCGCATAGAGCGATACGCCAGGGGCAGGTAGCAGTAGATCCCGGCGGCTATGGCGCGGATCATCCCCGACCGCACCAGCAGCCGGTGGCTGACCAACTCGGCGTCGGCAGGGTCCTGCCTCAGCGTGGTTCCGAACAGGTGACTCATCCTCATCGCAAAGCTCCAGATCCTAGGCGTAGCCTAAGCACCGGAAGGGCCCCAGAGGGCTCCACTCGCCGGTGCTTTCCATCACTAACCCGTCTCGATTGCCCCTCGGGCAGCGGTGCTCCTATAATCGGCGCCGGCGGGGACTCCCCGCCCCTAGCCACTGCCAGGAGGTCTCGCCACCGCCATGATCATAACCCTGTCCCTGGGCCCACTCGAGACCAACTGCTATCTCTACGGCTCCGAAGGCGAGGCCATGGTCGTTGATGCCGCCGGCGACCCCGATACCATCCTGGAGGCCGCTAAGGAGCAGGGCCTGACCATACGGTACCTAGTCAGCACCCATGGCCACTTCGATCACATCGGCGGGTTGGCCGCGCTGGCCGAGGCCACCGGTGCCCCGGTGCTCATACATCGTGATGACCTGGCCCTGCTGCTCGGCGGCGGTCTGGTGCCCCAAGGCACCCCCGCCGACCAAGTGCCACCTGACCTTCCCGCCTGGCTGGCTGAGCCCGTCACCCTTCCTCGGCCACCGCAGACTGTCACGCACGGCGACCAGATTCGGGTTGGGCAGGCCACGTTCCAGGTCATCCACACCCCCGGCCACACACCGGGAGGCATCTGCCTCTACAATCCCGAGGAGGAAGTCCTCTTCAGCGGCGACACCCTGTTTCGTCTAGGCGTGGGCAGAGCCGACCTGCCCGGGGGCCATGGGCGCACGCTCCTGCAGTCCATCAAGCAGCAGCTCTTCGTCCTGCCCGACACCACCCGCGTCTACCCCGGCCACGGTCCGAGCACGCTCATTGGGCTGGAAAAGGCTCGTAACCCCTTCGTCCGCCCGCAGCCCTAGCTCAGTCCGGTCCGACCAGCAGCTCCGGCGCCCCATACCACCGAGCCAGAGCCCTGGCTCCGGAGGGTCCAGCCAGGCAGCGGGCGAGGTCCTCTCCTGGCCCGCCCGGCACGTAGCTGAGCCACACTCCCACCAT
Source organism: Anaerolineae bacterium (assembly GCA_050945695.1). Taxonomy (GTDB): domain Bacteria; phylum Chloroflexota; class Anaerolineae; order DRVO01; family DRVO01; genus Ch71. The sequence goes on along the minus strand of JBMNTK010000134.1, from coordinate 349 downwards.
CAGTGGATAGTCGCCCTCGCGCACCCGTTGCGGCTCCGGCCGGCGCTCCTCGACGGTGAGAGCCCGCACCCCCTCGCGCAGGTTGCTCGCCGCTACGTAGCCGATCGCACCCGGGGTCGAGGCCACGTAGTCTAGCACGGCGTCGTCACTGGCCGCAATGGCCACCCCGCTGGAAAGCCCGGTCCCCTTCATGACCTCCGCCTCCAGCACCGCCCGGGATCCGGCGCCCTCCTCTCGGCTTATCGGGAGCACCGCCCCGGCTGACTGCCCGAAGGCCCACCAGTCGGACAGCTCCCCGGCAAACAGGCGCCGCAGGCTCTCCCGGGTCAGGGGACCGGTCTGGTTGCTG
>JBMNTK010000133.1:0-11205 GCA_050945695.1 Anaerolineae bacterium | reverse complement strand
CACTGAGCTCTCAGACTCGTTCTGGACCAGCATGCTGCCTCAGTTGTTGGACACATCCTCGAGCCGGAGCCCTTACTTCATAGCGTACAAAGCGGCACAGGCTAAGCTGAACGACAAGGCGTTCCTTTCCAGGGACATCACTGTACGGGACCTGATCCTCAACCGCGGCGACGTGCATCACGTGTACCCCCGCGGCCATCTCAAGAAGCAGGGTCTGGCCCGTGGCCGAATCAACCAGATCGCCAACTACGTTATGGCCCAAAGCGAGATCAACATCGCCATCGGCGACAAGCCCCCACATCAGTACTTCGCTGAGCTCGTCGAGCAGTGTTGGGGCGGGCCCAAGAAGTACGGCGGCATCACCGACCTGGACGAGTTGCGGGCCAACCTACGCGCGAACTGCGTGCCGGAGAGCATGCTCGATGGGAGTATCCCTGACTACGAAGACTTCCTGCACACACGGCGTGGTCTCATGGCCGAGAAAATCCGTACCTGGTTCGAGACCTTGTAGGACGAGCTGAGACCTGCTGCCTTAGCGTGCCTGCGGGCCCCGCAGTATCGATGAGCTAGGGAAGCACCTGCTGGAATGGGCCTTGCCGTCGGATTGGCTATCCTACCAGCCCGGGCAGATCGGGTGCCATTCGAGCCCAGATTGCTGGCGTTGCCCGGCGCAGTCGGCAACCGATTGCCCTGGGATGACCACGCCGAAGGCTCAAGTCAGGACGGAACTGGGCCGATACAGCACCGATACCGCCAACACAGGTGGGAGAAGCATCGTCGCCATGCAGCGTCTTGAGTGTCCCAGTTGCGGTGCCCCTCTGACCCCTACTGGTGGCCAGTTCCAGGTCTGTGACTACTGCAGCTCTCGGGTGCGGCTTGAGTACGACTCGACTGGTCGGGCCGTGCCGGTCGACCTGAAGCTGGACACGCACTATCTCGCCAAGGACGCCTTGTACCGCCGCACAAAGGAGGAGGTAGAGCACCTTCGCGACAGATACGAAGCGGCGCTCGCGGACTATGAGGCGCGCCGGGCGGCCGAGGAGCCGGACAGCCTGGCCAGCTTCATCCTGTTCTGGGGCCTTCTGGGCCTGCTGGTCCTGATGCTCGGCCTGGCCGACGGGAATCCCGCTCTACTGCTTCTCTCCCTGGGCCTGATGGCCGTCGGCCTGCTTGCCCGCCTATGGGGCAACCGGGCGAAGCGACGCTTCCAGGAACGCTTCCTGCCCGAGTGGGAGGCCCTTATGGAGGAGAGACAGCGCATCCTTGAGCTCGCGGAGCGCCTTGAGCAGCTCAAGGGTGAGCTGGACACCATGAGCCGTACTCTCTAGAGGACTGGGACGGCACGCCATCGGTGTACCTGCCTGGAAGGGCTGGATCCCAGAACGGCCGACGTCTGCACGAGCAAGGCGAGGATGCTCCAGGTCGGGATAGAACGGGGCCAGCAGTGCCCGTTACCGCCCCACCCCATGGCAAGCCTTGGTAGGGCGGGTGGGATTCGAACCCACATGGCCTTGCGGCCAGCGGAGTTTAAGTCCGCAGCGTCTGCCCTTCCGCCACCGCCCCACAAAAGCACACGCCCACTCTACTCTAGTGGGCGCGCATTCGTCTATGCTGAGGCGACGGCCGGATTTGAACCGGCGATGAGGGTTTTGCAGACCCCTGCCTTGCCACTTGGCTACGTCGCCCTGGTCTACTCCATTCTAACCTAACCAGGACCCTAAGGCAAGGCCGGGCCATCCCCTATGCAGTGCCCACCGCTGGCCATCCCGAACCCTATCAGTCCGGCAACCACAGGGGATCGAAGTCCAAGGCGAGATCATTCGTCAGCCGGGCCTGGCCGGTGCCGTCGGCCCGCATCACGTAGATCTCGTAGTTGCCATCCCGGTCAGAGGTGAAAGCGATCCGTGACCCGTCAGGCGACCATGCGGGCAGAGAGTCGCTTCCTGGGTCGAGGGTGAGCCGAGCCTGGTTCATGCCATCGGCGTCCATGACGTAGATGTCCTCGCTGCCATCCCGGTCCGACCAGAAGGCGATCCGTCTCCCGTCCGGGGACCAGGTCGGGCTGAGCTCCAGCGCCAGGCTGTTGGTCAGGTTGACCGGGCCCAGGCCATCGGCGCTCATGACATAGATCTCCCAGTTGCCGTCCCGGTAGGAGCAGAAGGCGATCCGGCTGCCATCCGGCGACCAAGCCGGGTCTAGGTCATTGGCCGGGTCGTCGGTCAGCCGAGCCTGGCCACTGCCATCGGCGTTCATCACATAGATCTCGTAGTTGCCGTCCCGGTCAGAGGCAAAGGCGATCCTCCTCCCATCCGGCGACCAACTGGGCAGCGTGTCCGAGGCCTCGTCATGGGTCAGCCGGGTCTGGCCGCTGCCGTCGGCGTTCATTATGTAAATCTCGTAGTTGCCGTCCCGGATGGAAGCAAAGGCAATCTTGCTGCCATCCGGCGACCAGACCGGCCCGGTGTCCATGTCACTGAAGTAAGGGAGCTTGGTCTGTCCGCCCCCGTCCGCATCCATGACGTATATGGCCTCGGCACCGTCCCGATCCGATGTGAACGCGATCCGGCCGCCGCCGGCCGGCGGGGGCTCTGGCGTGGACGAGCCCCAGTTGCGGAAGAGCTCCGGGATGAACGTGTCGGCCGAGGCCGCCAGCGGCAGGGCAACGAGAGCCAGGCCGATCACAGCCAGCACGCAGATCCGTCGCATGAGCTTCCCCCTTATCAGAGCCGGGTAGGCTCCCCGGGCCCCGGAATGCACCAGTGGCCCGGAGAGCCAGACTGCCTCGAACTGTCTACAGAGACTTCAGGAACTCCACCAGGTCCGCGATCTGGCTGGCGTCGAGCCCCAAACCGAAGAAGTCATTGTAGTGGTTGACGACGTCCTCCAGCGTGGCAAACCGGCCATCGTGGTAGAACCCACCCTTGGAGTGGGCCCAGAGCCCGGCCAGAGGAGCGGTGCGGTAGCGCTCGTCCGGGGAGCGCAGCGCCTGGAAGTCATCTACCCCGACCTCCTCGGCCGTATGCATGTTCCAGCCCGGCTCCGTGTAGAGCGGTGGGACGTGGCAGCGCGAGCATCCCGCCTGGCCGTTGAACAGGGCCTCACCCCGGGCGGCAGCAGCAGGGTTGAAGCTGCCCGGAGGCGGCTTGGGTGCCGTCAGGCTGAGCTGGTAGAGGTGCAGCGCCGGCAACTTGGACGTCACCAGGTCCGGGGAGTTGCGGATGTCGTACAGCCCATTGGCAGCCGCTACCGGGAACTTGACGGGGTCGTTCAGGCGAGGATCGAAGAACGTCCCCTGCCCGTGCATCTGGGTGACGGCAACGTAGGCGTTCCAGTAGGGGACCGAGCCCCATCCGGTCCAGGTGTGTAGGTTGACCCCAGCCAGGCCGTAGGCCGGCGGGATGAGCGTGGAAGCCGAGGCCCCGTCGGGCCGGAAGGCCTTGCCATCCAGCACCAACTCGGCGTCATAGCGCCCGGGTCCCCAGGAGTTCAGAACCGTCCTCACCGTGTCCACATCCACGCCCAGCAGGTCAGCCAGCGGCTGCAGGTTGGGAGCGAGGGCCACGATGGCGCCCACGTTCAGGTCCCGGTTGGCCCAGCCATCCAGGCGCCGGCCAATCCCGGGGGCGAGCGAATCGTCTACCGTCGAGTGGCACAGGGCGCACTGTATGCCGATGGAGCGGATCGTGCCGTCCTCGTTGAAGAACCCTGTCACCCCCACCACCGCATCGAGCTGAAGCAGCGCCAGCGTAGTGGCCGGGTCGTTGAGATCCACCTCGCCTCGGTTGATGGCGACGCGCAGTTCCTGAGGCAGCGCTGCCACGTCCACCTTGAGCCCCACAGCCAGAGCGGTGGCCGGGCTAACGCCTGGACCCACGCCGCCATTGGCCTCACCGGCGATGGCCAGGTGGAGCCCCAAGGTGTCACCCCACCAGACCTCATCGCCGAAGGTGTCGTACCGGAAGATGCGCTTGCCCTCCTCGAGCATCCGGAAGGCGTCCAGGTTGACCGGCTTCATCGCCCCAGGCAGTGGCGCATCCGCCTGCGCGTTCAGGGAGAACGCGGCGCCGACACCAACCACCAACAAGATCGCCAACAAGACTACCAACGACGCTCGACTTCTCACTTTGACCTCCATGGCACCGATTGCAGTGCTACTAGCTGACACGACTCCTAAGCGAACGGCACCGTACCCTGCGCCTCCGTCGGCGGGCGCAAGGCCGGGCCCTATGGCTTGCGGTTGACGTGCTGCAGTGCGAGGGTGGTGTCACGTGGGCGACCCAGCTCGATGGGCCTCAACGCATCCCTGTGGATGCTAGCCAGCGTTGTCGTGGTGGTCAAGTGATTGGATTGGAACTACCATTAGAGTTGCGTTAGAAATCACTCCATTCTCGAAAACCGTGGCAGCGACGCTCAGGAAACGCTACAGACTGGGGAAGTCTTGGACATGCCGGCTGCGATAGACTATCTAGCTTGACAAACCTCTTCCTTCCCTGTTAGCATTGCACTATTGCCTACAGGCCCCTGTCTAACAGAGATTTGTCTTTTCGGGCACCAAATTCAGCCCTAGCAAGGTAGCAGCAGCATGGCCCTTCTAGAGGTCAAGGATCTTCGCACGCAGTTTCATACCCAGGACGGCGTGGTCCAGGCTGTCAACGGAATCTCCTACGAGGTCAATGAGGGGGAGACCGTCGCCATCGTGGGTGAGAGTGGCTGCGGCAAGAGCGTCGGCGTACTCTCGATTATGCGGCTCATCCCCCAGCCGCCAGGAAAGATCGTGGGAGGCCAGGTCCTCTTCCAGGGCCGCGACCTGCTCACCATGTCTGAGGACGAGCTCCGCGACATACGGGGCAACCGCATCTCCATGATATTCCAGGACCCCATGACCTCGCTCAACCCCGTCCTGACCATCGGCAAGCAGGTTGGGGAAGCCCTGGAAGTTCACCAGGGCCTAAGCGGGGCCGAAGCCCGCAGCAAGACCATTGAGCTGCTGCGTATGGTGGGTATCCCGGAGGCCGAGCGCCGGCTGAACGACTATCCCCATCAGTTCTCCGGTGGCATGCGCCAGCGTGCCATGATCGCCATGGCCCTCTCCTGCAATCCGAAGCTTCTCATCGCCGATGAGCCCACTACGGCCCTGGATGTCACCATCCAGGCGCAGATCATCGATCTGGTGAAGAGGCTGCGCGACGAGCTGGGCATGGCCATCATCTGGATCACCCACGACTTGGGGATCGTCGCTGGCCTGGCAGACCGGGTGATGGTCATGTATGCCGGTCACATCATCGAGTCCGCGCCGGTCAGGGAGCTCTACGGCAACCCGCGGCACCCCTACACGGTGGGCCTGCTACGCTCGGTCCCCCGCCTCGATGCGGATGGATCGGAACGGCTCATACCCATCGAGGGCCTCCCGCCCGATCTGATCGAGCTGCCGGACGCCTGTCCCTTTGCTCCTCGGTGCGCTTGGGCCACGGATCAGTGCTGGTCGGGCACACCGAAGCTTCGCTCAATCGGAAACGGCCATCAGGTAGCCTGCTGGCAGGATATCATCCCGGGTGGCAGCAATGGTTTCTAGTAACGGCAAGGACACGCTCATACAGGTTCGCGACCTGAAGATGCACTTCCCCATCATGCGGGGGCTCGTCGTGCAGCGGAAGGTCGGCGCCATCCGTGCCGTGGATGGCATCTCCTTCGATATCAAGAAAGGGGAGACCCTCGGCCTGGTGGGAGAGAGCGGTTGCGGTAAGTCCACCACCGGGCGAGCCATCCTCCAGCTCTACCGGCCTACCGCTGGTCAAGTCATGTTCAACGGCGTTGACCTGGTGAGCCTCAAGGGCGAGGCACTGCGTCGTATGCGGCGCGATATGCAGATCATCTTCCAGGACCCCTACGCCTCCCTAAACCCCCGCATGACCGTGGGTTCCATCATTGGCGAGCCCCTGGAAGTGCACGGCCTGGCCCAGGGCAAGGAGCTGCAGGAGCGGGTACGCGACCTGCTGTCCTTGGTGGGCCTGAACCCCTACTTCGCCTCCCGCTACCCGCATGAGTTCTCTGGTGGGCAGCGACAGAGGATCGGCGTGGCCCGTGCTCTGGCCGTCCAGCCGGATTTCATCGTCTGCGACGAGCCCATCTCGGCCCTGGACGTGTCCATCCAGGCCCAGATCATCAACCTCCTGGAGGACCTGCAGGCGCAGTTTGGCCTGACTTACCTGTTCATCGCCCACGACCTGAGTGTCGTGAAGCACATCAGCGACCGAGTGGCGGTCATGTACCTGGGTAAGATCGTGGAGCTGGCGGACCGCCATGGCCTCTACGGCGATCCCCGGCATCCGTACACCCGGGCACTGCTCTCAGCTGTACCCATTCCCGATCCGGTGGTAGAAGCAAAGCGACAGCGCATCATCCTTGAGGGCGATGTTCCCAGCCCTGCCAACCCACCTAAGGGGTGCAACTTCTGCACGAGATGTCCCGTCGTCATGGACATCTGCAAGCAAGAGGAGCCACCCTTCGAAGAGGTGAGTGAGGGCCACTGGGTCGCGTGCTACCGGAGTCGCGAGGGATAGGGCTTGCTGGACCAGTCCCGCAAGCCTGCACCGAAGGAGGTGGGCCGGCGGATAGGAACCAGTTCGGGGAACGCCCCCCGAGACATCGCTGATGTCGCGCTCCACTCTCAGGAGGGATACATGAGACATACGAGCAAGTGGTTCGGGGTACTTGCCATTCTGACCATCCTGGCGATGGTTGTGGCGGCCTGCGGCGCCACACCCGCACCCGAAGTCATCAAAGAGACCGTTGTCGTCACTCAGCCACCAGAGGTGATCAAGGAAACCGTCGTCGTCACCCAGCCGCCGGAGGTGATCAAGGAGACCGTAGAGGTCATCGTCACCCCTACGCCGGAGGCCGGTGCCGAGCCGGTCACGCTCGACTTCGTCTTCGGTTCTGAGCCGCCTACGGTTGACCCGGCGCTCTCCGAGGACACCACCTCCGTGTGGTTGATCGAGCAGATGTTCCTGGCTCTCACCGACTATGACGACGATACCCTGGAAGTCGTGCCTGAACTGGCCACCGACTGGGAGGTTTCCGAGGACGGTACCGTCTACACCTTCCACCTGCGTGACGACGCCGTATGGGTCCAGCTCGTCGGTGATCAGGTGAATGAGATCGGCCCCGTCACTGCCCACGACGTGGTCTACGGCATCCTCCGTAGCCTCGATCCTCGTACGGGTGCTCCTTACTCGTATGTCCCCACCACCGTGCTCGCCGGGGCTGAGGAGTTCGCCTTCGCTGACGTCAGCGCTCTCAGCGACGAAGAACTGGACGAGCTCCGTGCCGGCGTGGGCGTCCGGGCGGTGGACGACTACACCGTCGAGTACACCCTCAAGCAGCCTGCTGCCTACTTCCCGGCCATGACCAGCCTGTGGATCTTCCGTCCGCAGCCTCAGGCCATCATCGAGGAGTGGGGCGATCGTTGGATCGAGCCCGGCCTGATAGTCACCAACGGTCCTTACATGCTGAAGGAGTGGGCTCACGGTGACCATCTGACCCTGGTCAAGAACCCTCTGTGGTACAACGCCGATCAGGTCCAGATCGAAGTCCTCAGTGCCCCCATCGTGGCCGAGGCTTCCACCGCCATGGCCATGTATGAGAACGGCGAGATTGACTTCCAGGGCGATCCCGGCTGGGGCCCGCCTCTGCCCGACATGGACCGCATCAAGGCCGACCCGGTTCTCAGCCAGGAGCTTCGGATCCTGCCTCGTCTGTGCACCTACTACTACGGCTTCGTCAACACCAAGCCGCCGTTTGACAACCATCTGGTGCGCAAGGCGTTCTCCTACGCCATCGACCGCCAGACCATCATCGACACCCTGCTGAAGGGTGAGCAGCGCCCGGCCAACTCCTTCACCTGCCCCGGTGTCTTCGGCAGCGTAGGCGGTGACCCCGAGGTCGGTCTGCTGTTCGACCCTGAGGCCGCCCGTGCGGCTTTGGCCGAGGCCGGTTACCCGAACGGTGAGGGCCTCCCGCCCGTCACCCTGATGATCAACCAGTCTGAGGCTCACCTCCAGATCGCCCAGGCCGTCCAGGCTATGTGGGCGGAGGTCCTCGGCGTCAACGTCAACATCGAGCAGCAGGAATGGGGTGTCTACCTCGAGACCCTCAAGCCCGATTCGCCCGATGAGGACAAGCCGCACATCTTCCGCATGGGCTGGTGCGCGGACTACCTGGATGCCAACAACTTCCTGGCCGACGTGATGCACAGCCGGAGCACCGAGAACTACGAGAAGTTCTTCAACGAGGAGTTCGATGCTCTGGTTGAGCAGGCCCAGGTCGAGCAGGATCCTGAGGTGCGCGCCGAGCTCTACAAGCAAGCCGAGATCATCCTCAACAACGAAGCTACGGCTATGGCGCCCATCTACTTCTACACCCGGGTAGACCTGACCAAGCCGTATCTGAACCGTATCGTCAACCCGCTCAGCATGGACCACGTCTGGAAGTGGACCATCGACTGGGAGGCCAAGCAGGCCGCAAGGGGCAGATAGTAATCGCCCACGGGTGGACGGGGCTCCCGCGGGGGTCCCGTCCACTCCCCGGCAGAACCGGGCAGAACCGACTCGCTGTCGGTCTAGGTCCGGGAACCACCCTCGTTTCCCGGACTTCGAGCGGCAGTGACTCATCAGCCCATATTAGAACAGTATTGGAGAGTGCTACCCTATGGCCTCGTACATACTACGCAGGCTTCTGTGGTCCATACCCGTCCTGCTAGCCCTGCTGCTGGCAGTGTTCCTGCTCATGCAGGCCATACCGGGCGGGCCCTTCGATTTCGCTGGCGAGCGGAAGCTCCCGGAAGCGGTTGTCCAGAACCTGGAGGCCAAGTACGGCCTGGACAAGCCCCTTCACGTGCAGTTCGTCAATTACCTCCGCTCCTTGCTGCTGGAAGGAGACCTTGGCCCCTCCTTTACCCAGCGCAACCGCACCGTGAACGATATTGTGGGCGATAGCCTGCCGATATCGGCGCAGTTGGGCATCCTGGCCATCGGGCTGGCGCTGCTCATCGGCGTGCCGGCAGGGATCATTGCTGCCCTGAACCACAACCGATGGCCCGACTACGTGGCCTCCTTCATAGCCATTCTGGGCGTGTCCATCCCTGCCTTGGTGCTAGGCCCGGTTCTATACTGGCTCTTCGCCCTCAAGCTCGGATGGCTGCCCGTGGCCCTGTGGGGCGCCGAACGTCCCTTCTTCCTGGGCTTCATCCCCGCCCCAACCGGCAAGTTCATCCAGCATGCCATACTGCCCACGCTCGCCCTGGGCACCGGCATGTCGGCGAGCATCGCCCGCCTCACCCGTGCCTCGCTCCTTCAGGTAATCCGTGAGGACTACATCCGTACGGCGCGGGCCAAGGGGCTACGCGAGCGCGCCGTGGTGGTGCGGCACGCCCTCAAGAACAGTCTCATCCCGGTGGTCACCGTCCTTGGCCCCATGTTCGCGGCCGTCGTCACCGGCACCATCGTGATCGAGTCGGTGTTCGGTATTCCCGGCATGGGCAAGTACTTCGTCCAGGGCATTAACAACCGCGACTACCCGGTCATCATGGGCGTCACCCTCATCTACGCCGTCATCCTGGTGCTGTCTAACCTGCTGGTAGACGTCACCTACGCCTGGCTTGACCCACGGATCCGGTACTCGTAGGTACCCGCGCAGGCCACTAGTTAGGAGATATCATGGCCGTTCAAGAAGCTGTAGCTCAGCAGGTGTTCGCCAGCCGCGCCCAGAGACGGCAGCGCAGCCCGTGGTCGGATGCCTTGCACCAGTTGGTCAAGAACCGCGTGGCCACCGTGGGCGGTGTGTTCATCATATTGCTGATCCTCGTCGCCATCTTCGCCCCGGCTATCGCTCCCTATAAGTTCGACGAGACCCACTTCCAGGACAACTACGCCCTGCCCGGCGACACCTACCCCCTCGGGGCAGACTACCTGGGCCGGGACATCCTGAGCCGGACCATCTACGGTGCCCGGGTCTCGTTGGCCGTCGCCTTCGTGGCGGCCGCCGTCAGCCTGGTCGTTGGGATCGTCTACGGTACCATCTCCGGCTATGCCGGTGGCTGGGTAGACAACATCATGATGCGCATCGTGGACTTCCTCTACGGTCTGCCGGTGCTCATCGTGGTGATCCTCATGCAGGTCTTCTTCAAGGCCGTCTCCAGGCGAGGTGAAGTCACCGGCCCTCTGGCGGCGCTGGTGGAGATAGACGCTGCCCTGGGAGGTCTGTTCTTCGTCTTCCTCGCCCTGGGTCTGCTCAACTGGATCGGTATGGCACGTATCGCCCGCGGTCAGGTGCTCTCCTACAAGGAGCGCGAGTTCATCGAGGCGGCCCATGCTATCGGCGTCAGCACACCGCGCGTGCTCTTCCGGCACCTGTTGCCTAACATCCTCGGGCCCTGCATTGTGGCTGAGACGCTCTCGATCCCCAGCTACATCATGACCGAGGCCTTCCTCAGCTACATCGGTCTGGGGGCCAATCCCCCCACCCCGAGCTGGGGCATAATGATCAACGAAGGCTTCCAGGGCATCCGATCCTACCCGCACGTGATCCTGGTGCCCGCGGCCGCACTTACGCTGACCGTGCTCGCTTTCAACTTCTTGGGTGACGGCCTCCGCGACGCTTTCGACCCTCGCCTCCGCGAGTGACGGGCCTAGCGGCCCAGAGAGTAAGCCGACGAAGACCCCGGCGGAGAACACCGTCGGGGTCTTCGTCTTTTCGTCGCCATCACCCGCGGTGACGCGTGAAGCGTGACGCGTGACACGTGAACACCAGCTGAGGAGTGCACGCTACTAGGCGCACACTGGTGCGCCCAGGTCCCAGGCGCGCCGGGCTCCCTCCCGAGAGGCCCCCACGTCATCCCGAGCCACACACTCTGTCATCCCCAGCCCCCACCCTGTCATCCCGAGCGACGCGAGGGCTCTGCTACGGCGCGACAGAGCCCTCGACTCAAGTCGGGGCTGCTGGGCCTTCGGCCGGGCGTCCGCCTTCGCCGACGCCGGACGCGCTGGGTGGGGTGGTGCGCGTGTGGGGAAAGGCGGAGTGTGCCGAATGCGTTGGATCAGGATGCCGCTGGACGGGTCGCGCGCGGAGTGGGCCCTGTGGGGCTGGAACCCGCCGCGATGGACGAGGGCTCCCTCGTCCGCGAAGGCGGACGCCCGGCCGAAGGCCCAG
>JBMNTK010000132.1:0-11328 GCA_050945695.1 Anaerolineae bacterium | reverse complement strand
ATCAGGGCAAGCTCATCGCCAGCATCTGCCATGCCCCCTGGGTACCCATCTCGGCCGGAATCGTCCGGGGCAAGCGCATGACCAGCGTCAGCTCTGTCCGTGACGACCTGGTCAACGCGGGAGCCCAGTGGATAGACGCGGAAGTCGTCGAGGACGGTAACATCATCTCCTCTCGGGGGCCGCGCGACCTACCCGCGTTCATGCGAGCAATCATCCGTTTCCTGTCCCGCTAGCAGTCTACCATCGGGCCCGGCAGAGCCGCCGGCCCAGGCCACGGAGCGAATCCATATGTCCGAGACCACGATCAACCGGAGCATGTTCCGAGCCTACGACATACGAGGCGTTGTCGGGGAGGACCTGACCGCCGAGGTGGTCAACCGCATCGCCAAGGCCATCGGCACCTACCTGGCCGACAAGGGCGCGCGCAGGCTGGTTGCCGGCCACGACGTCCGCCCCAGCTCCGTCGAGTTTCACGCCGCCATGCTGGAGGGGCTGCAGAGCACCGGCATTGATGTCCTGGACATCGGCCTCGTGCCTACCCCCCTTATGTACTTCGCCGTCAAGCACTTCGGCACCGATGGCGGGGTGATGATCACCGCCAGCCACAACCCACCTCAGTTCAACGGCATCAAGATCCGGGAGAGCACCTCTCCCTTGGTCTCTGACAGCCTCCAGGAGGTAGCGGACATCGCCCAGCGAGGCGAGTTCGTCTCGGGCAGTGGGGGACGGCACAAGGCCGATGCCATCACCCCCTATATCGAGACGGTGACCCGCAAGTTCCGCCTGGCCCGCCCCTTGCGCGTAGTAGCTGACACCGGCAACGGCTGCGCGGGCTTGGTGGCCCCGCAGGTCCTCTCCGCCATCGGCTGCGAGGTGATACCTCTCTACACCGAGATCGACGGCACCTTCCCCAACCACCATCCCGACCCGATGAAAGAGGAGAACCTGGAGGACCTGAAGGCCAAGGTCCGAGAGACCCGCGCCGACGTGGGCCTGGCCTTCGATGGGGACGGCGACCGGCTGGGGATCGTGGATGACAAGGCCAACGTGGTCACGCCGAACGAGTTCCTGGCCCTGCTGGCCCGGCAGGTACTCCCCGAACACCCCGGCGGCAAGGTGATCTTCGAGGTCAAGGTCTCTCGGATGCTGATCGAAGAGGTGGAACGGCTCGGCGGCGAGCTGGTGATGACCAGGGTTGGGTACCCGTTCCTGGTTGCCGCCATGAACGAGCACAACGGGCTCATGGGCGGGGAGATGAGCGGGCACTACTACTTCAACGACCCCGACATCGACTTCGATGACGGCACCTTCACCTCGGCCGTGCTCACCAATGCGCTGGCCGCCCAGCCAGCAAGCCTGTCGTCGCTCGTTGCCCAGCTGCCTCGCTACCCAGCCACGCCCGAGTTGACCGTGGCCTGCCCAGATGACCGGAAGTTTCAGGTGGTAGACCGCCTGCGAGACATGTTTGCCCAGGACCACGAGGTGATCACCATTGACGGTGCCCGAGTCCTCTTCGACAAGGGCTGGGGAGTAGTTCGGGCGTCCAACACCGAGCCCAGGCTCACCCTGCGGTTTGAGGCCGAGACCGAGGCTGACCTCGAGGACATCAAGGCTCAGTTCCGTCAAGCGCTGGTTGAGGTGGGGCTGGTGCCGTCGTTCTAGGGGGCGCGGCGTTGGCTGAGGATTCGGTAGGAGCAGGGACCGGGCGGTCCCTGCTCTTTGCATGCTTCCCTAGCGCCGAGACTTGGCCGAGTTGCCCATGCTGCTCAGGCCGCCGAGGTAGCTGCGCATGTCCTTGGCCTCCATGATCTGGCCGTCCACCAGCTCGTAGATCACGTCGGCGTAGTCCTCGACCGTCGGATCGTGGGTGGCCATCACCAAGGTGACGTCCTCTGTGTCCACGATCTCCCGGAACAGCTCCAGGATCTGTCGCCCGGTCACGCTATCGAGCTCGCCCGTGGGCTCATCGGCGATGAGCATCTCCGGCCGGTTGGCCAGCGCGCGAGCGATCGCCACCCTTTGCTGCTGCCCGCCGGAGAGCTCATAGGGGCGGTGCCCCGCTCGGTTGCGCAGCCCGACCAGATCCAGGCACTCCATCACCCGGCGGCCGCGCTCCCGTCGGTCGAACCCACCGATCCGCAGCATCAGGTCTACGTTCTCGAACGCTGAGAAGGTCGGAATGAGGGCAAACGACTGGAAGATGAAGCCTATGTGCTTGCGCCGAAGCTCCAGCAGCTCCTTCTCACTCGCCTTCGCCAGATTGTGCCCTAGCAGGTAGATCTCACCCGAGGTGGGCGTATCGAGCCCACTGACCAGGTTCAGGAGGGTAGTCTTGCCGGAGCCGGAGCGGCCCTTCAGCGCCACAAACTGCCCTCTCGGGATCTCCAGGTCTATGCCGCGCAAGGCGTAGACGGGCTCTGACCCCAATTGGTACGTTCGCACCAGGTTCACGGTGCGAACCATTATCTCCTCGGAGCCCTTCTCGAGCTTCCGGTCCTTTGGCTGAGCCAGCGCCACCCTAACCTCCTGCCTTCTTTCGTCTGAGCATGCCCGCCAGCCCCTGACGCACCCGGTTCACCACGGCAACGCCGGAACGATCGGCATGGGCCACCAGAGGCGCGTCGAGGCTATCGCCTCGGCCGTTGCCGGCCGCACCGGCAGGCCCTCGCCCGAGCACCGGCTTGACCAGAATCCCGCCCTCGACCAACTCCAGGGTAGCTCGGTCGTGGAAGCCCAGCTGCTCCAGGTATTCCCGAGGTAGCTGCAGGCGCCCGGCGGCGTCCAGGACGACGTACTCCTCGAAGGCGGCAAACGCTCCTGCCCCGGCGGCGTCCTCGTCATCCTCACCGATGCCCCCGCCGTTGTCAGACTGGCGTACCGTCTCCGAACTGGTGCGACCGTCTCGAATGGCCACCACCCGGTCCACCTGGCCGGCGATCCCCGGGTCGTGGGTAACGATCATGATGGTGAGACCGTAGCGCTCGTTGAGCTCCCGAAACGCCTGGAAGATGGCCTTGGCGGTGACGGTATCTACCTCTCCCGTGGGCTCGTCTGCCAACAGGAGGACCGGCCGGTTCGCCAGAGCCACGGCGATGGCCACGCGCTGCTGCTCACCACCGGACATCTGCACCAGTCGGTGAGAGCGGCGCCCGCCCAGCCCCACCGCGTCCAGCAGTTCCGCCGCCCATTCCCGGCGTTCCTTCTGAGAGGCGCCGGAGATCATCATGGGGAGCTCGACGTTCTCCTGGGCACTGAGATAGGGGATAAGGTTGCGAGCCGTCTGCTGCCAAACGAACCCCACCTTCTCGCGCCGATAGCGGTTCAGGGCGAAGTCGCTGATCTTGAGCAGGTCCTGACCGTCCACGAAAACCTTGCCGGCCGAGGGCCGGTCCAGCCCGCCCAGGATGTTCAGCAAGGTGGATTTACCGCTACCGCTGGAGCCGACAATGGCCATCAGCTCGCCCCGCTCGACCAGCAGATCCAACCCCTGGAGGGCCACCACCTCTAGGTCTGCCACCTTGAAGATCTTCACCAGGTTGTCGCAGACGACGATGTGGTCGTCGGTCGCACCTAGGAAATCGCTATTCATCTACCGAGACCCCTCCTATGTCCTCGACGCGCGGCCACATCGCTAGCCGGCCGTCTCACCCAGCTTCACAGCCTGGAAGATCCGCATCCGGACCAGCATATGGATCATCGTGCCCACCGCGAAGACAAACATGCCGATGAACACGATGTATATGTTCGCTATGGCGCCCCACGCCATCTTCACCTCAAACGGCGGCGTTAGGGCGTACTTGCCCGCACCGACCTGCAGGAACTGAATGAACAGGCTGCTCGCCCACACTCCCAGTCCCGTCCCGACGATAAGACCGGTGAGGATCAGGAACGCCTGCTCCAGCGCCAAGAAGGCCGACATCTGGCCGATGGACAGCCCGATGGCGCGCAGAATCCCCAGCTCGATGAAGCGCCGCTGGAACGAGACCATCGAGTACAGCAGGAAACCAAGCACCGTGAGGAGCGCCGAAGTCACGAAGCCCACCGACAGTATCCCAAACGTCCCGGTCCTCTCGGGCTGCCTCTCATAGTCTTTGACGAGCTGCCGGGCATCATCGTGCGACAGCACCAGCAACCCTACGTCCTCTACGTTATCAACGATCTCCTTGCCTTCGTAGGCTGGATCGGTCCGTATCCACACATCATACGGGACCTGCCCGCCGATGCGTTCATGCACGTAGTCTAGGTTAGCTATGGCGAAATAGCCATCCTCGGGATAGACGCCGGGGAAGAAGTCCACGATGTCCACAATGGTGAAGTCTGCTGAGCCACCCAACCCCGAGGCGTTGATGGACAACCTCACCTTGTCGCCAATCCCGATGGCGAAGTCCGCCAGGAAGCGCCGGTCCACGATCAGCGCCCCGGTGTCCACGGCCAGCGAGTTCATGAGCCCGCCCAGGGAGCGCGGGGCGAAGTCGTGCCGCCAGTAGGCCACCCGGGGGAAGTCCACTCGATCCACCCCGATCAGCGTCAACTGAGCCGAGGCGCCGCCCAGGCTGGCGCCGGCACTGAAGCGCCCGACCCTGGCCGCCCCCTGGACGCCGGGGGCGCGCAAGTGCTCGGTGACTGGCAGGAAGAGCCACTTCACGGTGGTGGCGCCGAGAGGGTCATTCTCCTTCTGCTGTTGCTGTCCGCCCGATCCCGAAGAGCCCCCCGCCACGGTCCCGCCCGGGTCCCCTGCCTTCTCCGTGCTCTCGCCCAGCTCGACCAGCTTCATGTCGCTGCCCACTCGGTAGTAGGCCGAGTCGGTATGGTGCTGGTCCAGCGTCTGGGCCATGGAGCCGGTGAAGGCAGCCAGGCTGAGGGTGAGGATCAGCAGCAATAGCGGGCCGGTGTAGAAACCGGCAGACCGGGCCAGATGACGCATGGCCAGCACGGTAGGGACACTGCCCAGTCGCTGCACCAGCCAGGCTAAGAACGACATCACATAGGGGAAGAAGCGGATGAACACCAGGGATACGGCAAACATGAACAGCGCCGGCACCAGGAACAGCAGCGGTTCACTGAAGGGGCTGCCCTCCGTCCCCAGGCTCAGGAAGGAGATCGAACCCCGCTGGCTCAGGACGTAGTAGCCGTACACCGGAGGGATGAGCAGGATTATGTCAAGACCGTAGCGCTGCCACGTGGGTCGGCGCAATGAGCGCGCCATCTCCTGCTTGTAGGTCACAATGGTGTACCCGGCAGCGGAGAGAGCCGGCATGAGGCTGGCCAGCAGGGCCAGTCCCACCGCGGCCAGCCCGAACTTCATCGCGGTCTGGGTCATTTTGACCGGGAGCGGCGGGCGCCAGACCCACAGCAGGAACGACTTGGTGTTGCCCATCACCATGGCAACCAGCTGCCCGATGAGCGCCCCCAAGACCAGGGCCACTGCCCCGATCATGAGGCCCTCTACCAGGTACAGCAGCAACACCTGCAGGCTGGTCGCGCCTCGGCTCTTCAGGACGGCGATCTCGGCTTTCTGCCGCTGCACCACCATCCCCGAGACCAGACCTATGAAGTACAGCACCAGGAAGACCACCGGGACGCTGAACACCAGCAGAAGGATGGTGAGGAGCTGCGCCTTGCGCTGGTAGCGCATCATGGCGTCCATCGGGGACACGTCCAGAGAGGTGTTCTCCAGGACGGTCGCGGCTCGGCTCTGGGTGGTCACGATCCGCGCGATCAGGCCCGGCACGTTCTCCGTGTATACCTCAGACCCGTCGAACACCAGGTACCAGAGCGCCAGGTAGATCGGGTTACGACCGGCCGGGATCACCCGAGCGGTGAAGCTCTCCTCGGGAACGAAGAAGACGTCCTCAAATGCCTTGGGAGAGTAGAACCAGAACTCATCGCTGGGGTTGGTAGCCACCCATACCCCGGCGATCCGCACCGGGATCTGGGCTGGCTCGCGCCGGCCAGAGAAGGAGTCCTCACCCCCTTTGTCCAGGAGGATGTACTCCTCCCCGATCTGGATGCCCGCTGCCTCGGCCAGGCGCTGGCTGATGAGGACCTCCAGGGTGTCGGTCACCTTGGTAGCCGTTGCCGGCCAGTTGCCCTCGATGATGGTGATGTGCTCTTGCAGCCCAGTGACGTACCCCAGGTAGGCGTAGGCCAGGGGCTGGCGGATGTCGGCGTACTGGGCCTCGGAGGCTGGGAAGAGGCGGAAGTTGTCTGTCTTGACGTAGCGGACCGTCTGCTGGAGCGGTAGCCCGATGGTGGCTGGGGCTTGCTGAGTGACGTACACATTGGCGGGGCCGTAGTCATCGGGGCCGATGCCCCCATACCAGGCGCCCACGTACCGGAACATGAACGCGAAGGGAGGCCGATTCCCCGTCTCGGACATGCCCCGCAGCTCCTCGCGGAGCATGTTGTAGTTGATGGCGTCAGAGAACAGGGGCACGCTCATGATCAGAGCGACGGCTACCGTCAGCCCCAGCAGGCTCATCAACGTGAGTGTCAGGTTGGCCCTTAGGCGCCGCACGGCCAGCGCCACGATGCCGGTCAGGTTTCCAAGGCTACCCATGCAGTACCCTCACGACGTCGCAGTCTCAGGCGCATGGCGCCGGAGCTGCACTAGACGGCGGGGCAGCGCCACGCTGCGCTGCCCCGGAGAGCACATTCCCGCTATGGGCCGACTACGATCTGCCCTTCTTCGACCCCTTCGATTATCTCCACCCGATCGGCGGAGGCGATGCCAACCTTCACGTCCAGACGGCGTTGGCGACCCTCTTCGTCCTGCACCACCACGAAGCGCCGACCCTCGAAGGTACGAATCGCCTGAGGCGGCAGGTACAGCACGTCCGTCCGCCGCTCAATCACCACCGTGACCTTGCCCAACTCACCGACCTTCAGCTCGCGGCCGCCGGTGTCTTCGATGGTGATGCGGGTGTACATGTCCTCCTGCCCGGTCGTGGCCGTGCGGACGCCGCCTCCCCCGTACGGGTAAGGAAGCCGCCGGATCGTGCCGGTCAGGGTCTGGCCCGGCGAGTCAGAGAAGATGATGTTGGCCTCCATCCCCTCGGCCAGCTTCTCCATGATGCTGCTGGTTATGTCGCAGGAGAGCTCCACCGCCCCCGGCTCGGCGATCACGATCACCGGCTTGCGCTCCTGGGCCTCACGGCCTTCGAAGGCCAGGACCCCGGTGACCACTCCGTCGAAGGGCGCTACGATCCGGGCCGCATCCAGCTGAGCGGTCAGCCGCTCCATCCGCAACCGGGCGGCGTCCACGTTCTTCTCCAGGGCCGGATCCACGCCCTGCTGTAGCCTCTCCACTTCCAGCTGGGCCGCCTGCACGTTCTGCTCGAGGATGGGGTCAACACCGCCCTGAGCCTTCTGCAGGTTGAGGCGGGCGGTTTCCACTGCGTTCTGGAGGAGCTGTATGTTGTACGAGGCGTTCGAGGCGGCCTGCTTGGCGGACTCGTACTTGGCAGAAGCCAGCTCATACGCCACCAGGGCATTGCGATACGCTTCTTGAGCGGGCCCGGCCTTGCTGGGGTCCTGAGCGGCGTCAGCGTAGGCGATCTGAGCCTGACGCAGGTCACCCTCGGCCTTGGCCAGGGCAGCCTCCGCCTCCAGCAGAGCTATGCTGGGGTCGTTGGCCCGCGCCTGCTCCAGGCGGATCTGAGCATTCTGGAGCTCCATCTGCGCCTGAGCGACGGCAAACTGCTGTTGCTGCTGGGCCTGCTCCAGCTTGATCACGGCGATCTCAAGGTTGCGCTGGGCCGTCACCAGCCTGTCCTCGACCTGGGCCTGCGCCTGAGCCAAGGCGATCTCGGCCTTTTCCAGCTCCAGGCGGGCCTGTTCCACCTGGTTCAGGATGTCCTGGTTCTCCAGCTCGGCGAGAATCTGCCCCTCGGTGACCATGTCACCTTTCTCGACCGAAACCACGGCCACGTGGCCACTCATGCGGAAGAAGAGATTCTGCTCGCGGACGGGCGCCACGCGGCACAAGAACTCCTCGTCATCTACCACTTCACCACGCTTGACCTCATACACCGGCTTCTCGGGCACCACCGGCGTTGGTATGGGCGTGGGCGTCGGCTCTTCTTCGGTAGTCAGAGGCGCGGCACAGGCTGCTGTGAGCCCCGCCAACACCAGCGCCACCGCGGCCACCAGCAATCGCTTCTGCATCTCCTCATCTCCTCAGTCATGAGGGGCGAACGCCTCGCCCCGGTCTCCCCTCCGGAACGACACTGGGTCCGCCACGCAAGCGGCGAACGCAGGCCCGGTGAACGTGCGCTGCGCAAGAGGCATCCTTGCGGAAAGTGTACCTAATCATATGATGGCCCGCCAGTCAGCGGGCGGGATGCGCATAGTATTCGTATGGAAAGCGTGATACCATTCCCGTTGTGGGAGAATGCTGATGGGGTTGGAAGAGATAGTTCGGAGTGTAGGCACACTCCTGGAAAGCCGCGGCCTGACACTATGCACCGCGGAGTCATGCACAGGAGGGCTCATAGCCAGCCTCGTGACTGACATACCCGGATCTTCGGCGTATTTCCTTGGAGGGGTCGTGGCCTACTCCAACGAAGCCAAGATGCGCCTCTTGGATGTCCCCGAACGTCATTTGAGGCGGTATGGTGCTGTAAGTGCCCCGGTAGCCCTGGCGATGGCCAGGGGTGCTTGCCGGCTGTTCTCTGCCAGCATCGCCGTCTCGGCCACCGGCATCGCCGGGCCCGGTGGGGGCTCGCCCGCCAAGCCGGTTGGCCTAGTGTATGTTGCCATGATAGCGCCCAGCATGGCCCTCTGCCACCGCTACTTGTTCCCCTACGACCGAGCGGGCAACAAGCGCGCTACCGCTCAGAAGGCGCTCGAACTCATTCTCCGCTGGGCCGGCGAGCCGGCCCCCGGCTAAGCGGGGGCCTCGCTCGGAAGCCCAGCCGTCCCCGGGCTGCGGCGCCCTTCCGGCCGCGGTTCCGCAGGGGTCTCTCGCGGCGACGAGACGCCCGGCAGTGCGGGGCGCGTCTGATCGTGGACGGGGGGCAGCTTCTCGCCCCGCAGCAGAGCCTCGAGCTCCTCCTGGCCCAGGGTCTCGACTTCCATCACCCGAGCGGCGATGGCGTCCAGGATGTCTCGCTTCTCCTCCAGCACCCGGCGCGCGGTGGCGTACGCCTCGTCCACAATGCGCTTCACTTCTGCGTCTATCGCCTCAGCCACCGCCTCACTGTAGTTGCGCTGCTCGCCGATCTCCCGGCCCAGGAACACCAGCTCCTGCTTCTCACCGAAGGTGAGCGGGCCGAGCTTGTCGCTCATGCCGTACTCAGTGACCATCTTGCGGGCCAGGCGGGTAACCTTCTCCAGGTCGTTGCTGGCCCCGGTGGTGATGTCGTCAAACACCAGTTCCTCAGCCACCCGGCCGCCCAAGAGGCCGGCCAGCTCGGCCATGAACCGGCGCCGGTGCCGCAGGTACCGATCGTCCTCAGGCAGCCCCATGGTGTACCCCAGGGCCATGCCCCGGGCCACGATGGACACCTTGTGTACCCGATCAGAATGCGGGAGCGAGGCCATCACGATAGCGTGGCCGGCCTCGTGGTAGGCCACGATCTCTTTCTCCTCGTCGCTGATCACCCGGCTCCGCCGCTCCGGACCGGCGATGACCTTCTCGATGGCCTCCTCCAGGTCCTCTTGCACAACCGTGTTGCGGTTGCGCCGGGCAGCCAGGATAGCGGCCTCGTTGATGACGTTCTCAAGGTCGGCCCCCACGAGCCCAGGGGTCTGCTTGGCCAGCACCGCGACGTCTACGTCCGGCCCGATGGGCTTGCCCCGCATGTGCACCCTGAGGATCGCCTCCCGGCCCTTCACGTCTGGCCGGTCCAGCACCACCTGCCGGTCGAATCGCCCCGGCCGCAGGAGCGCGGGATCCAGGATGTCGGGGCGGTTCGTAGCCGCCATGATGATGACGTTGGTGTCAGTGTCGAAGCCGTCCATCTCGACCAGGATCTGGTTGAGGGTCTGCTCACGCTCATCGTGGCTGCCCCCAAGCCCAGCGCCTCGCTGACGGCCCACGGCGTCAATCTCGTCTACGAAAACGATGCAGGGCGAGTTCTTCTTGGCCTGGTCGAAGAGGTCGCGCACGCGGCTCGCGCCCACACCCACGAACATCTCCACGAACTCAGAACCGCTGATGCTAAAGAAGGGGACTCCCGCCTCGCCAGAGACCGCCTTGGCCATGAGGGTCTTGCCCGTGCCAGGGGGCCCCACCAGCAGGATGCCCTTCGGGATGCGAGCACCTAGACGCAGGAACTTCTCCGGCTCACGCAGGAACTCCACCACCTCGGCCAGTTCCTGCTTAGCCTCGTCCGCGCCGGCCACATCATCGAACGTGACGGTCGGCTTGTCACCGGTGAACATACGTGCCCGGCTCTTGCCGAACGTGAGCGCCTGGTTGTTAGTCCCCTGAGCCTGACGCATTAGCAAGAAGAACAGCCCGGCCACGAATATCAGGGGCAGGAAGCCGCCGAGGAGCGCGATCCAGTTGCCCCACTGGCTGCTCGGCCTGGCCTCGAACGAGAGCAGACGAGACAGCTCGTCGCCTGTTACACCAAAATCGCGGAGAGTCTGGGTCAGGCCGACGGACGGCTCCTTGTTGGTGACGTACCAGTCATCCTGGCCGAAGCGCTTCACGCGCACTTCGTCCCCGCTGACCTGGACGGCCTCGACATCGCCCGCCTTTACCCACTGAGCAAGCCGCGCCATGTCGATCCGCTTGCTGTCCCGGGGGCCCTGAGAGAAGAACGAGAAGAACAGGGCCACCACGGCGACCAGTATCAGCAGGTAGACGAATCCATTCTTGAACCAGTTGGATCCCACCAACTACCTCCAAACACCGGACACGTAGTCCCTCAGACTATCGGTCGGAAACCTAGTCACCACACCTTTAGTGCGCTTAGCAATTATACCATCGGCCAGATGCCCCAACCAAGATCGGAGCTCGCTTCCTCGATCAGAGGAAGCATAGCCGGCCCATCTCGGCTCGGAGCTGCACCTCGATGCCCTGATTCTAGGACCGACCAAGGTCCGCGGCAATAGCCCAGGCTTCGCTGGGCCGCCCGGAAGTGTTCAATGATCGTTGACGGGGCCGGGCGGTTGTGTTAGTATTCCGCAGATCACCAGCCGTCACCAAGGGGCCAGCACAGGCTGTCGCGGCCCCGACAAAAGGAGCGCTGACATGGCCGTACTGGAGGAACTCGCGCAGGCACTGATCAACGGCAACGCCCCCAAGACCAAGGAGCTGGCCCAGAAGGCCGTGGATGAGGGGATTGCCCCGGGCAAGGTCCTCAATGAGGGGCTGAT
>JBMNTK010000131.1:0-11371 GCA_050945695.1 Anaerolineae bacterium | reverse complement strand
TTCCCCTGGTCGTCCCCTCCTACTTCGGCGGCGGCGCGTTCAATGTGTTCCTACTGCGGCAGTTCTACATGACCCTCCCTCTCGAACTGGACGATGCCGCCCGGATAGACGGTTGCAGCACCTTCGACATATACAGGCGCATCATTCTCCCCCAATCGAAGCCTGCGCTGGGCGTGATAGCCATCTTTGGGTTCATGGGGCACTGGAACGAGTTCTTTGCCCCGCTTATCTATCTGAACTCCACCGAGAGATATACCTTGGCTCTCGGGCTCAACTTCTTCCGCTCGGTGGAGTACAGTGCCTGGCATCTCCTGATGGCTGCTTCGCTGATGACCACCCTGCCACCGGTAATCGTGTACTTTCTGGCCCAGCGCTACTTCATCCAGGGTATTGTTTTCACTGGGATCAAGGGTTAGCCTGGCGGCGTATAGCCTTCCTCCCTCGGCCCGCCTGGGATATCCTGTCAGGCGGGTCGCGGTTCATTTCGGCGTCCAGGAGCCAGTGCATGTTTCACCCTCTACGCTTCCTCGACATCAACTGTGCCATCGGACCCTACTACAACCCGCCACCGGGGCACGACTGGTCACTCAGCGGGCTCCTCGCCAAGATGGACGACCTGGGCATCGCCGAGGCCTGCCCCGCCTGTCTCCTCGGCCGGGACCTCGACCCAGCCACCGGCAACGACTGGCTCATCGAGCACGCCCCTGCCTCTGATCGTATCCATCCCGTCTGGACGGCAGCCCCCCACCACACGGGGGAGTTCCCTAGCCCCGAACGTTTAGTGGAGCTGATGGGCCGCCACGGCATCAAGATGCTGCGCCTCTGGTTCTACCCTACCGCCTTCAATGACCGGCTAGACCTGCCCCTCTTCGGGGAGCTGTTCGACGCTCTCGCCCAGCATCGGGTTCCGGTCCTGTTTGACGTATCCGAGCCCTCCCTCCTGCGGGCAGGGGACCTCGAGCCGGTCCTGCGCGGGTGGCCAGGGATGCCCGTGATCCTGAGCGTGCCCAAGCAGAGCCAGAACGAGCGCTGGTTCTTCTACCTCTGGGAGCGGTACGGCAGCTTCTACCTTGACCTGCCGGGCTATCAGATCCTGGGAGGGATCGAGGCGGTCGTGAACCGGTTCGGCCCCGACAGGCTGCTGTATGGGTCCCGCTACCCCTACTTCACCCCGCTGCAGACCATGCTGCATCTCATCTATAGCGAGATCGAAGAGGAGGCCAAGAGGGCCATCGCTGGGGATACCGCACGCCGCCTTCTGCAGGGGGTGAAGCTGTGAGTGCCATCAAAGAGAGGGCCCTCAGGGGGGAGTCCCTGGCGGGACTGGGCTTGATTGACTTCCACGTCCACCTCGGGAAGTGGGCGGGCCTCAACATCTGGGTACATGAGCCAGAACAGATCATCAGGCGCGCTCAGGCCCTTGGGCTGGACGCAATCGCGGTCAACGGCGTGATCCACCCGGACCTCACCGCCAGCAATGACCTGGTCGGCGACCTGGTGCGGCGGTATCCGGGGTTCGTCATCGGCCTGGCGGTCACCAACCCGTACCAGCACGACATGGCCGACGAGGTGCGCCGCTGTTTCGATGAGCTGGGCATGCGTGGGGTCAAGCTCCATTCCCTGCACGAGACCTACCAGTCCCCACGGCCCCTCCTGGCCTACCGCGATCAGTGGGACCGCCTGTTCACGTTCCTGTCCGACCGCCGGGCGCCCGTCCTCTATCACGGAATCGTCACCGAGGAGATGATCCGCTCCTGGCCAGACTTGCCCTTCGTCATGGCGCACGGTGTGAGCAGCCCGGAACGGATGCTCGCCCTTAGCCGGTACCCCAACTTCTACGTGGACACTGCCGCCACCCAGAACCCTACCTTCGCAGTGACCCGGGCGGTGGACATCCTCGGTGCCTCGCGCGTCCTCTGGGGCACAGACGCACCGTGGGACGACTTCGCCCAGCGCCTCGGAGTGGTGCTGGATACCGACCTACCCGAGCAGGATCAGTTGGATGTCTTCGGGCGCAATGCCGCCCGTCTGCTCCACCTCGACCACTAGGGCCTCACCGTGGGCTCCAAGGAGGTACCAAGCATGGCAACCGCAATCGCCACCCGAAAGGACCGCCAGGAGATTCTCCGTCGCGGCCCAACCGGTCGCGTTGACCAAGGACTCATCCCTCTGGGAGGTTGGTACGGCCAGGAGGAGATGGATGCCATCCGCGAGGTGTTCGAAGCCGGCGCCCACTACTGGGCAGGCTTCGGAGGGGCGCCCTACGTCTCCCGCTTCGAGCAGGAATTCGCCGACTATGTGGGGACCAAGTACGCCCTTGCAGTCAACTCCTGCGGGACCGGGCTGGACCTGGTGATGAAGATCCTGGACCTGGAGCCGGGCGACGAGGTCATCACCACTCCCATCACCTACATCGCCACCACCCACGCCATACTGGCCGCCGGGGGAACCCCGGTCTTCGCCGACATCGGCGATGGCACCTTCAACATCGACCCCGAGGACGTCGAGCGCAAGATGACGCCTCGGACTCGGGCCATCCTCCCCGTGCATAACAACGGCCTCTCGGTGGACATGGATGCGCTGCTGGAGATCGCCGAACGCCACCCGCACCCCAAGCACGGCCCGGTGCCAGTCTTCGGCGACGCCGCCCGCTCCGCCGGTGCCGGCTACAAGGACACGAAGGTGGGCAAGAAGGGATCGGCCAACGTCTTCTCCTTCCAGACCTCCAAGAACATGACCACCCTGGGAGAGGGCGGCATGATCACCACCGACGAGGACTGGGTAGCCCGCCGCACCCGCCGGCTGCACAGCTTCGGCTGGGACCGGTGGGAGGGAGAGAGCGTTCTGGCCGAGCCCGGGTTCAACTACCGGATGACTGGCATTCAGGCGGCCGTCGGTTCCGTGCAACTGGCCAAGCTCGACCAGATGAACGAGAAGCGGCGCGAGCGGGCCGCCAAGCTCACCGCCCTGCTCCAGGAGGCAGCCCCCGGGATCCAGACGCCCATCGAGCCAGACGGCTACACCCACATCTACTACGGCTACACCGTCATGGTGCCCAAGGAGTGGGCCGGCGAGATGCGCGATCGCTTCATCGAGCGCATGCAGCAGGACTTCAAGGTGGGCGGCGTGGTGATGAACTTCGCCGTGACCAAGTACCCCATGCTTCGCAAGCTGGGCTACGACCCCAAGGACACGCCGCGCGCCCTCGAACACGGGGACCGGCTGTTCTGCCTGCCCTTGCACCCGTTGCTGACCGACCAGGACCTGGAATACATCGCTGCCGCCGTGGGCGAGACCTTCGACAGGATGTCATAGCACGGGGGGCGTCTACCGCAGGCAGACCCAGGCTGTGGTAGACGCCCCTGCTGCCCCTTGCCCGAGGCACGAGGGAGAAACGCAGATGATCAAGAGCATGCGCAGCCCGCAGTACTTCGTGGTGGGCGCAGGCGCCATCAGCAAGGTAGGTGAACACGCCGCCCACTTCGGCCGGCGCGCCCTGGTGATTGGAGGCAACCGGGCTCTGGAAGCCGCCCGCCCCGGCCTCCTAGCCAGCTTGGATGCCAGCGGCGTTAGCTACCATGTGGAGCAGGGTGATCACGTGCGCAAGACCCTGCAGTCGGTGAATGCCCTCTGCGATATGGGCCGGCAGCAGAAGGCGGACCTGGTCATCGGCTGCGGCGGCGGGGCGGTGATGGACTGCGGCAAGGCCGTCTCCCACGACCTAGGCGTGCCCTACATCGCCGTCCCAACCACGGCCGGGGTCAACGCCGCCGGCACCTCCGGGGCGAGCATCGAGGGCGACACCGGTCCCCGACGTCACTGGTACCAGGCAGTGGACGTCGTCATCGCCGACACGGCCATCATCGCCCAGGCCGGAGCCCGTACTCTGGCTTCGGGCATGGGTGATGCCCTCCCGTCCAAGTTCGGGGCTCAGTTGGCCCAGTGGCGCGGGGCACGCGACGTCACCGCCAGTCGGATAGCCTTTGCCCACCTCTGCTCGGATACCATCCTCACCTACGGGACCCGCGCCTTCCGCGCCTGTGAGCAGGGCGTCCCTACCGACGAGGTTGATCGGGTGGTGGAGGCAGTGCTCTATCAGTCCGGAGTGGGCGGGTTTGGCCTCGGCGGTGACCACGTGCTCCATCCGGCGCGCATGCCCGGGGCAAGGCCCGACATCATCCACGGTGAATGGGTAGCCTTTGGCACGCTGGTGCGCCTGGTACTGGGAGGCGAGTTCCCCGCCGACCTGCCTCGAATCATCGCCTTCGACCGCTCGGTCCGCCTGCCCACCACGTTCGCCGAGTTCGGCCTGGATAACCCCAGCTGGGAGGATGTCCTCGAAGAGGCGCGCAGGATCGTGGGACCGAAGGGGGAGGCCGATTACGGAACCGGTCGGCCGGTAACACCTGAGGAAGTCTGCGAGGCCATGTTCGAGGTTGACTACCTAGGCCGGACTCTGACCTAGGCTCCCGAGGAGGAAGAGGGTGAATCGAGGCGACGTACCCGGCGAGTTCCGCGTCATCAGGTGCGACATGCCCGCCTTCATCGGCGACTACCGCTGCATGGACTACGGCGACCCCAACAGCGAGCGCATGGTCACCCTGCGCGAGGAGTTCGGCCTGGAGGAAGTGCTCGCCGGCGCCGAGAGCCAGTTCGAGGGCTTCCTCGCCCTCAAGCGCTGGGTGCGTTCCCGCTGGAACCACGGCTACTCCCGCTTCAGCACGGAAGTGAAGGATGGCCTGGACATCCTGCGCCTGGCGGCCCAAGGGGAGCAGTTTGCCTGCGGCCACTTCGCCCGCACCTACGTAGACTGCGCTCGCGCCCTGGGCTGGCCGGCGCGGGTGGTGGGCATCAGCATCGAGCACGGTGAGTTCCCCCGCGACTACAACGTCGGCAACACGGGCCACAGCGTGGTCGAGGTCTGGTCCGACGAGTTCGGCAAGTGGATCCTGCTGGACCCGGACGTGAACGTCTACTACCGGCGCGATGGCGTACCCCTGAGCGCCCTGGAGATCAGGGAAGCCTGGCTCACCCACAAGGCCGACGAGGTGGAGATGGTCCAGGACGAGCCCCTCTTCGTCGTGCCCGGCGAGCGGGAACTCCAAGACCTCAAGCGGGAGGGGGCTTATGCCGCCTGGACGGCAGAGACCCTCCCCCGCATGTTCGAGCGCTTCGGCCGCCACCGGGTGATGGACTACTACGCTCGGGTACGCATCAACGGCTGGGAGTGGGTGGATGAGAAGGTCCTGCCCTCCTTCATCGGCCACTACCTACCGCACTCGGTGCGGCCCAGCAGCAACCCCGATGAACTCTACTGGACCCTCAACCGGGTGCGCTGGCAGGCCACACCCTCTTGGGGCGAAGGACGCGCCCAGCTGGCAGTGACCCTGGACCACTGCATGCCCTACTTCGATCACTACGAGGTCCGCATAGACCAAGGCGAGTGGAAGCCGATAGCAGCCGAGTTCGTCTGGCCCATGCACGAGGGGGTCAACCGGCTAGAGTGCCGAGCGGTCAACGTGCGCGGCCGCAGGGGGCCGGCCACCTGGGTGGATGTGGCCTACGCCAGCGCCGTGGAGTGGTGAGGTGACCAGTACCGCTAGAGCCGATCAGTCGCCGTATGCGTGGGTACCCGTGAATGAGCAGGCCGCCTTCGCTCCCAGAGACGGCGCCGGGGCGCTATCGTTTCGGGGGAGGATGTGGCTGCTGGGCGGGTGGAACCCGCGCGACAAGGTCCACTTCCCCCACATCTGCAACAGCGAGGTATGGTCCAGCGCTGACGGCCGGGAGTGGCAGCTGGAGGCGGAGAAGGCCCCCTGGGAGGGGCGGCATACCGCCGGCTACGCTGTGCATCGGGGCCGCATGTGGATCATCGGTGGCGACGCCAACCAGGGTCACTACCAGAATGATGTCTGGAGCAGCGAGGACGGGGTCCACTGGGACCTGGTGTGCGACCGCGTGCCTTGGGCCGATCGGGTCCTGCACTACACCGTGGTCCACGACGACCATCTGTGGGTGATCGGTGGCCAGAGCATGCCTATCAAGGTTCCCGGGCCGGACATCTTCTACAACGACGTCTGGTGCTCCCAGGACGGAGTCAACTGGGAACGAGTCCTCGAGCACGCGCCTTGGCCGGCCAGGGGGATGATCGGCGGGAGCGCCGTGAAGGATGGGCGCATCTGGTTGCTCGGGGGCGGCACCTACGACACCCCCACCATCCGCTCCCGGAAGTTCTACAACGACGTGTGGAGCAGCGCCGACGGGGTGCACTGGCAGCAGCACCTGGAGTCGGCTCTGTGGCATCCTCGGCAGTACCACGAGGTGGCCGTGTGGGACGGACGGCTGTGGGTCCTGGAAGGCTACGATGGCCACAGCAACCGCAACGATGTGTACTACTCAGCCGACGGCATCCACTGGCACGAGTTGCCCAGTACTCCTTGGGCGCCCCGACATGCGGCTTCCGTTTTCGTGCACAACGACGCCCTCTGGATGGTCGCGGGCAACAACATGACCTCGGACGTGTGGAGACTCGAAAGGAGCAGGGCCGACTAGGCGGCCTGCTGCGCGGGGAGGCAAATTGGAGACCTTCAGAGGCAAGGGGGACCATCGGTCGCTTGGTCGGGGCATGGGCCTGGCCTTCCGGGACACCATACACCGCATCCTGGGCGAAATGAAGGTAGAAGAGAAGCTGACGCCCCGAAGCGAACCGCGGGTGCGAGCCATGGAAGAGCGGGTGGGGCGCGCCTATCCCCACCTGCTGGACGAGATCCAGGGCATCGCCGAGGGGGCCGGCTTGGAGTACGTCCAGGTCCTGGCCTACAACTTCCTGACCTCGGTCAACTGGGCCTGCACCAACGTGGCCTTCCGCGACGGAGAGAACGGCCCCGTCGTGGGCAAGACCAACGACATCGGCAAGGACCGGGCCTACTACCACGTCATGGCTGACCTCGAGTTCCCCTCGGGCACCAGGATTCTGCACTTCACCTGGCCGGGCACCGTGTGGTCAAACGCCGGCATCAATAGCCACGGCATAGCTCAGGCCGGAGCCAGCGTGAGCACCGAATCCGTGGACGGGCACGGGCTGGAGAGCAATCTCCTGCAGCGGGTGATCCTGGAGGGAAGTACGTGCCTGGAGGAGGCAGTCGAGATCGGCACCGGCTACCCGGCCAAGAATCACTCCGCCAACATCACCCTCGCCGACCGCGAGAGCGTGGTAGTCCTGGAGAAGGGCATCGGCCAGGCGGCGCTACGGTTCCCTCGCGGGGGCGCCATATTCGCCACCAACCACTGGGTGACCGGCAGCATGCGCCCCGCTTGCCACTTCCCCTCGGTGGAGTTTGAGGAGAACACCAAGGCGCGCTTTAGCAACCTGCAGCGGCTAGTGGACGGGTCGTGGGGCCGGCACACGGTGGCCAGGATCAAAGAGATCCTGTGTGACCATGCCAACCCCGGCGCCATCTGTCAGCATGGCCCCTTCATGCACACTACCGTGGCCTACGTCCTCCAGCCCGCGGTTGGCCGGGCAGAGTGTGCCTTTGGGCTGCCGTGCCAGACAGAGTTCCGCCAATTCCATTTGGAGTAGCCCTCATGGACGAACGCAAGCTCTACGTAGTGGTCACCATGGACTGCGAGCGCATCCGCACCGAGTCCTACCGCAACGATGGGACCGCCAGCTGGGAGATGAGCGAGAAGGCCGTCCTCGGCCTGGCGGAGTTGCTGGAGGGCGAGGGGCTGAAGGGGGTCTTCCTCCCAACGCCGGCGACAGCCGCCGTGCAGCCGGGGGTGTTCCATCAGGTGCGGGAGGCCGGGCATGAGGTGGGGATGCAGTTCCACTGTGACAGCTTCCGTGATGGCCGCTACCGCAGTGTGCTGGGCAGCTACGGCCGCGAGGAACAGAGGCAGATCCTGACGGAGGCCAAAGATGACTGGGAGCAGGCGATGGGCCTGCCGCTCCTGACCTACCGCTCCGGCTACCTCTCCGCCAGCGACGACACCTTTCCTATCTTGGCCGAACTGGGCATCAAGCAGGCCTCCTGCAGCAAGGCCGGCCGCTACCGCCCGGAGATCGCCGCCCGCTGGTTGGGAGCCCTGCCCTACGCCCACCGAGCCAGCGCAACCTGCCGTCTCGAGAGTGGCGACCTGGACCTGGTGGAGGTGCCCGTCACCTCGCACCCGGCTGAGCGGTTCTCGTTGACCTGCAGCTTCGACCCCAAGGACCCTCGGCCCGATAGCAACTATGCCCCCGAGGTCTACAGCGGGATCGTGGACGCAGCCCTGCACGAGATGGCGTTGCTGCAGCCGAAGGTAGCTACCTTCGTGATCCTCACCCACAACACCCTCGACTATGGCTCCACGGAGGAGCCTCGGCGGGCGCTCATGCTGAGCATGCTGCGCTACCTGAAGGCCAAGGCCGACGAGGGATGGGAGGTGATCCCGGCCGGCCTGGCCGACGTGCGCCAGGCACTCCTGGCGTGATGCCACTCCCGCCTGAGCCGCTGGCGCTTGCCCAGGCGTACTGGGAGCGGCTGCGCGGCCGCTTCCCGGGCGTGGTAGGTCTGTACCTGCGCAACCCGCTGGCCGACTTCGTGCCAGGGATAAGCGACCTGGACCTGCGGCTGATCGCGAAGCCGAGCCCAGGCGGTGGGTGGGAGGCGCTGGCAGAGGCGGTGCTCCAGGTGCACCTGGAGCTCGCCGAGCCAGCCCTATGGCGACTGCTGGAGCACCCACCGGGGGCTTGTGTCACCCCAGGCGAGGCCTTGGATGGACGGCTGTTTCACCCTGAGATGCGCCAGTGGCAGCCTGTCCTTGGCACCCCGGCCGTGCTATCGGCCCTGGACAATCACATCGGCGAGGTTCCTTGGTCACCGGTAGAGGATCGCTACTGGCGGGCCCGGTTGGGGTCCTGCACCCAGCCGTGGGGCCCCCTCGAGGATCGGATCAACCTCCCCCCGCGGCAGGAAGCCCGGTACCTGTTGCATGGCGTGGTCATGCTGAGGACGCTGCCCGCGCTGCAGGCAGCCTACTGCGTGCGGTGCCGTCGGCCCGTTGCGGGCAAGCTGGCAGCCCTGAATGCCTGGCACGAGCTTAGGCCCCAGGACCCGGTGCTGGCAGAGCTCAGAGGGCTGATCGAGTCTGACCTGGATGTGCGTCCCTACTCCAGCCAGGAGGCAGTCGAGGCGTTGCAGGGTCGGTGCCGCCGGCTAGTGGATGAGCTGGCCTCCACGGCGCTGGTCAGCACTCCTCCTGCTGGCCCGGAGCCCGGGGCCGATCAGGCCCTGCTGGATCTTCACAACGCCGTACGCTTCTCGCGTTTGCGCCCGGCCCACTACCGGTGGTTCGCTTTGGCACCCGCCGGCTTCCAGAACGGGTTCTTCCTGGTCAACGAGGTCATCACCCTCCGCCGGTCCATCGTGGAACCTGCGGCCCTCGCCCTGGCAGCCCTGGCTGGCGGGCCAACCGAGGCTGTCACCGACGCAGGGGCAGTGCTGCTCGGGGCCTGTCGGACGGATACCGAGCGCCACGCAGTTGGCGAGGTGGTCAGGGTGGCACTCAGCGATCCTGGTGCGCTGGAAGCGAGGCGTCTACTGCTGGACGTGCTGGAGTGGTATTCCCGGTTCCATGAGGTCTTGGAGCGTGCGCTGGCGTCGGCACTCGAGGGCTATACGGTAGGGCGAGGAGCCTGATCTAGGGCACGAGCCCCTCGCCCGATGGCTTCCCCAGGCGGTCCGCGATATCACCCGAGGCAGCAGCGGCTAGTATCACCGCCCTACCGGTCACCTGGGCTGCCGCAGTCCGCGGCTCAGGCGAGCACAGCGACACCCGTCCCTACTGCGCAGGGTCGGAGCCGGCGCCGGCAATCCTGACTATGGCTGCCAGACTCGCCTGAGTCGCCATAGCCGCGTTCTCGATATCCACCAACTCCGGCACATCATTGGGGGAGTGGTAGCTTGGGTCGGCGTAGGGGTATGAGCCGATATTGAGCACGGCTGCCGGGAAGCCCTCGTTGATGTAGGAGCCGTGATCGTCGTTCGGCTCTGCAGCCCGGTAGGCACTCTGCATGAGGCCGATGCCGTAGGTCTCGTTGACCTCTGCCATCAGATGCGCCAGTCTCTCGCCTTCCGGGCAGACGTACACCGTCACCGATGTTTTGTTACCGGCACTAATGTCCGCGTCGGACTTGCCTGCCAGTCCATCCAGGTTGAGGACGGCCACTATGTTGTCACCTCGCTCCCTAGCCCGGCGCGCGGCCGTCACGCTGGTCCAGGGGGTGTGCTCCTCGTTGCAGAACACGAACCAAACCGACCGCTCCAGCGGCACAGGCGCAAGCAACCGGGCGATCTCTAGATTGGCGGCTGTGCCGATTGCGTTGTCGTAGGCACCGGGCGAGTCGATCCAGCTCTGGGAGTCCTTGTGGGAGATCACCACCACTATCTCCTCTGGCCTCGCTACTCCCCGTTTCTTCGCGTAGAGGTTATAGGCGGTGTACCAGGGATCTTCTGAGGCAGGTGGAGAGTACTGGCGGGCCAGGGGCTTGGTCTGGTCTCGCCGGAAAACCTGTACCGGGCAGGCCTCCTTCTCCACTTGGAAGCCCAGCGACTCCAGCCGGGCCTGGATGAAGTCGTCTGCCTCATCAAGCGTGCTCTTCGTGTGCCCCGGCAGGGTGAAGTTGACCTTGCGGAAGGGCAGCGGGTCCTTCGCCAGGTAGAACAGGTCTGCAGTCAACCGCTTGGGGTCGATCTGAGCGATCAGCGACGGTATTGGATCGTCTGCCATGTGCCTTCACCTTCCACTAAGGTTTCCGGAACCAGGACCGAGTAGGTACCCTGCAGGCTTGGCTGCGCATCTGGCCCAGGTGGCAGACTGCCGCCGAGCTAGAACCAGCCGCCAAACAGCCCCCGCGGTCATGCGCAGTATCACCCCCATGGGCCCGCCAACGGCCGCACCCAGCGGGACCGAACCCAGAGCCGAGGGCACTCTTCCCTGATGTAGGCGCGGTAGCGGGGTACAGTCTAGCCATGCCACCGGGGCGGCACAAGGCCCTGGCACAGTGGTGCTGGTGCCTTTCCTGGCTATTGGGCTCCACCTGACCAGCCGCGCAGCGCGTCGGGGAGCCCTGAACCCACTCGAGCGCGACTGCGGCGTTTCCGCCTGCCTCTGCGGACAACTCGCGCCGCTCCTGTCGGCATAAAGCAGCGTATGGCCGACAGCCTTGGCGGGGTGTGGCATACTGAGGGTGTCAATACACGGGAGCCTAACCGTATGCATCAGGCCGGGCCGCCCCAGTCACTAGGCTGCCGGAGTAGACACCAACAGGGACGCCGGTCGTCAAGACCCACCAATCGCGTGAAGCCACGCTGCAGGCCCGTCTAGG
>JBMNTK010000130.1:0-11421 GCA_050945695.1 Anaerolineae bacterium | reverse complement strand
GGACATGCCGGAGGAGCTGCCTGCCCTCGACGCCGACCCTACGCGGGTGCGGCAGGTGCTGCTGAACCTCCTCAACAACGCCTCTCGGTACACCAAGGTCGGTGGCATCACAGTGCGCGTGGTGCCGCGTGAGGAAGAGGTCGAGATAGTCGTCGAGGACACCGGGGTGGGGATTCCCGCCGACCAGTTGAGCAGGATCTTCGAGGAGTTCCACCAGGTGGACGGCTCGCTGCGCCGGGAGCATGGAGGCACAGGCTTGGGCCTGGCCATCTGCAAGCAATTCGTGACGTTGCACGGGGGGCGCATCTGGGCCGAGAGCGAGGTGGGCCGAGGCAGTGCCTTCCACTTCACGCTTCCGTTGCCAACCAAGGCGGTGGTTCCAACTCAGCGCAGCCGGCTGCCAAACGGCTGGCGGCACCCCGCTGCCAAGCCGGCCGGTCCTACCCGTCGCCTGGTGACGCTGGGCAAGCCCGAGGAGTTCAGTCGCTTCCTGCGCCGTTACCTCACGGATGCAGAGGTGATTGACGCCGCCAGCCCTGAGGACGCCGCACAACTGGCGCGGGCTCGGCAGGCCGACGCGATCGTCCTCCCTGCCGAGTCGAGCTCCCCCGATGTGACCGACTGGCTGGCCTCCGCCACTGCCGGGGCGTCGGTCCCGGTCCTGACGTGCTCTTTGCCTCTCGAGCGTCACCTGGCGCTGATCGAGGGTTTCACCCACTGCCTGATGAAGCCCTTCACGGCTAGTCAGCTGATCTCGGTCCTCCAGGAAGTGGCGCCCCAGGCGCGCAGTGTCCTGGTGGTAGACGACAACCCTGGGGTGCTACGGCTGGTCCGGCGGAGCCTGGCTGCCGCGAAGCCTTCAATGGAAATCCTGTGTGCTAGCGATGGGCTGTCGGCCATCGAGCGGCTGTCCGCGAAGCCGGACGTTATCCTCCTCGACTTGCTCCTCCCCAAGGCCAGTGGGATCCAAGTGCTGGAGGCAGTGCGCGAGGCCGGGAACGGCTACAATCCGCCGGTGGTCGCCATCACCGCCTATGGTTTCGAGCGTGACCTCTCGTCCCTGGGGCAGGGGACGGTTGCCGTTCGTCGCGGCCGTAGCCTGTCGGCGGCAGAGTTGGCGCGGTGGATCGAGTCCACCCTGGACGCCCTGCCCGCTCGGCACATCATCCCAGTAGCCGAGTGAGTGCCGTGAGGAGGCTGGATTGGGTGACGGGCTTGCGCAGGTAGGCGTCCGCGCCCACGGTGCGGGCCAGGTCCTCCTCCGCGAGCACCGAGCAGACGATCACGGGGATGGAGCGCGTCTGGGAGTCGGCCTTGAGCGTCTGCAGAACCTTCCAGCCGTCCACCGATCGCATCATGATGTCGAGGATCACCGCGTCCGGTTTCAGCCGGGCGATGGTGTCGAAGGCGAGCGTGCTCTCCTGCACCTCGCTGACCCGGAAGCGGTGAGGTTCGAGGTAGCGCCGGAACAGCCGCAGCGTCTTGGGGTTGTCGTCCACCACGAGGATGTGCTCCCGCTGGGCCGAGGGCAGGTCTAGAACGAGGCACTGAGAAGCGGCATCCCAGTAGAGCCGCCCGCCCAAGCGCGAGGCCAGCCCGGCGGGGACGTCGAGCTCTTCCTCTGACCGCGACAGTCCTCGCTCGAACCCCTCGCTACTGATGGCGATGCTCACCCAGCGGCCCCGGCTCCTGGGGAGGATGTCTACATAGGCATTCGGGCACAGCCGGATCACAGCGCTGATGAGGCTCACCAGCAGTTGGCGGGCGATGTCCTCGTCACAGAAGACCTCAACCGGCGGACGGGCGGCCAGCGACAGGACCACGCCTCTTTCATCGGCCAGGGGCCGAACGGCACGCAGGGCCTCCGATAGAGCTGCCGTCAGCTGAAAGGTTCGGGGTTCCAGCCCCAGATCGTCCAGTTCCTCGGCCAGGGTGTGCTGGCCCGCTGGATCCTCGGTGCCGACGCGGCGCTGCCAGAGCAGATCGGTCAGCGCCTCAACCGCCCGACGCTGCTCTCGGAAGAACTGCCGGCGGCCGATGAGCAGCTCCTCCTGAATCTCCTCGTTCGAGAATCCCTGGATGTACTTGCGGGAGAGGATGGTGTGGGGCCGAGCGGCTGGGTCGGTGGAGGGGACGGATCCGGCGGGCTTGAGGTCGGCGATGGCCTGAAGGACCGCTTCCCTGAGGAGTTGCGCTCGCACCCCGGGGTCATGAACATCCCCGGCAACCAGGGAGGCGGCAAGGGGGTGGCTCTGCAGGTGGACGGGATCCAGCAGATGCGCGAGCACGTCCCTTACCTGGGCCGCGAACTCTCTTGCCAGGACATCAGTGTCCAAGTAGCCCCCAGTCTGGTAGTCAACGCCCGCCGCTCAGGGCGCAGGCCCGGCAGGTTGCCGCATGTCACCGGCATGGCACTGGCCGGTCACTTTGCCGCTGGTAGGTTACGCCGCCGACTATGTAAGATAGTCTAACGGGGCACCCTGGAGCGTCCGGCGTTGCCCTTCATCGGTCCGTCAGCCAGTAGAGTACCACATAGCCCGGTTCGATCAACAGCTCTTGAGTCGGTTCGCAGACCCGGTATCGGGAGGAGGAGGATTGACATGGGGCGGCTAACGAGACGCGAGATGCTCAAGGGAACGGCTGGGTTGGCCGGGGCAGCGCTGGTCGCTGCTTGCGCTCCGGCAGCCCAGGCACCGGCAGGTACAGGTGGCGGGGCGCAGGAAGCTGCGGCTACCACGGCACCGGCCGGGAAGGCCAACGTCATCTGGATGTTCTGGGGCGACCCTCCCCAGCAGGCGGCCTACGAGGAGATCGCCAAGGCCTTCATGGAGTCCAATAGCAGCATCCAGGTCACCACGAACCTGGTGCCTTTCGGCGAGTACTTCGACAAGCTGCAGACGATGATCGCCGGAGGCGTTCCGCCCGACATTGCCCTGGCGAGCCCCATCTGGGTGCCTGCCTTTGTCCAGAAGGGGATCTACACGGAGCTGGACTCGCTGGTCGAGAGAGACGGCTACCCTCTGGAGGAGCACTTCCCTGCCTCGGTCCATGCCTTCACCATCAAGGGCAAGCTCTACGGCATGCCCGGACTGCTCAACCCTAGCGGCGTCGTCTTCAACAAGGGCCTGATGGACAAGGCGGGGATCGAGTACCCGGACGGGTCCTGGGACTGGGACAAGTACGTGGAAGTGGCCAAGGCCCTGACGGTGGTCGAGAATGGCCGCACGGTGCAGTTCGGTACCTCTCAGCAGAACACCCTCAACCCCCTCATTCCGTTCATCTGGATGAACGGAGGCGAGGTCTTCGATGACGATGAGGACCCGACCAAGTGTGTCATGACCATGCCGGAGACGGTGGAAGCGGTGCGGTGGATGGCCGAGCTGCAGACGGTGCACCACGTGGCTCCCACCCCCGAGCAGTCAGCCGAGATCCCGAATGCCTTCGTCACCGGCAAGCTGGGCATGCAATTCTTTGGCGCGGCTGCCTTGGCTAACATGGTCAAGTCTGCCGAGGAGATCGACTGGGACTGCACCTACCTGCCGGCCGGGAAGAAGGGACTGATCGACTTCCTAGGGTCAACGGCCCAAGGCATTCCTGGCACGTCCAAGAACCGAGATGCGGCCTGGGAAGTGATCAAGTACGTGACCGGGCCTGAGGGTGTGAAGTACCAGATCGAGTACCAGTGGGGCGTGCCGAGCATCATCGCGCTGGCCGAGAAGGACTTCAACGAGCTGCCGCCGCCGCCAGAGCATCGGGCAATCTTCGTGGAGACGATCAAGAAGGCGCGCTCGCTGCCCAAGGCGCCGGCGATGCTGGAGATGTACAACCCCATCTTCGGCAAGTGGCTGGGCGAGGCCATGGCCGGCCGTTCCACGCCGGAAGAGGCCTGCGCCGAGATCGAGAAGGGCGTCAACGAGATCCTGGAGCGCGAGCGCAACGCTTAGAGGAACGGACAGGGCGCTGGGAGGTGGTGCATGCGCCTCCCAGCGCCCGCCGCGCCGGCATCGGCCTCGTTCTGGGTCCTAGGGGCGGGGCGAACGCGTCCGAGGCGACGCGGTGTGCCCCGTTTCGGGATGACATGCCATGCATTGGGGAAGGTAGGTAGGTGCTCAGGCAAGCAGCCGGTCAGGTAAAGGCGCCCTTCCGCCCCCTGGCGTCAGGCCGGGGAGTTCTGTGGAGGGAGAACCTGGAGGGGTGGCTCCTCGCCTCCCCTTGGATACTGGGATTCCTCATCTTCACCGCTGGCCCCATGCTCGTGTCGGTGTTCCTTGCCTTCAGCCAGTGGGACCTGGTCTCCCCGCCTAAGGTGGCTGGCCTGGAGAACTGGGCCCGGCTGCTCAGCGACCGCTACGTGGGCCATTCCCTCCGCATCACGGTGGTCTACTCCCTGGCGTCGGTGCCTCTGCGCATCACCGCCGGGCTGCTCCTGGCCATGTTACTCAACACCAAGGTGCGGGGCCTGGAGATCTACCGGACGGTCTACTACCTGCCGGCGGTGACCTCGGGAGTGGCCGTGGCCATGCTCTGGCGCTGGATCTTCAACCCCGAGTTCGGCCTCCTCAATGCCGGACTGCGGCTGTTCGGCATCTCCGGCCCGGGCTGGATCTACGACCCGGACTGGGCCCTCCCGGCTCTGATCGTGATGAGCCTGTGGAGTGTGGGCGGAGGGATGGTCATCTACTTGGCCGGGCTGCAGGGTGTGCCCACCGAGCTATACGAGGCGGCGGATGTGGACGGGGCAACACGCTGGCACAAGTTCGTGAGCGTGACCCTACCCATGATCTCGCCCGTCATCTTCTTCCAGCTCATCATGGGCATCATCAACTCGCTGCAGACATTCACCGGCCCATACGTTATGACCGGCGGCGGGCCACGGGATGCCACCCTGTTCTACATGCTCTATCTGTACAACAACGCCTTCCAGTGGTTCCGGATGGGCTACGCCTCCAGCTTGGCCTGGCTTCTGTTCGCTGTGATCATGCTACTGACCCTGCTGGTGGTGCGCTCGTCGCGGTTCTGGGTCTACTACTCCGGTGAGCTGAGGAAGTAGGACGATGACGGCACTGGAGCACGCAGAGGCGGCGGTCACCATGAGACGGGCGGCGCGTCTTCGCCGTCTGTTGGGGCGCGTTCTGACCCACGCCACCCTCATGGTGGGGGCCCTGGTGGTCAGCCTTCCTTTCGTGTGGATGATCTCGACCTCCCTGAAGAAGCCTAGCCAGGTCTTCCTCTACCCGCCCAAGTGGATACCCGACCCCATCATGTGGTCCAACTACACCGAGGCCATGACGGTGGTGCCCTTCGGGCTCTACGCCAAGAACACCCTGATCATCGTCTCGCTCACGCTGGTGGGGCAGGTGCTATCCTCGTCTCTGGTGGCTTTCTCGTTCGCGCGGCTGCGGTGGAAGGGGCGGGACATGCTGTTCCTGCTGGTGCTCGCCACCATGATGCTGCCCTCTCAGGTGACGCTCATCCCAACGTTCATCCTCTTCCGCTACCTCGGCTGGATCAACACGCTGGCCCCGATGATCGTGCCGGCCTTCTTTGGGGCACCCTTCTACGTGTTCCTGTTGCGCCAGTTCTTCATGACCATCCCCATTGACATGGACGAGTCGGCGCGGATAGACGGGGCCGGTACCCTGCGCATCTTCTGGCAGATCCTGGTGCCCTTGGCCAAGCCGGCGATGGCGGCGGTCGCCATCTTCTCATTCCAGGGTCACTGGAACGATTTCTTCACTCCGCTTATCTACCTCCTGGACCGAAGCAAGTACACGTTAGCCCTGGGCCTTCGCACCTTCCAGGGGCAGTATGACACCGACTACCATCTGCTCATGGCAGCCGCCTTCGTGGTCATGCTTCCCATCCTCTTGGTGTTCTTCTTCGCCCAGAAGTACTTCATTCAGGGCGTGGTTTTCACGGGGGTCAAGGGATAGGCGGTCTGCTCTCGGCCAGGGGCGACTTGGCGTGTCATCAAATCTTCGCGGCTGTTCGCCGCGCTCACGGAGCATTGCAGCATGAGAGGCGAAGTCATAGGTGACGGCAACGGCACGGCCAGCATCAGCCCGGCGGATCCCATCATCGCGGGGTCGCAGGGGGCCTGGGACATTACCTACGTAGCCGGACCGCAGGGGGTGTCCCAGGGCGGAACGGTGCGCTTCGAGATTCCCTATGGGTTTACCACCCCGAACCTCAAGTGGTACGACGCGCCCGGCTATACCTATGTCACCTGTAGTCGGCCCGATGTCCAAGTCCGGCTGACGCTGGACAAGCCCTTCAGCAATGACGCTTACGTCACGCGCTGGGGCCGACACGTCTTCGCCACCGTCGCGGAGGGTTCGCTCGCCCCGGGTGACAGCATCACCCTGCACTACGGCCGCTACACCGCCGGTGGGCGGAGCCTGTTCGCGGACGTCCCGACCTTCGCGGGTGAGGTGGAGTTCACGGTCGCCACCGACTGCAACGGATCCCACGAGGCCCCCTTCTCGGGGTTCTACCTGGTGAAGGACTCTCCTACCCTGGAGATCCGAGGCGGCCCGGCTGCGCGCGCCCTTCTGGCTGGCCCGTCCTTGGTGAGGCCGGGCAGGGCGCAGGTCGCTCTGACCGCCCTGGACCGGTTCGCCAACCTCGCCTCCTCTGAGCTTGGGGAGGTGCGCCTGGTTGATCAGCACGGCCGGGTGCTGACCGATTGGGGCGTGCTTGAGGACGCGGCGCGCTGGGCGGAGGTGGAAGTAGGGCGCTTGGGGCCTATGGTGGTGCTGGCCGAGACGCGTGACGGCAGGCGGGTGGGCTCCCTGCCCATGCTCAGCGCTCCGGACCACCCCTACACCCTCTATTGGGGTGACCTGCACAGCCACACCAGGCTGTCAGACGGGCTGGGCAACGTGGATGAGTACATGACCTTCGCCCGTGATGTGGCCCGTCTGGACTTCTGCGGCATAGGCGACCACAGCCAGTACCTATCTGACCAGGACTGGCTGGACATCCAGGATGCCACCAGGCGCTACTACCAGCCCGGCCGCTTCACCACCATCCTGGCTCACGAGTACTCCCACAATGCCCGCATCAACGCCTACGGTGACAAAGTGGTGCTCTTCCCCGGCGATGAGGCGCCCCTCTACCGGGCCACTACCGACCTCACCAAGCGCCAATACACCGACTTGGCGGAGATCGCCCCCAAATGGCGGGACCTGGGGGCTATCCTCACCATCCACTGCCACGCTCGGGGCGTGACCTCCTACTACGACCCAGAGTTGGTGCGGCTGCTCGAGATCTACTCCATCTGGGGCAGTGCGGAGCGGCCGGGATGCCTGCGACAGATGCTCCCGAGCCAGGAGCGCGACTACCGGGGCGATTTCGCCGTGGATGCCCTGGCTGCCGGTTACAAGGTGGGGTTCATCGCCTCCGGTGACGAGCACGCCGGACACCCGGGCCTGGGGTCGTGGCTGCGGATCTGGGACGCTTTCCCCTCCGGGATCACCGCTGTGCTGGCGCAGGCCAACACCCGGGAAAGCATATGGGAGGCCCTGTGGAACCGGCGCTGCTACGCCACGTCCGGGGCGCGCATGGTGCTGAGCTTCTCGGTGGACGAGCATCCCATGGGGTCCATCCTGCAGCGGACCGGTCAGCCGGTGAGGATCACCGCCGAGGCGGTGGGGACGGCCCCAATACGGGAAGCTACCATAGTCAGGAACGGCCAAGACGTGCATACGGTCACCGGTGCCGGCTATCACCTGCGGTTGGAGGTGACGGACTCCCCCAACGAGCCGACGTACTACTACTTGCGGGTGGTGCAGGAGGACGGCGAGCAGGGATGGGCCAGCCCGGTGTGGGTGGAGTGACCTGACTGAGACTGGAGGGTATCTCGAGTGGAGACCAAGCAGCGTCCGAACGTACTCCTATTCACTACCGACCAGCATCGGGGAGACTTCCTGAGCATCGCCGGGCATCCCCTGGTGGAGACGCCCAACCTCGATAGCCTCATTCAGCACGGGCTCTACTTCCCCAACGCCTACACCGAGATCCCCTCGACCACGGGCGCCAGGCGGTGCCTGCTCTCGGGGAAGGGCAGCTACCACAACGGGCTGATTGGCTACTCATCCAAGGAGTGGCACGAGCGCAACACGTTGGCCCAGGTGTTGGCGGACAATGGATACCACTGCTTGAACGTGGGCTTTCGGAACCTCCACCCACGGCGCAAGCTGTATGGCTTTCACTCGGTCATGTGCAATGACTTGGTGCCGGAAGCCGACGACTACTGGGACTGGCTGAAGGAGAAGGTAGGCCCCACGGCCCACGAGCGTTCCCATGGCGTGGACGCCAACGGCTGGACGGCCCGTACGTGGAACCTGGACGAGTATCTGCATCCGACCAACTGGACCATCGCGACCGCGCTAGAGATGCTGCGCCGGCGAGACCCCACCAAGCCCTTCTTCCTGTGGGTCTCGTGCATGCGACCCCACTCCCCGTATGACCCGCCCGAGTTCTTCTGGGACATGTACGCTGGTCGGCCGCAGCCAGCGGTGCCAGTAGGCGATTGGGCCGATAGGTACGCGGCACCCAACCCGGGGCTGGACCGACGGGCATGGTACGGCAAGCTCACCGACGAGCAGACGTACCGCGCCCGGGCAGCATACATGGGCGTGGTGACCCACATTGACTACCAGTTCGGCTACCTGATGGAGCGGTTGGCGCTAGACAGGCTGCTGGACAACACCCTGATCGTGTTCGTGGCCGACCATGGCGACATGCTGGGCGACCACAATCTGCACCGCAAGACGTACGCTTACGAGGGGTCAGCTCGGATACCCTTCCTTCTGCGCTACCCTTCCTGGTACGAAGGGCCAGTAGGGCGGTTCGAGCCGGTGGTCGGCAAGCAGGACGTGATGCCCACCATCCTGGACATCCTGGGCATACCGGGGCCGGAAGGGATGACCGGGCGGAGCGTCCTGGCGGCAGCGCGGGGCGAGCCCTGGCGGGAGTACCTGCACGGCGAGCACTCCCCCTGCTACGCGATAGAGCCGGCCATGCAATACCTCACCGATGGCCGAGAGAAGTACATCTACTTCCCCTACACGGGCGAGGAGCAGCTCTTCGACCTGCGCCAGGACCGGGGGGAGTTGCGGGATCTGGCTAAGGAAGGTCAGTGCGCCGACCGAGTAGAGCTCTGGCGTGAGCGGCTCGTGGATGTGCTGAGCAAGCGGGATGACGGCTTCACCGATGGCCGCAAGCTGGCGGTACGTCGGGAGTGGTGGGGGCCGGACGTGGGATGACCGGTGCGGCGGGAGTGGGTTCCCCGGGATCCCACCGCTTCAGAGCCTGGTTGATGGTACCGAGCCGGACGCGACCTGTCTGCGTCCGGCTCGGACGTTCCTACGACCTCGGTCCCGGCTGCCTCTCCGAGGCGGGGACCCCGGCGATGCACCAGTTCTCCTTGGGGATGTCCTCGAAGACGATCTGCGTAGCCTCCGCGGGGATGCCGATGCGCTTCATGGCCTCGGTGATGTCGCGCGCCACCTGGTTCTTTTCCTCGCACGTGCGCCCGGCCCACCAGCTCACTCTCACCATTGGCATGGCTCTTCCTCCTGAGGGAATGGCCCGATTGTAGCAGTGCTCATTGTTGGCGGCGAAGGGCGGTCTTGTTGTCCCTAGTCTATGCTGCCATAATGGCCGCATCGCGGTGAGACGACGTTGATTGTCGGAGCACAGACGGAGGATAGTCATGGAACGTAGCTCTCTGGAGAGCCTGGCGCGCTGCAGCGAGAACACGGAGATCTGGTTTGATTCGTCTCCTCTCATCTATGCCGCTTGGCGGGATGAGTTCGTGGCCAAGCAGGCTGCGAGCGATGGGAGGGAGATTGCCAGCGCCCTGCAGGCTCTCTATGACCCCAGCCAGCCGGCTGCTGGCTACCTGCGTGGCAGCACCACCAATCAGCCCCTGGCCCTACAGGCGCTCAAGGCCAACTGGCCGGAGTTCGAACAGTGGGCAATCAGCGCCGCTCGCCAGCATCCTGAGTGGTCGCCGGAGCGGGTAGCTTGGGAGACCTTCAGAGAGGTGGCGCGCCGGGGAGCGGAGATGCTCATGCCGGTGTTCGAGGCCTCGGGCAAGCGCTATGGCTACATCTGCGCTCAGGTGGACCCGCGCCTCAGCCACGACACCGAAGCCATGGTGGCGCAGGCGGTCGAGCTCAACGCTGCTTCCCCCAACATCATGATCAAGATGCCAGGCACGGCCGAGGGCATCAAGGGCGTGCAGCAGCTGGCGGCCCGGGGTGTGCCCACCAATCTCACCCTGGCCTATACCGTCTCGCAGCTGATTGCCCTGGCCGAGGCGGCAGAAGCGGGCAAGAAAGAGGCCGAGGCCAACGGTGTGGACCTGTCGGCCTGGCGCTCCTGCGCTACGATGATGCTGGGGCGTTTCGAGGACCATCCCGCCTTCAAGGAGCAGGCGGCGGCCGCCGGCGTGGAGCTGAGCGAGACGGACCTGCGCTGGGCCGGGGTGGCGGTGTTCAAGAAGGCCTACCAGATCTACAAGCAGCGGGGCTACAGCACCAAGCTGCTGGCAGCATCTATGCGCGTTGGGCCCAAAGAGGACGGCAAGACGCGCATCTGGCATCTGGAGAAGTTCGCCGGCGGGGATGTGGTGCT
Source organism: Anaerolineae bacterium (assembly GCA_050945695.1). Taxonomy (GTDB): domain Bacteria; phylum Chloroflexota; class Anaerolineae; order DRVO01; family DRVO01; genus Ch71. The sequence goes on along the minus strand of JBMNTK010000130.1, from coordinate 777 downwards.
CACCATCTTCCCCAATATCATCGAGGAGTTCATCCTGGCCTACCGGGGTGAGGAGATCTGCAACCACATAGACGAGCCGGTGCCGGCCGAGGTGATCGAGAAGCTGAGGCGGGTGCCTTACTTCCGGCAGGCCTACGATGAGGATGGACAGTCGCCGGCGGAGTACGCCGCGTACCCGCCCTTGGTGGCGACGGCGGATGGATTCGTCAAGGCGATGACGGAGTTCGAAGCGCTGGTCGTAGGTGCGGTGGAGAAGGTGCGCGCCTAGCCCGCCTCGGGCACTCAAGCTATGCCATTCAGCCGGTCCGCCCCAGGCAAGCGTGGCGGACCGGCTTGCAGTTTGGGCCGTGATGGGGATGCAGGCCAACGAAACCGGAGGCGACGCATGAAGTACGAGGAACTCAGGCCTCACCAGATCAATGACATACTGCGCGAAACCCCACTTGCATACCTGGTCTGGGGATCGCACGAATGGCACGGGGTGCACAACGCGACAGGACTGGACACCCTCAAGGCCTACTACCTGACCCTGGAACTGTGCCGCGAGACGGGAGGAGTAGTCCTGCCTCCGGTCTACTGTGGTTACCAGACCATGAAGCCGTGGGGTGGCTTTCGGCATACCCTGGAGTTCTCGCGCGGCCTGGTCACCCAGTACGTCTACGAGCACCTGGAGAACCTCTACGAAGAGGGCTTCAAGGCCATGGTGGTGGTGATGGGCCACTACGGTGGCCAGCACGTCGAGGCGGTCAAGGAAGGGGTGGCGCGGTTCACCGAGAA
>JBMNTK010000129.1:0-11427 GCA_050945695.1 Anaerolineae bacterium | reverse complement strand
TAGGTCATCGCCAAGGAGTCCCTTTTGTATTCCATCACTAACTACGCCGGCTCACCATCGAGCCGGCGTTTTCTGTTGCCTAGAGGCCCCCGCCTGCGACTTCCTGCGACATTGGGGCTGCCCCCTCGAGCCCGGAAGCCTTGGCCGAGCTCGTCGCCGGCAGAGTGATTACCTTCAGGCTCTCGGGTCCCTCGCCGTCCTTCTGGAACCACTCCACGATGGACCAGTCCTTGGTGAAGAAGAGGACCTGACGCTCGCGCCCCAGCTTCCGCAGGAACTCGAGCATCCTCTGTAGGCGCGGCTGATCAGCGTTTACGAAGGGATCGTCGAGGAGCAGGGGCAGGCTCTCGCCGGTTCCGCTTACGACCTCCGCGATCGCCAGGCGCAGGCAGAGATAGCACTGCTCGACGGTCCCTAGGCTGAGGTGGTCAACATCAACCTCCCTGAGCGTCTCGGGATCTGTAACCTTGATCGCCACCTCCTTGTCGGACAGCTCCAGGGCAATCTGGGTGTAGCGATCCCCGGTGATCAGGCCTAGCGTCTTGCCCATGGTCTCGTTGAGCCTGGGCACGAAGTCCTGACGGGCTCTCTTGGCTGCCTCGGCGATCTCCTTCGAGGCCAGTTGCAGGGCCTTGCCGAACCGCTCCAGCCGCTCCACCTCCGCCCGAAGCCGCGCCACCTCTTCCTCGAGTTCGCCTCGGGCGGGACCCTGCGGCATCCCCAGAGCGATCTCACGCCGGAGCTCTGCGATGGCGATGTCAGCTTCCTGAATCTGGCGCTCCAGCTGCTCCTGGTCTCCGTGCTCGAGCTCTGCTTCCTCTGCCAGTGAGATGGTTTGGGGTAGGGCTTCCAGCTGGCGTTCTATCTCTCGCACCTCCGCCTCCAGGGACTCGAGAGTGCGGCCTGACAGGAGGAGCTCGCGCTCGCGACGGTCGGTGCGGATGGTCTCGTCCAGCGCCCGCAACTGGCGCTGCTTCTTCACGCCCGCTTCGTACTCTTCCCAGCCTTGCTCTCGGTCTTCCGCTACCACCCCGGCACGGGCAAGTAGCTCCCGGAACTCAGCTAGGCTGTGCCTTTCGCTCTCCTCGGCCTGGGCCAGCTCCTGGTCATGAGCCTGCAGCGCTTCCAGCTCGCGACGGCTCCTTTCCGCTTGCTCTTCAGCCTCCTGTAGACGACGCCGCCCGACCAGCATGCGCTCATACGCGTCCATCCCGGCCTGGAGGGACTCGCTCTCTATGCCAGCCTGCCTGAGAAAGGCGCGTAGCGCCTCCCGACTCTCCCGTTCACCCGCTGTCGCCCGTTCCAGCTCCTCGACCAGCTCGACCGGCACCTCCGCTACGCTGGCGGAACCCGGCCGCCTGGCAAGCAGTACGAAGACCGCCAGGGCCGCCACGGCCAGGACGAGGAACAGGGGCACCTGGTTCAAGAACACGCCCAGCAGCACCAGGCCTAAGGCGACGGCTGCGGCGGCACCCATCATGACCGGCGACATCCGGGGGCCGGCGGGCGCGGGTGGCACCGCTGCGGCCTGGTTGCACTCTGCCTCTGCGTCCCTGAGACGCTGCACGCGGGCGATCCAATCGCCACTTAGGGCGCGGTAGCGGCCCTCTTCCTCGGCGGGGAACGAGCTCAGGGACTGCAACTCGTCCGCGACGGCCTCGGCTTCCGCCAGACTCTGCCGCCAGGCGCTGACCTCGTCGGCCTCTCGGGCTTGACGCTCCCGCAGCTGCTCGATGTGCTGGCCCAGGCGGCTGAGTTCGGAACGAAGCTCGAGGAGCCGGTCACGGAGCTCTACCGGAAACTGGGCATAGGCACAAAGCTCCTGACGCTCCTTCTCACTCTCCGCCAGGCGCGCGACCAGCTCGTCCAACTGCGCCATCAGTTGGGCCAGCTCTTGGGCGCGCTGCCGAAGCCGCTGGGCCTCCAGGTGGGTCCACCGCCGCTGGAGCGCTTCCCGCTCCTGCACGCGCTTGGCCTCCTCGCGGATGCTGGCCTCCAGCCTCTCGATGGCCCGATCCCACGCCGCCAGCTGTCTCTCGGCCTCATCCAGCTGGCTCTTGGCCACACCCAAGGCGGTGGACTTGGCGCGGATCCCAACCTGCTTTCGGAAAGCCTCGTCGAGGGCGGCGATGGCCGCCTTGGCGGACACGTCGGCCTCATCCGAGTCCAGGGACTTCGCCACCGCTTCGGTCAGGGAGGTCGGGCTGCTCAGCTGTCGGAGCTTGCCCTGGTCTACACAGGCAGAGTTGGAGAACACCTCCTTCGACATCCCTATGTACTGCTGCTGGTGGACGGGTTGCATCGCACCCCGGCTGCTGACCTCCAGTCTGCCGGGCACCAGCGGCTCGCCGATCCCGGTGTCTCGGAGGGAAACCTGCGTCTTCGCGCCGTCGAAGGTGCGGTCAATACGGTATGCAGAGCCGTCATCGAGGCAGTAGTCCACGGTGCACCGGTAGGGCGCCCCGGGATCCCAGGGCCGGTAGCGGGCCTCCGCATCCTGCTGCACCCTGGAGGCTCCGCCACTAGTCTTGTAGTCGTAGAAGCCGAACAGGGAGGCCACCAGAGCCTGCTGCAGGGTGGACTTGCCGGACTCGTTCTCGCCTACAATGAGGTTCACCCCGGGGGAGAAGTCCAGGCAGACGTCTCTGAGCTTCCCAAAGCCGTGTACCCGAAGCGTGTTGAGCCTCACTCTGCCCCTCCCGTCATCGTCCGCTGGCGGGGCGCCAGGGGGAGACCCTCGAATGCGCGAAGCCCCAACACCAGCGCCTCTTCCAGCAGTTCGCGCTCTTTGGGATCGGCCGCCCGGTTCATCTGGTCGAGCAATGCTTTCACAAAGCGAGCCCTGGTGTTGAACCCCTGGGCTTCCATCTGGAAGTCATAGGGTGGATGCGTCTCATCAACCAAGTCCACGAAGAACGTGAAGCACTGGGCGAGAGAACTGGCCAGCGACTCCACGTCCAGGTTGATGTCAGGATGCTGATGTCCTTCCAGGGACACCCTGGTGATGGCGTCCAGCAGATCTCGCTCGCGGGCCCGGGCTACGATCTCGCTCCGTACCTGCTCGATGGTGTCCATCTCGGTGATGTCAAGGTGCAGGGTGGCGTAGCGCATGCTGTTGACCGGCACTCGTTCTACTGCCAGCCCGTCGCCATCGGTGTCCACCAGCATCACGGAGTGGTCGCCCTCTTCGCCGAAGTTGAGAGGCTCTGGGCTTCCCGGGTAATAGACCCTCTCGTCAGGCCGGGAGTATTGGCAGTTGTGGATGTGGCCCAGCAGGGCCCCGTCGAACCCGGCCGCTCTCACCTGACCCGGGGCCACCGGACAGTGGCGAGTGTCATCCTCGAAGATGCTGGCATGCAGCAGGAGCAGCCGTTTCCCGCCGCCGGGAGCGGGCAGGGTGAAGCCTGGCAGGGGTGACTCGGCCCGCTGCCCGGCAGTGAACGCGGCCGTCCAGATCTCGACATCCCCATTGATCGGGAAGGGCTGCAGGTCGGCCGTGTCGGCGATGGCCACGTTGCTCGGCCACGACTGGGTACGGTACAGCGATTCGGGGGTGAAGGGGTCGTGGTTTCCCGGCGCGATCAGGACCGGGATGGGATGGAGCCGTGCCAGCTCGTCCCGGATGAAGTTGCCGGTGTCAGCGCTGCGCCGGCCGTGCTCATACAGGTCCCCAGCGATGGTGACCAGGTCCACCTGGCGCTCCAGGGCCAGGTCCACGATCCGTCCCAGGCACTCCCGCAGCGCCTGGCGCGGACGGTGAGCCACTCGGCCACTGGTCGCTATGCTCAGGAAGCTGGTGTCAAGGTGCAAGTCGGCGAAGTGCAGGATCTTGGCCACCGTCTACGCTCCTAGGTTCACTTGCGTGGGCGACGGATGTTTACCCTATACGAACCTCTTTGTCCAGCGCCGACCAGGAACGTTCGGGGCAGCCCGGCACAATGCACAGACAGACGCCACGGGAATGCTTCCGTGGCGTCTGTTTGTGCGACGCAGCAATCCAACGGAGTCCTGGATCGCGGAGTCCGTCGGATAGCCTCAGCCTTACTGCACTTGGATGCTCACCACCCCGGGCGCTGCCTCCTCGGTGCTACGCCCGAAAGCAGCGTTGGTGATGTAGAGCGTGCCGGCCTGGTCCCCGCTGCCAAAGGCGAGGCTGGCCGGATTCTGGAGTATGCCGCCCTGGGCCACGACAGTGATCTCACCCTCGGGGGACACCCTCACGATGGCGTCCTGGCCGTTGACGGCCACGTACAGGTTGCCGTCCGGGCCAAAGGTCAGCCCATCCGCGCCCACGAGCCGCTTGTCAGCCACGAACACCTCGGCAGTGCCGGCGGTGCCATCGGCCTGCAGCGGTATGCGCGCGATGTGACCGGCCTCGGTGTTGGCGACGTAGAAGTTGGCCCCGGCCTCATCCAGTACAACCCCGTTGGCCCCGAAGCGCTGGCCCGCGAGCAGGTCTCCCTCGGCCCAGACGGTGGCATTGCCCGTGGGGTCAACCCGCCAGATCCGTCCGCCGCTGGGGTCGGTGACGTACGTGTTGCCAGCCGCATCGAAGGCGATGCCATTGGGGAAGGAGCCAACCTCGAACCCGGCCAGCCGTTCGACGGAGGCGCCGCCCTTGCTCACCAGGAAGAGCCCGTTCGAATCTGGCGTCGAGCCGGCCAGTGCTACATAGAGCCTGCCTGCAGCGTCCAGCGCCAGCCCGGTCATGTTGCCTTCTCCCGGGTCGGGGAGGGTGGCGTAGGTCGCCACTTCTCCGGTCGGGGAGATGGTCCGAATCTCGCCGATTGGCGCCAGGCCCACGTAGACGGTGTTCTGCGCGTCCACAGCGATGCCCTCGGGGAGTTCGCCCGCCGCAGCGTCGAAGGCCACCACCTCGGTCACCGTCTGGCCGGCCTGAGAGATGGGGTGCGTGGTGGGCAAGTTGGGAGCGATCTCCAGCTCACCGAGGCCGCACTCGGGGTGCCCATAGGCATTGTCCAGGCCGAAGATGATGTTGTCGTCGCCGGTCGGGCTGACCCCCGAGCTGACGAAGTCAAGCCCGAGAGTGTCCCTCAGCTTCCAGGCGATGATGTGGTCGGCGCAGGCGCTGTCGCCGCTCACTCCCAGGCCCCCGACGAGCTGGCCGTTCTGGTCATAGAGGGCCAGTCCTCCGCCAAACACGTTGATTCCGCCGGCCCGGTTACCGACCAGTGGGTCCTGGGCAGTGCCCCAGGCGCCGGCTGGCCCGGCATAGGCTACCGTCGGGTCCACGGGGTTGCTGAACTGAAGGCCGTAGAGGAAGTTGCCAGGCTGGACCAGGTTGTAGAGGTTGGCCGTGGACAGAGCCAGCCCAGGCAGGCTGAAGGCGTTAGCAGTGTAGGCCTTCTGAGCCGATATCACGCGGCTGCCCGGCCACTGCTCACCAGGCTCACCGCTTCGGGTGACCACGCAGACTGTACCATCCCGGTTGACGAGCGAGGCCCACATGTGGAATCCGAAACCACCGTTGTCCTCCGCCTGGATGGTGGTCAGGGCCGCCGTGACCTCCTCGTGGGTAGGCAGGTTGCCACAACCGGTCACGTCGGGCCCCTGCGCCGCTGCCGAGAACGCGACCAGCAGTACGAGTACGAGCGCAACCAACACGCTACTAACGACCTTTCTCATGCTTGCCTTCCTCCCGCTCGCACGAGGCGAGCCCACACTAACAGTCAGGGTGGACCGCCGTTCGCCTGGGCAGTCCGGACATCGCCTCCAGTCTAGCAGGGGATTATGAAGGGGCCATCAAAATCGCGGTTATACGCGGCATGCCTCGGGTTGAGCGCCTGGGCAAGGCCGCGTTCACCAGCGGTCGCTGCGGTTTGTCTTGAGCGCGCTTCCGTTCTAACCTGTACCCCTTGCTCCACATCGTCCAATATGGTGGCACCCCGCGGGGTGCCCGAATGGCTTGCAGGGAGAGCCTATGTACTCGGAGACTCTGATCGCCGAACTGGAGGAGCGCGCCCGGCAGCTGCGCTGTGACGTGCTCCAAATGACCCACTGTGCCGGCTCGGGACACCCGGGCGGGTCGCTCTCGGCCGCGGAGATCATCGCCGCCCTCTTCTTCCAGCGCCTGCGACTGGACCCCCAAGATCCATCCTGGCCCGACCGGGACCGCTTCATCCTCTCCAAAGGCCACGCCGCGCCTGTGCTTTATGCCGCGCTAGCTCGGCGGGGGTTCATCCCGGTGGAGGAGCTTGAGACCCTGCGCCAGTTGGACTCCCGCCTGCAGGGTCACCCTGACCGGCTCAAGACGCCGGGGGTGGAGATGACCTCGGGAGCTCTGGGTCACGGGGTGGCCGTTGGGGCGGGGTTGGCGCTGAGCGCCCGCCGTGCCCGCAAGGACTGGCGCACCTACGTGCTCCTGGGAGACGGAGAGGTCCAGGCCGGCGTGGTCTGGGAGGGAGCGCTCATCGCCGCCAAGTACGGCCTCAGCAACCTCACCTGTATTCTAGACCAGAACGACGTACAGCTGGATGGTCCGGTGCACGAGATCCTGCCCCTGGAGCCTCTGGCCGATAAGTGGCGGGCGTTTGGATGGGCCACGGTGGAGGTGGACGGGCACAACGTCCGTCAGGTGCTGGAGGGGTTGGACCTGGCCCAGAGGATACATGACCGGCCCACGATCATCATTGCCCACACCACCAAGGGCAAGGGATGCAGCTTCATGGAGGGCAAGGCGGCCTGGCACGGGCGGGTTCCCAATGACCAGGAGCTGGCGTGTGCCTTGGAGGAACTAAATGCCTGAGATGCGAGATACCTACGGCCGGGCCCTGGCCGAGTACGGGGCGGCCAATGAGCGAGTGGTCGTCCTGGATGCAGACGTGTCAGCTTCCACCCGTAGCCGCTACTTCGGAGACCGCTTCCCGGACCGCTTCTACAACGTAGGCATCACTGAGGCGGGGATGGTGGACGTGGCAGTGGGGTTGGCCCTGGGAGGCATGATCCCGTTCGCCCACACCTTCGCCTTCCTGCTGGCCCTGCGGGCCGCCGAGCAGGTGCGAACCTGCGTGGCCTACGCCCGCACCAACGTGAAGCTGATAGGGGCCTACGGGGGCCTGTCCGACAGCAAGGACGGTCCCACCCACCATTCCATCTGCGACCTGGCCGTCATGCGGTCCTTCCCCAACCTCACCGTGGTCGTGCCGGCCGATGGGGTGGAGGGGGCTGCCTGTGTCCCGGCCGTGGCCGAGCACGACGGGCCGGTGTACCTGCGCCTGAGCCGGGCGGATGTGCCGGACGTGATGCCCTCCGGTTACCGCTTCCAGATCGGTAAGGGGACGGTGCTCCGCGAAGGCCGAGATGTGGCCATCGTGAACTGCGGGGTGCTTCTTTCCCGGTGCCTGGAGGCAGCTGAGGAGCTGGCCTCCGAGGGGATATCGGCCACAGTGGTGAACATGCCCACCCTCAAGCCTCTGGACGAGGGACTGCTTCTGCAGGTGGCCGAGACGGGGGCCATAGTCACGGTGGAAGAGCATTCGGTGGTGGGGGGCCTGGGAGGCGCGGTGGCCGAGTTCCTGGCCGAGCGCCGGCCCACTCGCATGCGGATGGTAGGCATCCGCGACACCTTCACCGAGACCGGGCCCTACGAGCCGCTCCTCGACCGTTGGGGGATGGGAGTGGCAGACATCGTGGCGGCCTGCCGGCGGACGGTGTCGTAACACTCGGCTCGTCTGCCCGCTATGGCTCCGAAAGGACCAGGGGACTCGTAAGCCCCTGGTCCTTTGTTCTTGTCGGACACCAGCGCGGCGTGTGGACGGGCAGCGAGCGCGTGACTAGACTGGCCCTCGGCACATACACGGCGGCATCCGCCAGATCCGAGCCGCCGCTCCCTACCATCGTTGGTCTGTAGTCCTAGGAGAAGCCGTTATGCAGGGTCACGACAGTCGGTCCTCTCATCAGGGGCACCAGGACCACGGAGCGCCTCACCAGCACGAGACCATGGACCACAGCGTCCACGGCCGCGAGGTATCGCACCCTCCGGAGCATGGTGAGGGCCGGGCCCACGCCGACCACACCGGTCACGAGGAGATATTCCGCCGGCGCTTCTGGGTCTGCTTGGTCCTGTCGGTGCCGGTGCTGCTCTACAGCCCGTTCATCCAGGAACGCCTGGGCATCACGGCGCCCCAGTTCCCGGGTAGCGAGTGGGTGGCCCCGGCCCTGTCGGTAGTCATCTTCCTCTATGGGGGAGTGCCCTTCCTGCGCATGGCCGTGCCCGAACTCCGGAACCGCCAGCCGGGAATGATGACCCTGATCTCCCTGGCCATCACTGTGGCCTTCGCCTACAGCCTGGCGGCGCTTTTCCTGCCGACCGGAGAGACGTTCTTCTGGGAACTGGTGACCCTAATCGACATAATGCTGCTGGGGCACTGGATGGAGATGCGCAGCGTTCGCCAGGCCTCGGGTGCCCTGGGGGAGCTAGCCAAGCTCCTGCCCGACACGGCGGAGCGGCTGCGGCCTGACGGTTCATGCGAGACGGTGCCGGTCGGGGCGCTGTCCCTCGGCGACCTGGTCCTGGTGCGCCCGGGGGCTAGCGTCCCCGCTGACGGGGAGGTGGTGGAAGGGGAGTCGCACCTGAACCAGGCCATGATCACCGGGGAGTCCCGGCCGGTACCAAAGCGACCGGGGGACACGGTGATCGGGGGCTCCATCAACGGGGAAGGAAGCCTGCGGGTGCGGGTGACGGCGACGGGCGAGAGGACCGCCCTAGCCGGCATCATGCGCCTGGTGGAACAGGCGCAGCAGAGCAAGTCTCGCACCCAGTTGCTGGCCGACCGGGCGGCGGCCTGGCTCTTCTATATCGCTCTGGGCGTGGCCGCCCTCACAGCGATCGCCTGGACCTTGGCCGAGGGGTTTGGGGTCGGGGTGGTGGCCCGGGTGGCCACCGTGCTGGTGATCGCCTGTCCGCACGCCCTGGGCCTGGCCATCCCCTTGGTAGTGGCCATCACCACTACCATCGGGGCCAAGGGCGGCATCCTCGTCCGCGACCGGCTGGCCTTGGAAGAGGCCCGCGAGGTGGACGTGGTGCTCTTCGACAAGACCGGGACCCTCACCGAGGGACGCTTCGGGGTGGTGGGGATGGTCAGCGCTGGCCGGCTGTCCGAAGACGAGGCGTTGGCGCTTGCCGCGGCTGTAGAGGGCGACTCCGAACACACTCTGGCCCAAGGGATCCGACACACTGCGGCGGAGCGCGGGCTCAGCCTGCCTAAGGTAACCGGCTTCGAGGCCCTCAAGGGCCGGGGGGTGCGCGCCCAGTCCCAGGGGCAGACGTTCTACGTGGGTGGGCCCCGGCTCCTGGAGCAGCTGGAGTTGCAGGTGCCGGCGGAGCTGGCGCGCTTCACCCAGGAGGCGGGCCAGCGGGGACAGACGGTAGTGTATCTGGTCGGGGAGTCCCAGGTGGAAGCCGCCTTTGCCCTGGCCGACGTCATCCGACCCGAGAGCTACCGAGCGGTGGAGCGGCTGCACGAGATGGGCCTAGAGGTGGCCATGGTGACCGGCGACAGCGAGGCGGTGGCCCGGGCAGTGGCCAACGAGCTGGGCATTGACCAGTACTTCGCCCAGGTGCTTCCTGAACACAAGGACGAATTGGTGAGCCGCCTCCAGGCCCAGGGCAAGCGGGTAGCCATGGTGGGCGATGGGATCAACGATGCCCCTGCGCTGGTCCGGGCCGACGTCGGCATCGCCATCGGGAGCGGCACGGACGTGGCCATCGAGTCAGCAGGGATCATTCTGGTGCAGTCTGACCCGCTGGATGCGGTGAACGTGATCGAGCTCAGCCGCGCGGCCTACGCCAAGATGCGCCAGAACCTCCTCTGGGCCACGGGCTACAACGTGGTAGCGCTGCCCCTGGCGGCGGGAGTGTTGGCTCCCTGGGGGATCGTGCTCAGCCCAGCCCTGGGCGCACTATTCATGTCGCTAAGCACAGTGATCGTGGCCATCAACGCTCAGACCCTGCGGCGCTGGCAAGGGACGCAGGCGTAGCCGAGAGCCCGCACTGCTAATATGGCCGTCTTATTGCTGCCGCGGCTCAGTAATATTCAACACTACATTTAGGGACATAACCGACCAGCCGGCTCCGATCCTTGGTGAACGGGGGGCTTCGGACCGCCAAGGGCCTGGCACACGCGCCGCTCAGGACGTCGGAGAACCGGCATGGTCGGCCGAACTCGCCGGTGCGGCCTTGGTACGTATCTGGCAAATGATGCGTGCGTATTGGCTCGGAGCGCCCAGCTCCAATCGGCCCAGCGAGCCGGCCGGGCGCCGGGTGCCTGGTCGGCGTGTGCAGGCGGCCAACAGATACGCAGCCTGAGCGACGCACAGGGCCTGACTGCGCGGGCCTCAGTCTCGTATGGCGAACCGCTTCCTCGTGAGCTCAGCGCGGGCCACGCGATATCGCCTCACACCGAGCCTTGCGGGCACCCTGGCCCGCGGATAGCGATACCGGGGTCAGTTTAGATAATACACATTATCTTAAATACGCCCATTTCCCCGCCACCCTCCCCGGCGCCTCCACTCTGTAACCCTCGTCTGGACGCCTGCCCCCCGGCCCGTGCTATCATGCTTCCCATCCATTCCGGCAGCGGCCATTGGGCGCACGCCGCCCAGTCGCCCGGGCAGCACTGGGGAGGCACGATGAGACTAGACGGTCGAGTTGCTATCGTTACCGGCGCCAGCCGTGGCATTGGCCTGGCCATCGCCAAGCTCTACGCCCAGGTAGGCGCCAAGGTCGTGCTGGCAGCCCGCAGCAGCGACGCTCTGGAAGCAGTCGTCCAGGACCTGCGCGACTCCGGCGCTGAGGCCCTGGCCGTACCCACGGACGTGTCCAAGAAGGCGGATGCCGTCAACCTGGCGCAGACCACTCTGGACCGCTTCGGCCAGATAGACGTCCTGGTCAACAACGCCGGCCTGACCAGGCACAAGCTCATGCTCGAAATCACCGAGGAAGACTGGGACCTCACCTTCGATGTCAACATCAAGGGCGTGTTCCTGTGCACCCAGGCCGTCGCGCCCTCGATGATCGCCCGCCGCAGCGGCCGTATCATCAATGTCGCCTCCATCTCCGGCCTCCAGGGCTCGGTGCGGCGCTCCGCCTACAGCGCCGCCAAGCACGCAGTCATCGGGTTCGCCGACTCCATAGCCAAGGAACTGGGCCCCTACGGCATTGCCGTCAACACCATCTGCCCCGGCCCCGTGGCCACCCTCCTGCGTGCCCGCCGCTACCCACTCGAGGACCCCGCTCTCTTGCCCCAACCCATCGAGGTGGCTAGACTAGCCCTCTTCCTGGCCTCAGACGACGCCCGCACCATCCACGGCGCGGTCGTGCGGGTCGCCTGCGGCCCGGAACCCATCCAGGTCAACGAGTCCGTGACCATTGATGACTGAGTCACGCCCCCTCCCCCATGGGCCAGG
>JBMNTK010000128.1:0-11578 GCA_050945695.1 Anaerolineae bacterium | reverse complement strand
AGGCATGGACGATCCCCGAGTTGGCCTTGCTGGCGCCGCTGCAGACGTCGGAGCCCTTCTCCAGCACCAGCACTCGCAGGTCATATCGCGCCAACTCGCGGGCGCACAGGGCTCCTACCACCCCCGCGCCGATGATGATGACGTCGTAACGTTCCACAGTCGCCTTGGGCTTCCCTATCCTAATGAGCGGGCCTCAGGCCCGAACGTCCCCGGACCTGAGGCCGAAGTAACCAAGCCGTCGCGCCACAACGCGATCGAACTACGCCATGATCTGCAGTCGTTCCCAGGTTACCGCCATCTGGGGCTGCTCGCCGGCGAAGAAGCGGGCCATATCGCGGGCGATCGCCTCCACCAGCCGCGACCGAGACTCCTGGGTGGCGCCGGCCACGTGCGGAGTGAGAAACACGTTGGGCAGATCCCGCAGTGGGCTATCGGCAGGGAGCGGTTCCTTGCCGAACACGTCCAGCACGGCGCGGATGCGGCCCGTCTTCAGCTCCTCAATCAGTGCGTCCTCATCCAGGACCCAGGTGCGGGCGCTGTTGATGAAGAGTGCCCCGTCCTTCATAGCGGCGAAGTGGGCCGCTCCCAGCATCTTCTCCGTCTCGGGCGTGGAAGGGGCATGGACGGAGACGATGTCGGCCGTTGACATCAGTTCGTCCAGCTCAACCTTGCGGGCACCCAGCTCCGCCGCCCCTGCTTCGCTGAGATAGGGGTCGTAGACCATGAGGTCGCAGTTCCAGGGGCCAAGCAGCTTGAGCACCCTCCTGCCGACCATGCTGGCGGCGATGATGCCTACCTTCTTGTAGTAGAGCTCCTGTCCCCAGCCGTCCTCCGGTCGCTTCCAGCCCCGCTCGACCTTCATCCGGTGCTCGTAGCGGTACAGGTCGCGCTGAGCGCTCAGCATGGCCCAGACGGTCCACTCGGCCACCGAGTCAGCGATCACCGGGGCTCCGCTCAGCATCACGATGCCCCGGTCATAGCCCTCCTTGCCCATGAGGTGCTTCACGGTTCCGGCCGCGTGCCCCACGATGCGCAGGGAGTCAGCCGCCTCGAGCAGCTCGGCCGTGAGAGGCACCGAGCCCCAGGACGTCACCACTGCCTCCACCCCCGGCAGCAGCTCTCGCACCTGCTCGGCGGTCAGGTTCTCGTCGGTCTCGTTCCAGATCACCTGCCCCAGGCTCTCCAGGATGCGCCGGGCCTCGTCAGAAAGGATGTCCTTCGAGAGCGACCGAGGCGGGAGGTAGAGTATCTTTCGCTCGGGCATGGTACCCCCTACAGGCAGCTAGCGAGGATGTCGTCCGCCAGCGCCATGCTCTGGGCCGCATCCGCGAATCCGCACTCGGTCTCGACGCCTTCCTTGATGCAGTCGATGAAGTGACGGCTCTCGCCGTAGAACCCGTAGAGGTGATGCCGCTGGTCGCTCTCGGCCGCTTCCTCGGTGGTGATGGTGAGGGTCTCCTTGCCGGCGCGGTAGATCACCGCCTGTCCACCCGGATCGGGACTCACGAAGGCGGCAAAGCCAGGGGCATGAAGCTCGAAGGTATGCACCCGAGTGCCGGAATCCCAGTTGGTGAGCAGCACTCCCGTGCCCCCGTCCTCGAACTCCATCACCGCAAGCCACCGGTTCAGGCGCGGCGAGCCGCTCGCCCCCACGGCCGAGGCCACGGCGAAGACGTCACCGCCCATCCAGCGCAGGGCATCCACGGCGTGGATGGCGTCGCAGTGAAGGACGTCAATGGCGCCATTGTAGTATAGGGCGTCGGGCTGGGCCTTGTAGAAGGTGGAAACGCCCAGGTTGAGCGCGCCCGCTTCCCGCTGCATATCTCGGACCCGCACCATCAGAGGGATGAACCGGCGGTTGAAGCCTACGATGGTGATGCAGTTCTTCTGCGCTGCCCAGTTGGCCAGCTCCAGGGTCTGGAAGGTGGTGACCGCAGGGGGCTTCTCGACAAACACGTGCTTGCCCTGCTGGAGGCAGTAGGCGGCGACGTCGAACAGGTGATGGGGCGGCATGAGCACGTATACCGCGTCGGGGTTCTCCTTCTCGATCATCTCCCGGTAGTCAGAGTAGGTGCGGGGAATGCCGAACCGGCGGGCCGTTTCCTCGCGCTTCTCGGGGATCAGATCGCAGAGCGCCGCCATCTCCACGTCGTCCATCTCGGCCAACGAAGGGTAATGCACTCCGTTCGCCATCGCGCCAGCACCGATGAGGGCTACCTTCACCTTGTCCATCTGAGGGCCTCCTAGGTGGCCTGGTTGGTTCGTACAGCTCTCGCTCGGCAACCTCGCTACCCGATGCCTGCCGGAGAGCGGGAGCGGTTACGCTAGCTCGGGCCTGAGTGGCCGCATGCTATACCAAATCCCAGGCGGGGACAACGGCAGCGGGAGCGGCAGCGGAGCCTCACGCAAAGCCGTCCTCGGTCTGTCTTCAGCGCACGCCCTCGACGTCCGTGTAGGGGCAGGCCACCGCGCCTGCCCCCGGCGGACGGACGGGGTCGTCCGCCCCTACCAGCAATCGACGCATCCCGTGCCTGCCCCGGGGGCGCGCCGGGGGCTGAACCCCCCAGGTACCGGGGGAAAGCCCACCCTTCGGCAAGCTGATCCGGTCGGCCTGGCAGAGCGGGGGACTGATGCCGCCCGCGGACACGGCTTCGCGGTGCCTAGCGCTCAAGGCCTTCGGCCGGGTAGCCGTGCGCATCGGCCTCTGCGCAATCAGGGAGGTCTGGGTAGGGGCGGGGCTCCGGGCTGAAGCCCTCCGCGCCGCCCCTACCCCGGGATTCCAGGACAACTGACCTTCTACCGACGCCAGACAGATCCCTTCGGTTGCCAGAGAGAGTGCCGCGCATGGTGATTCGGCCGAAGGCCTTCAGCGGGCGTCTTCAGGCGCCCGCTCCCTCCCGTCGCCCGCGGCCCTCGACGTCCGTGTAGGGGCAGGCCACTGTGCCTGCCCCCCGGCCGGCGGACGCGGTGGTCCGCCCCTATGCGGCGCCCTTGCGTCAGGCGACGTGCCCTGGCCCGGCGCGTTTGACGATCCTGCCACCCCGTCCTATACTGACTCGACAACGGAGCAGAGTCGGACAGGTGGTAGTGGCCCGAGCCGTGCGGCGACGAGGGTGCGTGACGACTGAACTTCGAGGTCCCGCCTTTGGGAATGGTCCCAAAGGCTTTTTCATGCCACCGAGGCGCCGTCCTCGGTCAAGGCCACGCCAGACCCCGCTCTCAGGGGGCCTGGCTACTACCTTGGTTACGGTCTAGGAGGGAGCCATGGCGAACCCGCTCGCCGGTAGAGACATCATCGAGGTCCCTGCCCTGACTAGGGACGACATTGACCTCATCACGGCTACTTCCCATGAGTTCGAGAAACGCCTTCAGCGCGAACGCATCATTCCCCTGCTTGACCAGTACATCCTGGCCACCCTTTTCTATGAGCCCAGCACCCGGACCCGCCTCTCCTTCGAGGCCGCCATGCACCGGCTCGCCGGCCGGGTCATCAGCGTCGCCGAGGTGACCAGCAGCTCGGTGGCCAAGGGCGAGTCCATTGATGATACCGTCCGGACCATCGAGCAGTACGCGGACGTCATCGTCATGCGCCACCCTGAGGCTGGGGCCGCCCAGGTGGCCGCCGATGCCATGAGCATCCCCCTGATCAACGCCGGTGACGGGAGCCGCAACCACCCCACCCAAGCCCTCCTCGACCTCTACACCATCGAGAAGGAGCGGGGATCAGTAGACGGGCAGACCATCGCCTTGGTGGGCGACCTCAAGTACGGGCGCACCACTCACTCCCTTGCCGAGGCCCTGTCTTACTACAAGGCCCGCATCCTGCTGGTATCGCCGAGCGAACTGCGCATGCCCGAGCGGATCCGCGCTCGGCTGCAGCACGCCGGAGTGGAGTTCCGGGAGACGGAGGACATTGAAGAGGCAGTCCGGGAGGCCGACGTCCTCTACCTCACCCGCATCCAGCGCGAGCGCTTCCCCTCCCCGGCCGACTACGACCGGTTCCGGGGGGTGTTCCACGTAGACCCCGACATGGTGCAGCGCACCAAGAAGAAGGCCATCGTCATGCACCCGCTGCCCCGCGTGGACGAGATCTCGCACCAGGTGGACGCTCTGCCCCAGGCGGCCTACTTCCGCCAGGCCCGCAACGGCGTGTACGTGCGCATGGCGCTGCTCGCTCTCGTCCTGGACGCGGTCTAGGGGGCGGCATGAGCTACTTCAGGCGAGTCAGAGAGCGAGCAAGGCAACTCGATTCCTGGGTGTGCGTGGGCCTGGATCCGGTGCGGGAGCGGCTGCCCGAGCACCTGCGCCAGCGCGAAGACGGCACGTTGCGCTTCCTCATCGAGATCGTCGAGGCCACGGCCGACGTGGCCCTCGCCTTCAAGCCCAACCTGGGCTTCTTCCTGGCCGAAGGCGCGGACGGAGTTCGCGCCCTCGAGCAACTCCGCCGGGTCATTCCGGCCGGCGTCCCGGTCATCCTGGACGCCAAGGTGGGTGATATCGGCAGTACGGCCGCTGCCTACGCGCGGGCCGCGTTCGACGTCTGGGGTTTCGATGCCGTGACCGTCTCCCCTTACGTGGGGGACGACGCCGTCACCCCCTTCACGGCCTACGCCGACAAGGGGGTCTACGTCCTGGCCCGCACCTCCAACCCCGGCGCTGCCCGCCTCCAGGACCACTACGGGCTGTGGACGAAGGTGGTGGAGGCGGCCAGCGAGTGGAACGAGAACGCCAACGTCGGCCTGGTGGTGGGTGCTACCCGCCCGCAGCAACTGCACGCCGTGCGCCGCGCCTCACCCAGCCTGCCCTTCTTGGTGCCGGGCATCGGTGCCCAGGGAGGCGACCTCCCGGCCGTCTTGCAGTGGGGACCGTCGGAAGCGGGTGACCCACCGGTCATCAACTCCTCCCGGGGCATCATCTTCGCCTCCAGCGGACCGGACTTCGCCACCGCTGCCCGGGAGGCAGCCGTGAGCCTGCGCGATCAGGTGCGCGCCCTGCGCGCGGGGAGGAAGCCGTGAACCAAACCAACCAGTCCCTCATCGAGGGTCTCTTCCGCATCGGTGCGGTGCAGCTGGGAGAGTTCCGGCTGCGCTCGGGGCTGATGTCGCCCATTTATGTTGACCTTCGGCTGCTGCCTTCCTCGCCGGCCCTGCTCAAGCAGGCGGCCAAGGCCCTAGCCCAAGTCGCCCAGACCCTGACCTTCGACCGCGTCGCGGGCATCCCCTTGGGCGGCCTGCCCATCGGCACCGCTCTCAGCCTGGAGATGGAGCGCCCCCTGATCTATCCCCGCCCGGAAGTCAAGCAGCACGGTGCCAAGCGTATGGTGGAAGGCATCTATCAGGCTGGGGAGACGGTCCTGGTGGTGGACGACCTCATCTCCACCGGCGGCGCCAAGCTGGACGCCATCCGCCAGCTGGAGGCAGAGGGGCTGCAGGTGCGGGACGTGCTGGTCATCATTGACCGCGAGCAAGGGGGGCGCGAGGAGCTGGCGGCCGCCGGCTACACCCTGCACTCCCTCTTCACCCTTCTGGACCTGGTGGGCGCGCTGGAGAGCTCGGGCAGCATCTGCGCCGAGCAAGCCGCCACCGTGCGCCGGTACTTGGCGGGGGCGGGGTGATAGCGCCAGAGCAGGTGGACCTGTCCACCGAGATCTGCGGGGTACGGCTGTCCAACCCCACCATCCTGGCCTCGGGCATCCTAGGCCTGAGCGGGGACGTGCTGGCCCGGGTCGCCCGGTCCGGCGCGGGGGCAGTGATCACCAAGTCGTGCAGCCTCAAGCCGCGGGTGGGGCACCCCAACCCGGTAGTGGTGGACTACGGCGCCGGGGTGATCAACGCGGTGGGGCTGGCCAACCCCGGTGTGGAGGCGATGGTGGCCGAGATCCGGCGGGCGCGCGAGCTCCTCGGCCCGGCCGGGATACCTATCATCGCCAGCATCTTCGCCAACTCCATCTACGACTTCGGCACCACCGCCCGCTACATCTCTGAGGCTGAGCCCGACCTCATCGAGGCCAACATCTCCTGCCCCAACGTGGAAGAGGAGTTCGGCCAGATCTTCTCCTCTACCCCCTACGTGGCCGGCCAGGTCACCAGGCGGGTGAAGAGCGCCACCAAGATACCGATCATCGTCAAGCTCTCCCCCAACGTGCCCAACATCGCCGAAGTGGCCAAGGCAGTCGTGGCCGCCGGTGCTGACGCCATCAGCGCCATCAACACCGTGGGCCCCGGGATGCTGGTGGACGTGGAGACGGGCACACCCGTCCTGTCCAATCGGGTGGGCGGGATGAGCGGCCCGGCCATCCGTCCCCTCGCCGTTCGCTGCGTGTACGATATCTGCAACGCCGTCTCGGTGCCGGTCATCGGCATCGGTGGGATCACCGACGGACGAGACGCGGCGGAGATGATCAGCGTGGGTGCCACCGCGGTGGGTGTGGGCACGGCGGTATACCGGCGGGGGATCGAGGTCTTCGAGCTGATGACCACCGAACTCCGGCAACTGATGGCCCGCATAGGCCTGAGCAGCTTGGCAGAACTCCGGGGACGGGCCCTTCCTGAGGCCGCCCCCGGCCGAGTGGGAGCCCGCCGCAGATGATCCCTCAGATTGCCCACATCACGCGGGTGGTTCAGGAGAACCGCACCGTCTTCACCTTTGAGTTCGACACCTCCATCGAGGCCGAGCCCGGTCAGTTCCTCATGCTGTGGCTCCCTGGCGAGGGAGAGAGGCCCATCAGCATCATGGATGCCGACCCCCTGACGGTAACGGTGGCACGGGTGGGACCCTTCTCCACCGCCCTGCACCGCAAGCAGGTGGGCGACCCGGTGGGCTACCGAGGCCCCTATGGCCGGCCCTTCACCGTGGTCGGTGAGCGTCTCTTGCTGGTGGCCGGCGGGTACGGCGCCGCGCCCCTGCACTTCCTGGCCCGCCGTGCCTGCGAAGCCGGCATCGCTACCACCCTGGCCATCGGGGCTCGCACCGGCGACGGACTGGTGCTGGTGGACCGGTTCCGGGACATAGGCTGCACTACAGTCTTGGCCACCGAGCGTGGCGACGTGGGCTACCGGGGCTACGTCACCCAGGCCGTGCCCGACCTGCACAGCTACGATCGTGTCTGTGCCTGCGGCCCGGAGCCCATGCTCTACGCCGTGGCCCGCATGTGCTGGGACGCGGGGGTGCCGGCAGAGGTGAGCCTGGAGCGATACATGAAGTGCGGGTTTGGCATCTGCGGCCAGTGCGCCATGGGCGACAAGCTAGTGTGCAAGGACGGGCCCGTGTTCGACATCGAAGACCTGCGCGACAACGAGGACTTCGCCCGCTTCACCCGCAACGCCACCGGGCGACGGGTGGCCCTGTGAGCCTGCGCCTGCGCCTGCTGCGCGGCGGGCAGGTCGCCACTTCGGAGGGAGTCTCCCCGGGCAACATCCTCATACAGGGCGAGTGGATCGTCGCCGTCGGGCCGAACGTGGAGGCATCTGGGGCCGAGATCATCCATTGCGGCGGGCTGGTGGCGCTGCCCGGCGGGGTAGATCCCCACGTGCACCTGCGCGAGCCTGGCGCCGAACACAAGGAGGACTTCACCACCGGCACCCGCGCCGCCCTGGCCGGGGGCTTCACCACTGTCCTCGATATGCCCAACTCCCCCCGGGCCACCTCGTCGCCGGAGGCTTTCCAGGAGAAGGCCGCGCTGGCTAGAGGCAAGGCGTGCTGTGACTTCGGCCTGTTCTTCGGCGCCACCCCTGGCAACGCTGACGAGGCACCGGGGGTGACGGGTGCCGTGGGGCTCAAGCTCTACATGGGCTCCTCTACCGGCGATCTCTTGGTGTCGGGGCTGGCCGACCAGTACCGCCACTTCGACGTCTACCCGCATGACCGGGTGCTGGCAGTGCACGCCGAGGACGAGGAGGCCGTCAAGACCTTCCGCGACCAGGAGCGCCGGCCCCCCATCTGCGCCGAGCTGGCCGTCACCCGGGCCATCGCCCTGGCCCGCCGCACGGGCCGCCGGCTGCACGTCTGCCACGTGAGCACGGCCGCCGAGCTGGACGCCATACGCCTGGCCCGTGCCCAGGGCGTGCGCGTCACCTGCGAGGTCTCGCCCCATCACCTCTTCCTCACCCGCGCCGATGAGCGCCGGCTGGGCGCGCTGGCCGTGATGAACCCACCCCTGCGGTCGGAAGAGGACCAGGAGGCGCTGTGGCAAGGCCTCGATGACGTGGACATGGTGGGCAGCGACCACGCTCCCCACACCCTGGAAGAGAAGCGCGGGCCTACGCCGCCGTCGGGCGTGCCCGGACTGGAGACCACCCTGCCCTTGCTGCTCGACGCGGTCGCGCATGGCCGCCTGTCGCTTCCTCGCCTGGTGGCGCTGACCTCTACCCAGCCGGCCACGGTCTTTCGCCTGCCGCACAAGGGCCGGCTCGCGCCGGGGTACCACGCCGATATCACCCTGGTGGACCTTGAGGCCCGGACGGTGCTGGGACAGTCGCTCCAGACCAAGTGCGGGTGGACTCCCTTCCAGGGCAAGCAGGTGCAAGGGCGGATCGTGCGCGTGCTCCTGCGCGGCGAGGACGCTTTCGTAGAAGGGGAGATGCTGGCCGAGCCGGGTCAGGGTCGGCTGATCGAGCCGCGACCCCTATGAGCGACGCCCTCATCCTGGCGCTGGCTGCTCTAGCCAGCATCTTCGTCGCTGCCTTCGTCCAGGGCGTCACCGGCTTTGGCTTCGGTATGGTAGCCATGGCCCTGCTGCCCCTCTTCACCGATGCCCGCGAGGCCTCCATCCTGAGCGGCATGCTCAGCCTGGTCACCACCACCACCGTGTTACTGAGCGTACGCGGGTCCTTCCGCTGGCGTGACTTCCTCTTTCCCGTGATAGGGATGTTCGCCGGCATCCCGCTGGGCGTGTACGCCTTAGTCATCCTGGACGAGGGGCTCATCCGACGGCTGGTGGGCGTGGCCATACTGGTGGCTTGCGCTCAGATGCTCTTGAACGGCCAGGGCACTCGCCGGACCATTGCTCCGCCTTGGGCCCTGGGGGCCGGCTTCGTAAGCGGGATCCTAGGGGGCGCCTTCGGGATCGGGGGCCCGCCCGTCATCGCCTATGCCTCTATGCAGGGCTGGGAGAGCGGGCGCTACAAGGCCATGCTCAGCTCCTTCTTCGCCGTCTCCAACCTCTATCGGGTGGTCATCATGCTGGGCACAGGGCTCATAACCTCACAGATCGCCACGAGCTTCGCTCTCGGGGTGCCCATGCTCCTCTTGGGAGCCTTCGTCGGCATCCGCACCTACGGGCGCCTGTCCAGGGTCGCCTTCCAGCGAGCCGTGGTGGGCACCCTGGGCGTCCTGGCCTTGACGCTCCTGTTCCTCTGAGGCTATACGAGCCCACAGCCGGGGGGCAGCGCGAACCAAGCGAGCCCACCTAGACCCCTCCACGAGGCACGAGATGACAGCTACTTCGAACCTGTTCAGCCTTGACGGTAACACCGCGCTTGTCACCGGGGCAGGCCAGGGCCTGGGCGAGGCGATGGCAATGGCGCTGGCCGAGGCCGGCGCCGACGTCGTCGTGGCCGACATCCGCACCGACACGGCAGAGGCCGTGGCCGAGCGCATCCGGGCCTTGGGCCGACAGGCGATGGCGGTGCAGGTGGACGTGAGCCAGGCGGATTCGATCCAGCAGATGGCCGTCCATGCGCTAGAGAAGTTCGGCAAGGTAGACATCCTCGTCAACAACGCCGGCATCAGCCGCCGGGCGCCGTCGGCGGAGATGAGCCTCGCCGATTGGCAGGCCGTCGTTGACGTGAACCTCACCGGCGTGTTCCTGTGCTGCCAGGCCTTCGTCAAGGGCATGCTCGAGCGCCGGTATGGCCGGATCATCAACACCGCTTCCATGTCGGCCCTGATCGTCAACCGCGACGTGCCTCAGGCGCCGTATTACGCCTCCAAGGCGGGCGTGGTCATGCTCACCAAGGCCCTGGCCGCCGAGTGGGCCCCCTACGGCGTCACCGTGAACGCCATCGCCCCTGGGTACATGCGCACTCCGCTCAACACCGGCTTCCTCGCCGATCCCGTCCGGGCAGCGCAATGGACGGACACCACCCCGATGGGGCGCATCGGCGAGCCTACCGACCTAGCCGGGGCCGTGGTCTACCTGGCCTCGCCTGCCTCCTCCTTCATGACCGGCCAGACCCTGGTGGTGGATGGGGGCTTCACGCTATGGTAGGTTGCCGCCCCTCGCTGGGGTGTGCTAGCATGGCCCCGATCTCGCAAGCTTACTTGCCATGTCTGGTGCCACAGGGGAGTCGCATCCTTGCCTCTCGGTGAGTATTTCCGCATAGCTCGGCAGCGTGGCTGGATCGTCGTGCTCACAGCGGTGCTGGGCGCCGTCAGCGCGCTCTTGTTCAGCCTCACTCAGGAGCCCGTCTACCAGTCCACCATACGGCTCAACGCAGTCGGCGCCCGCCCAGACATGGGGCTGTCGCAGACGGTCAAGAGCCTCCTGCGCAACTACGCCGGCCAGATACGCTCCTACGATGCCGCCGTGGACGCGCTGCGGGACATGCCCGAGCCCCTGGACCTGACTCCCGAAGCCCTGCTGGCCAAGATCAACGTGCAGGCTGTCGAGTCGGACCTGCAGTTGGTCATCGAGGCTGAAGACCCTGACCCGATCATCGCCAACATGATCGCTCAGCAGATGGCAGAGACGTTCATCTGGCGTATCGACGCCTACAACGACACCCTGGACCAACGGGATCGGGTGAACGTGTTCGCTTCCGGGCCGGCCACCCCGGCCGTCAAGGTGCGCCCGCAGAAGAAGATCAACACCCTGGCGGGTGGGATCCTGGGTGGCGTGGCTGGGCTGGCCCTGGTGGTCATGCTGGAGTGGATGGACTCCCGCTACGTCCGCCGGCCTCAGGACCTGCTGGCCGATACGGGGCTCCCCCTGCTGGGCGTGGTCAGCACGGAAGGCACAGATTCGCGCGGGCTGGCTGAACGGGCCCTGGGCCCCACCGCTGCCTTGTGGGCGGTGCCTCTGCTGGGCGGGATCGCCCTCGGCGTGCTGGTGACCAGCCTGGTCTACCTCGTTTTCTAGAACGGACGGAACGGAAGGTCACTTCATGGACAACCCGAAGCCCGAACTGGTGCTACTCCATTCCCCTGCCTCGCCCCGAGCCGAGGCATTCCGGGTGCTCAAGGCCCGCCTGGATCGGGCTACACCGAA
The DNA here is from genome assembly GCA_050945695.1 of Anaerolineae bacterium. Classification (GTDB taxonomy): domain Bacteria; phylum Chloroflexota; class Anaerolineae; order DRVO01; family DRVO01; genus Ch71. The sequence continues at coordinate 372 of JBMNTK010000128.1, read as the reverse complement.
TGGCCGTCCCAGTTCGCTTCTGGTGACCTCGCCCACGACGGCCGAGAACCGGCACGCCGTAGCCGCCAACCTGGCCCTGGCTCTGGCCGAGGCGGGAACGGAGGTGGTCCTGGTAGACCTGGACCTCCACGGCCCGCGCTTGCACGGTCTGCTGGACCTGCCCGATGGCCCCGGCGCTTTGCAGTGCCTGGAGTCCGGCACGCCAGTTCAGGACTGCCTCAAGCCTGGGCCCTTGCCGGCACTCTCGGTGCTCGCGGCCGGGGGCGAGGCAGAGGTCCCCGCTCGCCTGCTCGGGTCGCGGTCGCTTACTGAGCTGCTGGCCGAGTTGAGCGAGGGCGGCCGAGTGGTCGTCCTGGCCGGGCCGCCGGCCAT
>JBMNTK010000127.1:0-11613 GCA_050945695.1 Anaerolineae bacterium | reverse complement strand
TCGAGCTCGCCGGCCCGACGTTGATGTCCCGCACCAAGACGGTACCCTCTGTCGTACCGTCACTCTTCCACAGTTCAGCCCCATGCACGCCATCATCGGCCGAGAAGTAGGCTGCGCCGCCCAAGACCACCAGCTCCGACGGATAGGAGGAGGCCAGGGGCGACGCTGGGCTCCCCAGAACCACCGTGCCCGCTTCCGTGCCGTCACTGCGCCAGAGCTGGCCGGCCGAACCGCCGTCCCTGCCAGCGAAGTACAGGGCCGAACCCTCACTGACCAGCGAAGCCGGATAGCCGCTCTCCGGCCCCGGGAAGAGGTCCTTGACCCTAACCGTTCCGGCGGGGCTGCCATCGCTCCGCCAGAGCTCTCGACCGGAGATGCCATCCTCAGCGCTGAAGTACAGGACACCACCGACCTCCAGGAGTTCGAGGGGGTAGGAGGAGCCGGCTCCGGCATTGATGTCCTGGACCAGGACCGTGCCCACGTCTGTGCCATCTGTGCGCCACAGCTCGATGCCGGAGACAGCGTTGCCCGAAGCGAAGTACAGCATGCCGCCCATAGCTCGCGGCCCAGGCAAAGGAGCAACGTCACCAACCACCGGTTTGACGGGCAGGGTGACGGCGCCATCGCTCAGGTAGAGCCTGCCGATGCGCGCGGCGTCCCTGGCAATGAAGTAGAGCCTGTCCCCGACCGGGGTCAGATCAGTAGGCTCGGAGGACTGGTCCCCGGGAAGGACGTCGCTCACTCGCACAGTCCCGGCGGCTGTCCCGTCGCTCTTCCATAGCTCGGTGCCGGTGGCCGGCTCGAAGGCGGCGAAGTAGAGCTTGTCTCCCACCGGGGTGAGCCACATCGGGGCCGATCCCCCGAAGAGCCCGGGGAAGATGTCGCGCACCAACACCGTGCCCGCCTCGGTGCCATCGGTCTTCCATAGCTCCCTGCCGGCGGTGGAGTCCGTGGCGGCGAAGTACAGTGCCTCACCCAGCACTGCAAACCAGGCGGGCTCCGAGCCGGTGGGTCCCGGCCAGATGTCCTTGACCATCACCGTCCCCGCCTCGGTGCCGTCAGTCTTCCACAGCTCCGCCCCATGGATGCCGTCGTCAGCGCTGAAGTACAGGGCATCCCCAAACGGCGTCAGCCAACCCAACCCCGAACTGGCACTACCTGGCCAGATGTCCTTGACCAAGACCGTGCCGGCCTCCGTACCGTCGGTCTTCCATAGCTCCCTGCCCAGCCCAGGCACAGAGACAGTGAAGTACAGCGTGTCACCCAGGGCAGTCAGTTGAGTGGGGCCACTCCCCAAGTACCCAGGGCTGATGTCCTTGACCAGCACCACACCGCCAGAGGTGCCCTGGCTCATCCACAGCTCCAGGCCATTGACTGTGTCGTTACCCTGGAAGTACACACGATCACCAACGACGGTGATGTTATCCACGAAACTGTCGTCAACGAAGCTTGTCTGGTTGATGTCAGCGATGAGGGACACGGCCGCGGCCGTGAGCTCGTGGGCCATGTCGGGGGTCTGTGCGAGGCCAGGTGCGGGACTGAGGATGACGGCGAGGACGACCACCAGGGGCAGAAGTCGAGCCCGCAGACCAAGTGTGTGTATCATACAAACGCTCCTAACTAACTCGCCTACCAACGCTCGTTGGCATTCTAGCCCCTTCTCCGCCATTGGGGAAGGGATATCACCGCAGAGACCGCGGAGAGCGCTGAGAAGAAGACAAAGGGGAGAAGAGGAAGGTTACGGAGCGAGAAAGGGATCAGAAAGGACCATGCGGTCTCGGCGCGCTTCCACAGCTCGCTTCTCTGTTCCCTCTGCGGGTTCTCAGCGACCTCTGCGATCTCTGCGGTGAACTCTCTCCATTGACGCTCTCGGGCCCCGGTGTTAGCATGTCGCGGCCCCTGGGGCCAACCTATGACCATGCCTTCCAGCGTGAGGGCCATCCGCTCCGAGGTGCCCGCGATGGCGAAGATCCTCATCATTGATGACGATGCTGACCTCAGGGAGATGCTCAGGCTCCTCCTGAGCCAGTCAGACCATCAGGTGTCTCTTGCTGCCGACGGGCTGGAGGGGCTTCGCCTGGCCTGGGAAGACCGACCAGACGTGATCGTCCTGGACGTGATGCTCCCCGCAGTGGATGGCCATCAGGTCCTGCGCCGCCTCAAGGGCATGCCCGAGACCCAAGAGATACCGGTCATCATGCTCACCGCCGTGAGCACCGCCCGGCAGGTCCAGGATCTGATCAGCCACGGCGCCACCGACTACATCGTGAAGCCCTTCGATCCGCACGTCCTGCTCGAGCGCCTAGAGCGCCTGACGCTCGCCGGCGGTCTTGAGCCATCGGGCTCCATGGCCACGCGCGGCCTCTTCGCCCTGATCGCTGCCCAGGAGGACTGGCGCGTCCGGCTCCTGGCCCGCTATCTGAGCGAGCACGGGCCGGTGGAGGTGACTGATAGCGGGCTGGATGTCATCGCCCAGGCCATGTCCCGGCCGGTCTCGCTGGTGCTCACCGAGCCGTTCCTGCCCGACCTAGACGGACCAGAGCTGGTCCGGCGCCTGCGGGGCCACCCGCGCACCTCCGGCGTTTACCTGGTGGCGCTGGTGCCCTCTGAGCAAGCTGCGGACGAGCGAGCTCCACTGCTGGGCGCCGGGTTCGACGACGTGCTCCCCATGCCCCCGACCCGCGAGCAGGTGCGGGCTCTGGACGAACACACCCGCCAACCCCGGACGTCCGTCGCCCACGTGCGCGACGGGGTGGTCGTCTTGGCGGTGATTTCACTAGATAGCACCGCCGCCATACGGCGGCTGCGAGACGCCATGCTGGACTTCCAGCGAGCCAACCTCAACCGCGTCATCATTGACCTCGGCTATGCCGAAGGGGCCGCCGCCGCCCTGAACGCGCTAGGGCCTTTCCTGGCGTATCTGGGCGATCAGGGCATCAAGGTACGCGTGGCCGCACCCCCTTCGGTGGTGGCCCGGTGCACCGATAGCCTGGCCACCCTGCCCCCGGTCTTTGCCAGCGTGGAGGACGCTCTCCAGGACTGGGCCTAGCCGAGGAGCGACGCGGGCACACATTCGTGGATTACGAGCAACGGGAGGTCTTGTGAAGGTCAACACGGTAAAAGAGAAGCTGGCCGCTGGCCAGCCGGCGGTCGGCACTTGGCTGGGCCTGTGCTCACCCATCGCCGCCGAGTATATGGCTCATATGGGCTGGGACTGGCTGGTGGTGGATACCGAGCACAGCCCCATCGGCTTCGAGACGACGGTGCACTGCTTCCAGGCCATCTGCACCACCCCCACCATCCCCATGGCCCGGGTGGCGTGGAACGACCCCACCCTCATCAAGCGACTGCTGGATGCCGGGGCCCTCGGGTTGGTGGTCCCGATGGTGAACACGGTAGAACAGGCCGAGCAGGCAGTGGCAGCCATGAAGTATCCCCCCAAGGGCTACCGTTCCCTCGGCGGCGGCCGCTGCATGGTGTACGGGGACGACTACTTCTCCTGGGCGAACGACCAGGTGGCCTGCATCGTCCAGATCGAGCACATCGAGGCCGTCCGCAACGCCGAAGCCATCCTCTCGGTGGAAGGGGTGGATGCCTGCTTCATCGGCCCCAACGACCTCGCCGGCTCCATGGGCATCAAGCCCGACCTGGGCGCTGGTGACCCCCGCCACGAAGAGGCGATCCAGGAAGTGCTCCGGGCGGCCAAGAAGGTGGGAACCCCCGCCGGCATCCACGTCCCCAACGCCGAGCACGTCAGCCGCCGCATCGAGCAGGGCTTCCAGTTCATCGCCTGCGCCAGCGACGCCGCCTTCATGCGCGCCGGCACCCGCCAGGCCATCAGCGCCATCAAGGGCTGGAGCCCCCGCGCCTAGGGCAGGACAGTCCAGATAGTGGCCGGCCGGGAGCGACTGTTCCCGTCCGGCCTACGTATGCCCCCAGGAGGCGCGGCAGAGGGCAAGTCTCGCAGGTGCTAGCCGCCGAGGTGCGATCGCACCATACGGAGCCCGCTCCACAGCAGGTAGCCGGCGACGGCGACCGACCCCAGGATGTCCACCTGTCGCGTCGCCGGGTGAGCAGGAGCAATGGCGACGGCGGCCAGAGCAGCCACGACACACAGATCAACGGCCGCCTTCGCCCGGTACAACCCCTGTTGGGCGGCGATGACCGAGCTGTACTGCTCGCGAGTGAGGGTCCGGTAGCGCCACCAGAACCAGGTGTTGGTGATCAGCCCCAGTACCGCGATGGTGAGGCCCAGGGTGACTCGACCGCCCGGCTGGAACGCCGACAGTCGCGATAGAGCCACAACCAGCATCACCGTCCCAGAGCACGTCATGGCCCCGGCCACTCCCAGCCCGGCCGCCCGCTCCAGCCGCACCTGGCCTCTCTCATCCGGAGCCCCGCTGCCGTGAATCCGTCGGAAGACCCACCAGGATAGAGCCAGGGCCACCAGTTCCACCGTGCGCCGGGTGAAGTCGGCCAGTTGGGTGGTGGAGTGGCTGGTGATGGCAGCCAGGCCCGTCACCAGCGGCCCTGGCAGGCTCAGTAGCAGGGCGGTCAACAGGGTCCTTTCGCGGCTGGCGATCTGTTCCTTGGAGAAGTCGGCCATGTCACCCGCCCAAGCGGGCCAAGAGGGCCATCAGGTGCAGTACCGCCCAGGCCGTCGAGAGGGGCACGGTCAGGGTATCCATGCCCCGCACCGAAAACAGCTCGACCACAGCGCATACGGGCGCTACCAGCAGGGCAACGACCAGGCTCACGTCCCAGGGCTGACTGCCATACACCAACATGGTGACGAACAGCGTCACCCCAGCGACGCCGTACATCGCCAGCGTGCCTTCCGCGGTCTTCTTCCCCCTGATCCGGCGGCGACCAAACGCCTTACCCACCAGTGCCGCGGCTGCGTCGCCGAAGCCCCAGGCCAGCACCGCCACCACGGCGACGTACCGCCACGCGGGCCCCAGCAGGCCCCAGAAGACGAAGATCAGGAAGGAGATGGATACCTGGACGATGACGAGGCTCCGCTTGAACTCGCCGCCCTCACGCTCCGTGGCGACCCGCTTGTACCAGGAGGAGCCCTCCACCAGTGCCAGGGCCGGATACGCGATGGCGATCAGTAGCAGCGCTGCCAGCACCGCCATGTACCAGGTGTCGAAGGCCTGCATCAGGGGCAGGATGGACAGGGTTATGGCAAGGTGGTAAGCCTTGCGCACCAGCTCGAATGGCAGGTTGAAGCGCGCACGCAGCAGTATCGCCGGCAGGGCAATAGCCAGGATGCTGCCGAAATAGATGCCCACGCCGATCAGGTCGTTACCCAGGGCCGCTAACCTCCAGTTCCCTACCCGCTAACTCGTCTGCGAAGCTTCTTGGCTGGCGCCACCTAGCCGAACCGCCAACAACAGGGCCTCAGGACTCGGCGCCGCCGGGGACAGCGTAGATGGCTACCTCGTCGTTGGCGAAGACCCTCGCCAGCTGCCCGGCCGCCGCCATGGCGGCGAACTTGCCGGTGACCTGCTCGCCGTGGACGATCCGCTCCAGCTGCCCCACGTAGACGTAGGACACCCCCAGCTCCTCGATAAGCTGCAACGTCTCGTAGGGGTCCGCCGACTCATAGAGCAGCGTCACCAGGGTATGGCGGGTACCGATGGGTGCCTTCGGGCGCTGCTCCGCCTCGTGTTGTGGCCCCAGCGGTATGGGCAACCCGGTGTAGGCAGCCACCCGCGACCCGCCCTCTCGGTAGTAGCCCAGGGCCGCCTCCGCCACCACCGGCGTGCCGGTCACGTTGTCGCGCAGCCAGTTCAGCGCCTCCTGTTCCGGCGCCAGAGCGATGGGGTGGAACTCGTCGGGCCAGAAGTACGCTCCCACCGACATGTAGGCCAGGCCATCCAGGGTACCCCGGGCCGGCTGAGCGTTGGGGAAGCGATTCGACACCCGCGTGGGCGTGCCCAAGAGGGGGTACACCGCCGCCAGGCAGGCCAGGCCCAGGGCCGCCAGCCTCCAGCCGCCCAGCGCCCCCGCGCCCCGGGGCCGGCCGGCGTGGCGCAGGGCCACGGCGCCGCAGGCCACCCCCAGCAGCAGCCAAGCCTGGATGCCGAACTTGAAGACGGTGTTCATGCGGTAGGCAGCGCCGCCCGCGAGCCAGTCCTTGAGGTAGAACAGCTCCGTGCCCAGGAGCACCATCCACGCCAGGGCCATCAACCCTTGGGCGAAGGCCGTCCCCCGCTCCCGAGCTGAAACGGCCGCCAGGCCACTCACCAAGGCCAAGGCCAGAGCCACGGCGCCGGCCGCCCGTCCCGCCAGCACCAGGCCGCCCGTGATGGCCACGAGGCCCAGAAGGATCAGGCCGGCGGCCACGCCCGCCTGACGTGGCCCCGGCGCACGCTCGACCAGGTCCAGCAATCGGGGAAGCTGCCGCCAGCGCCGCAGACCCAGGGCCAGGAAGCCGAGCGGACCCTCTCGGTAGCGCCCCTCAGAGATCACCTCCAGGCTCAGGGCCAGCGACAGGAAACCAAACAGGCCCCATACCCGGAGGAAGTGCAGCAGCGGGCTGCCGCCCTCCGACAGGGCAAACCCACCCGGTGGCGGCTGATAGAGGCGCAGGAAGGGCAGGAACAGAGCAACGCCCAGGCCGGCGGCCGCGATCACCGCCACGGCACGGGCGCGAAGCAGGCCACCCGGCCCCCCTTCCCGAGCCCAGAACAGCACCACCGCTCCCAGCCCCACCGCCACCAGGGCAGGCGCATCCCAGGTATTGGTGGCGACCGCCGTGCCTACCAGCAGTCCCAACAGGCCCAGTCGCCCCCAGCGCACCCAACCGGACCGGCCCTCATCACCGCGGCCAAACAGGCAGTAGACCACTGCCGCCGTAGTGAGGATCACCGGCATGTCCAGGATGTGGGGATGGAGGTCTCCGTACAGGAAGCTGAAGAAGGGGAACTCGTTGATGGTGTCCGGGATCACCCGAGAGGGGATCCAGAAGTCGTAGGCGGGCGCGGGCCTCTGCCCGGACAGCACCGCGGCCAGCCCGCCCAGCACCTGGGGCACCCACCCCACCAGGGCCAGGCTGCCTCCCGGCGCGTCTGCCCCGGCCTCCGCCCAACGGCGGATCAGAAGCAGCCCTCCCTCCAGGTTGCCCAGGACCGTCACCAGTACCGCTGAGGCCAGCCCCGCCCAGACGGCCCGGCCTCGCACCAGGCTGGCACCCAGGACCATGGCCGAGGAGAAGGTGAGGGAGAAGAAGAGAGACAGCGCCAGGTTGAAGGCCACCTCCGGCCGGATCCCGCTCAGCTTGGTGAGCGCGGCCACCAGGTAGAGGCCGTAATAGTAGTAGTTGATGTAGCCGCCGGCGTAGAAGGGGTCGTACGGCGGGAAGCGGCCGCTCTTGAGCACCGCCAGGAAGAAGCCCATCTCCATGGGCCGTTCGCCGCCCCACCAGGGGTGCCACAGGTCCGGGTTGAGCACCCGCACGCCGGTCCAGACCAGGTAGGCCGCCAGCGCTGCGGCCTCCGCCAACGCTATCTCGCGCCACCGAGCGCGCAGGAAAGCCCTCCATGCCTGCCGGCGACGCACCAGCATCACGATCCCGCTCAGGGCCAGGAGCCCCAATGCCCCTAGCAAGGCCCAGACAGAGTTGCCGGTCACGCCCAGGCTCGCCCCCAGCCACACGGGATAGGCTACGAGCGCCAGCCCGATCACCCTGGCCAAGGGCCAGCCCCCGCCCCACAGCCCCCCAAGGAGCCGGTGAGCGAGTGGCCAGGCGACCAGGCCCACGACCGTGGCCACCAACCACCACCAGATGGCCGCCGCTGGACCATCGTAGGCCAGGCGGTTCCAGCCGAAATCGTCGGTCGAGGGGTACTCATCCACCGGGCCGGGCAGCAGCAGCTCTTCCTTGCCTCCGGCCCAGGCCAGCCGGCCTAGATAGGGCTCGAAGAGGGCCCGTATCTCCCCCTCGGTTAGGGTAGCAGTGCGCTCGAATACCATCACCTTGGGGTGATCGTAGACGGTGAAGCTCTCGTCCGCCTTGTCGTCAACGAAGGTCAGGGGGCCAAGGGTTGGGTAGGAGGTGAACTCCCGGATCAGCTCGAACCCGAGTTGGCCGCTGAAGAGGAGCTCGTAGTAGCGGTTGGAGACCGGGAAGCGATCCTGCAGTCGCGGGAGCCAACCATAGAAGCGGTTGCTGCTCACTATGATGTAGTCGGCGCGCTGGAGCCGATCCACCAGCATATCCACCTTGGCCCTGTCATCCGGTTCCTGGAAGGGGAACGAGATGACCTCGTACTGGCCTTCGGCCCAGTGGTGAGTGCCGTCCAGCATCATGCCGTAAGGGATGACATCGTCCCACTCCTCGGCGGTGATGACACTGCCGGCGGGCAGGTTGCGATAGATCCACTCCGAGGCCTCGTGTCGGGTGAAGGGACGCTGATAGATGGAAGAGAAGGCCACTGACCACAGCACGGCATAGGCCAGGGCCAGCCCTCCCAGGCCCCAGGCCAGCCAGCGCCGCCGCGTGGCGATCGCTGCGACCAACCCCGCCCCGAGCACGTAGAGCGCCGGGTTGAGCGGAGCGGCATAGCGCATGAACTTCACCATGAAGCTGCCGGTGATCAGGAAGTAGGGCACCGCCCAGGCCAGGACGACGACTGTCCCTGCCGAGGCCCGGCCTCGCGCCATCCGGTACGCGCCCCAGCCCAGCCCGGCGAAGGCCACCAGCCCGGGCAGCCAGCCCATCCCCCAACGAAGCTGCTGCTGGAGGGTGTAGAGGAAAGCCGGGGTCCCGCGGTACTGGCGGGTGTAGGGGAAGTCATAGATCCCCCGCACCATGCGGCTTTCCTTGTCGAAGCTATCCAGGAACATGCGTAGGTCCAGCACCACGTAGGGGCTGACCAGCATGAAGGCGACGGCACCGGCAAAGAAGCTCAGCCCGGCCAGCCGCAGGCTATCGGCGCGCTCCTTACGGAGGACAAAGGCCAGAATCCAGGCCAGCCCCAGGGCCGCGGCACTGGACTTGGAGGCCACCGCCAGGGCCAGGCTCACCCCAGCCCAGATGGCTGCGCCCGTGCCCCCACCCTGCGCCACCCGCACCAGCCAGTAGAGGGTGAGGGTTACGAAGAAGGCGAGCATGGTATCTACGGCGTAGAAGTGGGACAGCTGCACGTGCAGCACGGTGAAGCTGAACAGGCCGGCTGCCAGTAGCCCGGCGCGGGGTCCAAAGAGGCGTCGGGCCAGCGCGTAGGTCACAAGGATGGTGCCGGCGTCGAAGAGGGCGCTGATCACCCGGCCCAGGGGAGCCATCTCCCATAGCCCGGTCATGCGCGAGAGCTTCTGCACGAGCGGCGAGTCGGCGCCCAGCACCTGGCCCAGGGGCCTGGCCAGTGCCTCCGCCCCGGCAGCGGCCACCTTCAGCAGGTAGACCGGCAGATGCCCGTAGGCAAACGTCTGGGGCGTGCGGATGCCCCCCTCGCCCGGGCGGGAAAAGGGGTTGAGGGGGCTAGAGCGCACGTCCAGCGCCTGGGCGAGGCTCTCCGGCCACTCCACCGTGTCGGTGACCATGAGGACGTGGCGCTCATCCGGATGCGCCAGATGGCCGTGATCCCAGTTCACCTTCTGCAGACGAAGGTAGGTCCCGGCCACGAGCAGGACAATCAGTATGAAAGGCTCAAATACTGGCCGAAGGCGCCTGATCAAGCCGCACGCACCCCAAGAAGTGAGTCAAGTTGTTCCTTGTGCAGAATTGCATAGAGCAGGTTATAGGGATCAGGGAATAGGGGCAAGAGTGGAAAGGCAGGAATTCGGGGCCCACCTAACCTACCGGCCCCGCCAAACGGCGTGGGTGAGGGCCTCCTTACTTACCCCCATCAGAAACCGCCTTCGTTGTTGCAGCAGCCGGCTCAAATAGCTATCATTAACTTGGGCGGGCCGGGAAGCCAACCCCAGGCCTGCCTTTTTGCTTGCCCCCAACCAGAGCCTGGCCTGCTGCGAGAGAGGAGCCATGTCATGAAGTACATCTTCTGTACCGGCGGTGTAGTCAGTTCAGTTGGAAAGGGCGTCACCGTCGCTGCCGTCGGGCGCCTGCTCAAGTCCCGCGGACTCCGCGTCTCGGTCCAGAAGCTAGACCCCTACCTCAACGTAGACCCCGGCACCATGAGTCCCTACCAGCACGGTGAGGTGTTCGTCACCGACGACGGCGCCGAAACCGACCTCGACCTAGGCCACTACGAACGCTTCATTGACGTCAATCTCACTCGCGACAGCAACGTCACCTCCGGGCAGATCTACTCCAGCGTCATCGCCAAAGAGCGCCGGGGCGACTACCTGGGCGGCACCATTCAGGTCATTCCCCACGTAACCAACGAGATCAAGCGCCGCATCGCCACCGTCGGGCGCGACAGCGAAGCCGATGTGGTCATCGTCGAGGTAGGCGGCACCGTAGGCGACATCGAGGGCCTTCCCTTCCTGGAAGCCATCCGCCAGATGCGCAAGGACGTGGGCCGGGAGAACACCCTCTACATTCACGTCACCCTCCTGCCCCACATCGGCAGCACGGGTGAACTCAAGACCAAGCCCACCCAACACAGCGTGCGCGAGCTGCGCTCCATCGGCATCCAACCCGACGTGATCGTCTGCCGCAGTGACTACCCCGTGCCCGACGGGCTGCGAGAGAAAGTGGCCCTCTTCTGCGACGTGGACACTGAGGCCGTGATCCCGCTCGTCACCGCGGACACCATCTACGAGGTGGTGCTGATGCTGGCCCAGCACAACCTGGGCGACCTCCTGGTGGAGAAGCTCAATCTGGGCGTCAGCGCCAGCGACCTGAGCGACTGGGCTCACCTGGTGGAAGTGATTCACCGGCCCAAGCCCCCGGTCAATATCGGCATCGCCGGCAAGTACGTCGAGCTCCATGACGCCTACCTGAGCGTACGGGAAGCCCTCTTCCACGCCGCCATCCATGCCGGCCGCGATCTCAACGTCCGCTGGATCCCTTCCGAGGAGCTGGAGCATCGCCCGCCGGAGGAGCTGCTCGAGGGGCTGGATGGCATCGTGGTGCCAGGCGGCTTCGGCGACCGGGGCATCGAGGGCAAGATCGTCGCTGCCCGTTACGCCCGCCTCAGCCACCTACCCTACTTGGGGCTGTGCCTGGGCATGCAGATCATGGTGATCGAGTTGGCTCGGGCCGCTCTCGGCACGGACGAGGCCAACAGCACCGAGTTCGACCTGATGACCCGCTATCCCGTCATTGACCTGCTGCCGGAACAGCGCTCCATCGTGGACCTGGGCGCCTCCATGCGGCTGGGATCCTACCCGTGCGTGCTGGTACCCGGCACTAGGGCCGCCGCTGCCTATGGCACGGACCTCGTCCACGAGCGGCACCGACACCGCTTCGAGCTCAACAACGAGTTCCGGCCTCTGCTGGCCTCGGCGGGGATGGCCTTCAGCGGGCTCTCACCTGACGGCCGGCTGGTGGAGATCGCCGAGATCACCGACCATCCCTGGATGGTGGGCAGCCAGTTCCATCCCGAGTTCCGTTCGCGGCCGGATGTGCCCCATCCCCTGTTCCGCGATTTCCTTGCGGCGGCGCTGGAGCGCAGCCTAAACGGCGAGAACAACGGGCACGTC
>JBMNTK010000126.1:0-11702 GCA_050945695.1 Anaerolineae bacterium | reverse complement strand
CCTGGTGTTTGCCAACGGGGTGGGCGTAGACGACGACGAGGTGCGCACCGGCAACTCCATGATCCTGGATCCCTACGGCCGGATCCTGGCAGAGACCTGGAAGGCCGCGGACGACATGGTGGTGGCGGACCTGGACGCCTCCCTGCGGGAGCAGGCCACGGGGCTGCGCTGGATGCGAACCCGACGTCCGGAGCTCTACGGCCCCATATGCCAACCCACCGGCCAGGAAACGGACACTCGGTCGCTGCGTTTCTCGGCGATGTAGGCGGCATTCCCGGTTACTTCTGCGCTCCCAAGGAGGAAGTCATGCCCAAGCTGGCAATCAACGGCGGCACTCCGGTTGTCCCCGGTGGACTGCAGCCGCGCTGGCCGATCATTGACGAGACGGACAGGCAGGCCCTGCTCGAGGTCCTCGACAGCGGCAAGTGGTGCAGCGCCGGCTTCTACTATGCTGACCCGCTGGACTCGAAGGTGGCCCAGTTCGAAAAGGCCTGGGCCGAGTGGGTGGGCAGCCGGTACGCTGTGGCCGTATCCAACGGTACGGCAGCCCTCACCCTGGCCCTCAAGGCGGCCGGGATTGAGGCCGGTGACGAGGTGATCGTGCCGGCGGTGACGTTCATCGCCTCCGCCACCGCGGTGGTGTTGGCCAATGCCATTCCCGTGTTTGCCGACATCGTGCCCGACACCTACCAGATAGACCCCGACCACGTGGAAAGCCTCATCACCTCGCGCACCCGCGCCATCATGCCCGTCCATTACGGCGGTTACCCGGCCGACATGGACCGCATCATGGAGATCGCCGGCAAGCATGACCTGGTGGTGGTGGAGGACTGCGCCGAGGCCCACGGCTCCGAGTGGCGGGGCAAGCGGGTGGGGTCGGTTGGCCACCTGGGCGCCTTCAGCCACCAGATGGGCAAGCCCCTGGCGGCGGGTGAGGGCGGCAGCATCACCACCAGCGATGACGGCTTTGCCCGCAACTGCTACTCCTACGGCGACCTGGGACGTATTCCGGGTGGCGCCAAGTACGAGCATTACATCCCGGCGGGCAACAACCGCATCACCGAGTTCCAGGGAGCCCTTCTCCTTACGGCCCTGGCCAGGCTGGATGCTCAGACCGAGACCCGCTACCAGAACGGCGAGTACTTCGCTCGCGAACTGGACCGGATCGGCGGGATCCCGGCCCTGAAGCGGGGCGACCCCCGCATCACCAAGCGGGGCTACTACTTCTACTTCCTGCGCTACCAGCCCCAGGAGTGGGGCGGGGTGCCGCGGGACCGGTTCGTGCAGGCGCTCAACGCCGAGGGCATCCACGCCGGCACGGCCCACAACCAGCCCCTGTACAAGAACCCGGTGTTCGCCCAGATGAGCTTTGGCCGCACCGGCTGCCCGGTGCTCTGCCCGCACCACGGTGAGCCACCGGACTACTCCAAGGTGAGTTGCCCCCAGGCCGAGAGGGTGTACGAGACGGAAGTGGTGGCCCTGGGCAAGGATTTCCTCATGGACCGGGCGGACGTGGACCGGGTGCTGGAGGCGATTGCCAAGCTGAAGGCCAACGTGGCGGAGCTGGGGTAGGGGAGGCCCTCACCCCCATCCCCTCTCCCACACGTGGGAGAGGGGAGTCTGGCCCCCTCCCGCTCAGCTGAGTCTGCCATCTCGCGGAGCGCACTGGCGCTGGTTGGGGATTGGGTCGGCTCTCACCCCCGCCGCATGAGGGGCAGGAGCAGGACCGCAGGAGCAAAGAGCAGGAACAGGGCCAGCTCACCCAGGACGGAACTCCCCGGGGCGGGCTGGCCCTTTAGCCTCGCCAGGAAGACGTCCACCGTATTGCCGGCCAGGTTCCCCAAGGTGACCATGCGGATGTAGGCCATGAGGTCACGGGCGGCCTCGGGGCCGTAGAAGCTGCGGAAGCGGTGCTCGGCCTCAGGGTCGGGGTGGCGGTCGCTTTCGGCGTAGTGCTGCGCGAAGGCCAGCGCCACCGCCTCTTGGGCCGGGAACTCATCCAGCTCCAGCATCAGCACCTGGGCCAGCTCTTCCTCACCCACGCCCGCTCGCAGGGCAAGCCGGGTATGCAGGTAGGAGCAGTAGCGGCAACCGTTGACTCGGGTCACCACCAGCATCAGCTTCTCCGCCAGCGCCCGGCTGACTCGGCCTCCCCGGACGGCCCGGAGCAGGTCCGGCAGGTGACGAAGGAAGTCACCCAGGTCGCGAAGGAAAGCGGCCGGGGTGTAGTAGCGCTTGCCGGCGCCGAAGGCGGGGTTCACCTGGGGTGTCCTTCCCGAGGTTAGCGCCACGGCAGGAGGCGAGACAGGGGATTGTGGCGCAGCTCGACCGCCCCCTGGGGACACATCTCCTGGCAGCAGTAGCAGCGGATGCAGACCGACTCGTCTATCTGAGCGCGGCTGTCCTCAACGGTGATGGCCCCCGGCGGGCAGCTGTCCCGGCACACCCCGCAGGCCACACACAGGTCGGGGATGATCACCGGCCGAGCTGTGGCCCAGCGCCGAGCCAGGTTCTCCATCCAGCGGGGAAAGCCGGTGGTGTGCATCGTCGCCGGCAGCCGAAACCCAGAGACCGCAGCCTCCTTCAGGGACAGCCCCAGCACCTCTAGCCGCTCCGGGCGGAGAGCGTCTGGGTCCATCTCGGCGGCGGCTGCCAAGTAGGGGATGCGCTCCGGCGCTACCCCGATCACCGTCGCCGCGGCCAGGTCCACCGCCAGCCCGTCGGCGCCGGCAAGGACCAGCCCCACCTCGCGCGGGTTGCCGGTGCGAGGGCCGGACCCCTCCATGCCCACGATGGCGTCCACCACGGATAGGACCGGCTTCACGGCCAAGTAGAGGTCCACCAACATGCGGCCAAAGACGAGGGGCGACTGGTAGCTCACGTGCAGGCGCGCCTTCTCGATGCCGGCCAGGGTGCCGTAGAGGTTCTTGACCGCCCCCGTGTAGACCATGAGGCCGTGGGTCTTGAGCTTGGCCACGGAAATGACCTTGTCGGCCTGTACCACGGGCTCGGCCAGCATGAAGCTCTTGGCCACCCTGCCGTCGGGGAAGGGAACGGACCGGGCATCGGTCAGGGCGGTGAAGCTGGCCCCCGTTTCTCGGCATACGTCCATGATCCCACAGCGCTCTGCCACTCTGGCCGGGCTGCCCACCCCGGGGCTATCCCCCACCCAGACCTGGGCGCCGGCCTCCTGGCAGCCGAGGATCACGGCGCGCACCACCTCGGGGTGGGTGGTAACCGCCTTGTCGGGAGCAGAGGCCACCAGCAGGTTGGGCTTGACGAGGACCGTCTCGCCGGGCTGGACGAAAGCGCGGAACCCGCCCAGGTCCTCGAGGGCGCGGGCTACGGCCCGTTCCACTTCGGACCGGTCGTAGGACTGGCAGCGGCGGATGCTAACCTGGCGCATGGATGGCTAGGGGACCTCGGTTTCTGTCGGAATACCAAGTGGTAGCGTGTCCTAGGTAGGTCTAGTTGTCAACTTCCTGGGGCAGGGAGGTTGGAAGTGTCTCCTTGGGGGCCGCATCGCTAGACGTGCCCGGCCAGGCCTCGACCGAGGCTGGGGCGACCGCGGGCCACAGATCCCTCGCTTCGCTCGGGACTACACGACAAAGGCGGCGCGATGACACGGGAAGGGGGGCGTGCTGGGGGCGCCCTTTGCGCCTTGGCGTCTTGGCGTGAGGCCATTCCCCTGCCTTTCCACCGGCGGATTGAGTACAATGGGGCCAGTCGAGGGCGAGGGAGGCTGGTGGCATGAATTCACGGGAGAGGGTTCGGCGAGCGCTGGCGGGGCAGGAGACGGACAGGCCGCCCATAGACCTTGGTGGCACCCGGGCTTCGGGCATCAATGCGGTGGTCTATACCCGGCTCAAGGAGCGCATGGGCCTCAATACCCCCACCAAGCTCGTGGACTCCATGCAGATCTTGGCCAAGATCGAGCCTCAGATGCTGGAGAGGCTGGAGATAGACGTGGTGCCGCTGGAGGCCTCTACCGCCGTCTGGGCCACGCAGGATGCCTCGCAAGGGGTGGCACGGGACCTGTTCTGCGGCCAGAGGGTGTACTTCCCGCCTGGCACCGACATCCGGGTGATGTCGGATGGCAGCTGGGTGTTGCATCGCCCCAACGGCGAGCCCTACGCCCGCATGCCCAAGGATGGCTACTACTTCGACTTCATGCGCCCCACCATGAGCGGGCACATTGACCCCGATGCCTTCCGGCCCAAGGACACCGTCTCCGACGAGGAGCTGCGGGTGCTGGAGGAGCGGGCGAAATACCTTTACGAGAACACCGACAAGGCCATCCTGGGTTGGGGGACCAGCCTGAGCCTCCTGGGCCTAAGCTGGCTGCTGTCGGACAACATCACCCAGGGGTCGCTGGACGATTGGCTCTGCATGCTCATGGTGGAGAAGGACACCGCCCACGAGATGATGGGCCGCTACGTGGATGCCGTCATCTCGTGCCTGAAGCTCTACCACGAGGCGGTGGGCGACCGGGCCATGATCTGGGGCGTGGCCTCGGACGATGCCGGCACCCAGCGCGGGGAGCTACTGGCGCCGGAGCTCTTCGAGGAGATGATCAAGCCGCACTACACCCGGCTTTGCTCCTGGGTGCACGCCCACACTCCCTGGAAGACCTACCTTCATTCCTGTGGCTCCATCTATCACTACATCCCACACTGGATCGAGGCCGGCATAGACATCCTCAACCCCGTCCAGATCTCGGCCGCCAACATGGAGCCCGAGCGCCTCAAGGCTGAGTTCGGCGACCGCATCGTGTTCTGGGGCGGCGGCTGCGACACGCAGCGGGTCCTGCCCTTGGGCACCCCGGACGAGGTACGTGAGCACGTGCGGCGCAATATCGAGGTGTTCGGCCAGGGCGGCCGGTTCGTCTTCACCCAGGTACACAACATCCAACAGAACGTGCCGGTTGAGAACGTGGCGGCCATGCTGGAGGAGGCGCGCCGGACCCGACCCGTCGGCAAGGAGCAGATACCGCAATGACCATCAAGTCCGATTGCTGGATCGAGCGCATGGCCCGCGAGCACGGGATGATCGAGCCCTTCGAGCCCAACCAGGTGCGGGAAGGGGTCATCTCCTACGGGCTTTCATCCTACGGCTACGACATCCGCGTGGCCGACGAGTTCCTCATCTTCACCAACGTCAACACCACTGTGGTGGACCCCAAGCGCTTCGACAGCCGCTCCCTGGTGGAGCACAAGGGCGAGGTGTGCATCGTGCCGCCCAACTCCTTCGCCCTGGCACGCACGGTGGAGTACTTCCGCATCCCCCGTGATGTGCTGACCCTCTGCCTGGGCAAGTCCACCTACGCCCGCTGCGGCATCATCGTGAACGTGACGCCCTTCGAGCCGGAGTGGGAGGGCTATGCCACCCTGGAGATCTCCAACACCACGCCCCTGCCGGCGCGGGTGTACGCCAACGAGGGCATCGCCCAGGTGATCTTCTTCCAGGCGGATGAGGTATGCCGGGTCTCCTATGCCGATCGGCGGGGCAAGTACCAGGGGCAGACCGGGATCACCCTGCCGCGGGTGGGAGGAGACGGCTAGCACCGGGATTGCCGACTGTCCGGAGAGGGTGCCGGTGACTTCGCAGCACCCTTGAGGCCGCGAAGCCCGCGCTGATAGGAGGGGCGATGGACACCATGCACGCGATGGTTCTGGATCGGCCGGGGGAACCACTGCGCTACCGAGTGGTGCCCCTGCCCGAGCCGGGGCCGCATCAAGTGCTCATCAAGGTACATGCCTGCGGCGTGTGCCGCACTGACCTGCACATCGTTGACGGCGAGCTCCCAGACGCCAAGTTGCCCCTCATCCCGGGCCACGAGATCGTGGGCACGGTGGTGGGGCGTGGCGAGGAGGCGGGGCGGTTCTCCCTGGGCGAGCGGGTGGGGGTGCCCTGGCTCGCCTGGACGGACCAGACCTGCCCCTATTGCCAGATGGACCGTGAGAACCTCTGCGAGAGCGCCCTCTTCACCGGTTACACGGTGGACGGCGGCTACGCCGAGTACACCGTAGCCGACGAGCGGTACTGCTTCCCTCTGCCCGCCTCGTACGGCGACGCCGAGGCGGCTCCGCTCCTTTGTGCCGGGCTCATCGGCTACCGCTCCTACCGCATGACCGGCGAACACGTGCGCCGTCTGGGGCTGTACGGCTTCGGGGCGGCGGCCCACATCGTGGCCCAGGTCGCCGTTCACCAGGGCAAGCAGGTGTACGCATTCACCCGCCCGGGTGACGTGGAGACGCAGGAGTTCGCACGGCGTCTGGGGGCCGTCTGGGCCGGTGGGTCGGATGAGCTGCCGCCCGAGAGCCTCAATGCGGCCATCATCTACGCCCCCGTCGGGCCGCTGGTGCCGGCGGCGCTGCGCGCCAGCGACAAGGCGGCCACGGTCGTCTGCGCCGGCATTCACATGAGCGATATCCCCTCGTTTCCGTATCGTATCCTCTGGGAGGAGCGCGTCGTGCGCTCGGTGGCCAACCTAACCCGCCGCGACGGCGAAGAGTTCCTCAGGGTGGCGCCAGAGATCCCGGTCCGCACCGCCGTGACCACATTCCCCCTGAGGCAAGCCAACGAAGCTCTGGCCGCCCTGCGTGAGGGACGGTTCGAGGGGGCAGCGGTTCTGGTGATGGAGTAGGTGCCGCTCGGCGGCAGGCCGGAATGAGCCCGCTCTAGGCCAAAGGGAGACGGGTAGCGGCCGCAAGGCCGCTACCCGTTGCTTCATCAGGATGAGGGTGTAGTGGCAGATACCTCGGCGCTGGGGTCGCTCAGCAACTCGTTCTTCTGGAAGGGTGGGAAGGACGGGGTGTAGCTGCGGACCACGAAGTAATATGTCTGGCCTGGCGTGAGCCCGGTTACCTGGTAACCGTAAGTCCACCTATCGGGAGTGCTGTGGTCGCAGGTGTACGGGCCCCCCGAGGTGGTGGAGTAGCAGATCTGGTAGTAGCCCTCCGACTTGTAGGCGATGGGAGTCCAGCTCAGCGTCACTGCGGTGGAAGACGTGGCTTCCGCGCTCACGTTAGTAGGTGGCACTGTCTGATACCGCCAGACGTCGTCGTGGTAGTCGAGAAACTGGACTAGGTCTGGGTCGCTGGCGGTGAGCATGTTGTAGCTCAGGGAGAGCATGTCGATGGTGTCGAACAGGTTCACCAGTGCGGCGGGGATCTCGCCTGCTAGCTGGTTGGTGGACAGGTCCAGCATATCAAGCTTCGGCAGGTTGCCAAGCTCCGATGGGATGTTGCCGCTCAGCCGGTTCGAGTCTAGGTGCAGGTCTCTGAGCTCAGGCAGAGAGCCCAACTGAGGCGGGATAGTGCCCGAGAGCTCATTAGACCTCAGCCTCAGGACGTCGAGCTGAGCCAGGTTGGCCAGCTCGAGCGGGATGGAACCGGTAAGCTGGTTGTGGCTAAGGTCCAGGACCTGCAACTGATCTAGGTCGCCCAACTGAGGAGGGATGGAGCCGGTCAGCTGGTTCCCAGCGAGGTACAACTGGGTGAGTGCAGACAGGTTCCCCAGCTCCTCCGGGATTTCTCCGCTCAGCTGGTTGTCGGCCAGGTACAGGAACTGCAAACGGGTGAGGTTTCCCAGCTCTTGGGGGATGGGACCGGTCAAGCCAGTCCAGCCTAGGTCAAGCCGCTCGAGGTTACTCAGGTTGCCCAGCTCTGGAGGGAGGGTGACGCCCAGCGGGTTGAGGAACAGTATCAACGCTCTCAGTTGGCTGAGGGCGCCAATCTCTGTAGGGATGGGCCCTTGGAGCTGGTTATGGCTGAGGTCTAGTGACTGCAGCTGGGTCAGGTTGGCGATCTCCGGCGGGATGCTGCCGTTGAGCTTGTTGTGGCTGAGATCAAGCTCCACCAACCCCGTGAGTGTGGTGGGGATGCTTGTAAGCTGGTTCGACTCCAGGTTGAGCTTGGTAAGTCTAGGCAGCTGCGCCAGGTACGCCACCACATCGTTGGTGAAGTCGTTGAAGCCGAGATCCAGCTCCTCCAGCTTCGAGAAGCCGGTCGGGAAGGAGCCTGTAAGGCGGTTGCCGGCCAGGTTGAGCTTGGTCAGGTTAGGAAGATCCTGCAGGTGCGACGGGTCGACACCGCCGAGCCTGTTGTAACTCAGATCGAGCTCGACAAGCTGCGTCAGGGTGGTGGGGATAGCTGGTTCGACCTTGGTGGTGCTCAGGCGTAGCGACTGAAGCTGCGTCAGCTCGGGAGGGACGGCTCCGGAGATGTTCCAGTTGCCTGACAGATCCAGCGTCACCAGGCTGGTCATGTCGTTAGGGATGGTACTGTTCAGGTCATTGTAGCTTAGGCCTAGTTCGACCAGGTTGGTCAGCCCGGAGGGGATCTGGCCGGACAGGTAGTTGTCGCTCAGGTCCAGCTTCCTCAGGTTGGGGAGATTGCCTATCTCCGTTGGGATGCTGCCCCAGATGTAAGTGTCATGCAGGTTTAGCGATCGCAGGCTGGTGAGCCTGTCGATCCCGTCCGGGATTTCGCCCGCAAGCAAGACCTGACTCAGCTCCAGTGATTGAAGGCTGGTGAGCTCGAGAAGACTGTCCCAGACATCGCTGTTCACCGCGGTGTCGCTTAGGTTGAGTTCGGCTAGGCTCAGGATGGTCGGGATCGGACCCTCGATCTCGTTGCCGCTCAGGTCCAATGACTGGAGGCTGGTCAAGTTGCCAAGTCCGACTGGGATAGCGCCCTCCAGCAGGTTCTGGCTGAGGTCCAGAGACTGCAAGCTGGTCAGGCTGAGGATGCTCGTCCAGATGCCGTTATCCAGCTGGTTGTTGCTGAGGTTGAGCTCGACCAGGCTGGCCGGAGTAGCCGGGACCGGGCCCTGGATCCGGTTGCCGCTTAGGTCCAGGGAACGCAGATAGGTCAGCTGGCCCAGCTCCGAGGGCAGGGTGCCGCGGAGCCCATTGGAAGGCAGCGCCAGGGCGCTCACATGGCCATCGGTGCAGGTGATGCCGAAGAAGAGGCAGGTGGAAGAGCTTGAGAGGTTCCACTTCTGGATCCAGCCCGGTCCATTGGTGGCGTTATACAGCGCCTCTAGGGCAGCCCGCTCCTCTGGCGGAACGTCGTAAGGGTCGGGAGTGGGGCTAGCGGTCGGTGTGGCCGTAGCGGTGGCAGTAGGAGTCGAAGTGACCGTAGCCGTAGCGGTGGGAGCTCCGGTGTCTGTAGCTGTGGCGGTTGGAGTGGGACCGGTGGTGGTTGTTGCTGTGGCGGTGGGGGTGGTGCCTGAAGGTCGCACGTACAGGCGCCCTTCGGAGCCACCAGCAGCGAAGGTGAAGTCACCTTCGCTTCCGAAGGTGTGGCTGTAGCTCTGGCCCGGTCCCAGCTCCTGAATCCACTGGGGCAGGAGAGAGCCGGGGGTATCGGGAACGCTGGCCGAGGAAGCGTTGCTTTGGTCACGGAAGGACAGCGGCAGGTGGGTGCGGTACTCCTCCCGGACCTGGAGGGTCTGGGCGGTGCCGGTCTGGTTGACCCAGGTCACCTGGGTGCCCACCTGAACGACCAGCTGGGCAGGCTGGAAGCCCGACTCGGTGATGAGGACGGATACGCCGACAGGCTCTGCCGCAGCCGGCAAGGCGGCAATCCCCGACGAGAACAGGGGTGCCGCCAGTAGCACTGCGCCAAGCAACAGGGCAACGAACGAGGTTGAACGGCGGATTCCCATACGCAAAGCCCCCGAAGGTGATGCTGCCGGCGCTGCACAGGTGGCCCAGTCCCTGCTTGGTGCTCGGCCGGAGCCCTGTCGGGCCGGCGAAGTAGCCGATACCTGCTAGATCACTGCCAAGACCTGCGCCACTCGTTCGCACCGGAGGCGGTAGCTTGCTGCCGAATGCTGGCCCGAGCGATAGACGCACCCGATGCGACCAGTTGTTGGCGCTGCCACTCACAACGTGCTCTTAGCAGGAGATGGGACCTCCGGAGTGCCTCCCGGCTTGACGTAACTGTTATCGCTGGCGATACTCGGGCACCGGTGCCCTGGACGACCCAACGGTGCGTTGCCGGGCGCCGGCACCTCGGCTGAGGTTCGCCTCGCCCATTCCAGGAGAATATCCGTGAAGTGCGTTGTCGCCCGTCTCGTAGTGACGCTGGCGCTCTTGGCCGGCGCCCTACTTCCGAGCGGTGCTGCCGCCCAAGAGCCGGCAGCCACTCCCACCGTACTGCCTCCCGTCACTCACTCCGATCCGTTCTTCGGCATCGTCCAGGCCATCCACGATCCGGAGAAGGCGAGAGCGGCTGGCGTGCGATGGGAACGGTTGGTGGCCTGGTGGAGCAACTTCCAGCCCAACGGGCCCGATGACTGGAACCACGATGCCTGGTTCCCCACTGATCTCATGCGCGCTGAGCAGGCGCGCGGCGTGGAACTGGTGGGGGTGGTGTTGCACACCCCTGGCTGGGCTGCCCGCGACCCGGGTTATGGCCCGATCTCGCCGCCGAAGAACCTGGACCTGCCCTTTGACCATCCGGAGAACTACTGGGGGGCCTTCCTCACCCGCCTGGCCACCGAGTACACCGGGCTCGTGCACACCTGGATCCTATGGAACGAACCCGACATCTACCGAGAGACCTACGCCAACTGGGCGGGCTCGGTGGAGGAGTTCGCCCGCATGCAAATGGTTGGCTACCAGGCCATCAAGGCGGCCAACCCCTCTGCTCGGGTGATCCTGGCCGGAACCACCTACTGGTGGGATCGAGAGAACGATCGCACCCAGTACCTGGATCGCCTGCTGGCCGCTCTCACCGCCATGCCCGACGCGGAGGCAAACGGCTACTACTTCGATGCGGTGGCCGTGCACCAGTACAGCAACCCTCTCAACAGCTTCACCGTTCCCACCCTGTACCGGCGCATCCTCCGGTCCCACGACCTGGACAAGCCCATCTGGATAGTCGAGTCCAACGTGCCCCCCTACGACGACCCCATCCGGCCGCTCATGCGGGGCGGGCTGAGGGCGACCATGGACGAGCAGGCCAGCTACGTCATCCAGAGCATCGCCCTGGCTCGGGCCGCCGGGGTGGAGCGCTACTCCATCTACAAGATGCGAGACGAGGAGGCAGAGAACGAGCAGTACTACGGGCTGGTGCGCAATGACGGCAGCGTGCGCCCGGCGTTCATCGCCTACCAGGTGGCGGCCCGCGAGCTCTCGGGGGTCAGGAACGCCCAGTACTTCTGGAGTGGCTCTGCTACCCCACCGACGGAGACGGAGATCAGCGCCCTGCTGTCCACCGAGGGTGACCCGCCCCAGTTCATCTGGCCGGGAGCACTCAATGGCGTGCGCATGGACCGGGGGCAGGACCGAGTGACGGTGCTGTGGAATGCCACCGCCTCGCCGCTGGAGGTCGCCGTCCCCTCGTCGGTTGCCACCGCTACTGCCATGGACAAGTACGGTCGCACCCAGACGCTTGTTCGGGCGGCAGATGGCGCCTTCCACCTCACCCTGGCCCAGGCCACCTGTAACACCGACGCCCGCAACGAGGACCTGATCCTGGTGGGCGGCGACCCGGTGATCCTCATCGAGCCCGGGGCGGCAGGCTCACGAGACCCTTACCCGCGGCCGGTGGACGCCTGCTGGGGTGTCCCGGGGGCGCTGGTGCCGCCCTCACCTACCCCCGAGGAGGCCTGGGTGGCGGACACGGGCTACGCTGTGTCCGGGCCATGGCTCGAGTACTTGCGCGGCCACGGCGACGTGGACTACTTGG
>JBMNTK010000125.1:0-11715 GCA_050945695.1 Anaerolineae bacterium | reverse complement strand
CTGTCCCACCGCGATCTCCTTGCCGGTAGACCCTGTCCGAGCTAGTATCGCGAGTGACCAGAAGCGAGTCTGGGCCCAGCACTGCCTGACAGAACCGCTTCAGATCATGACGCCTGGCCCGTGAAACGAGCCATGCTCGCCTTTCAGGGTCCCATTTGGCCTCATTGAACCGGTCCCTGAAGATCTGGAGGAACACAGCAAACTTGGCCGCATCGCCTACCTGCTCGAACCGAACAGCGATAGAGGAGTCGTCTTCGGAAGCTCGACAGTAGCCCTTCCTTGATCGGTTCCTCCCATATGTGTTGTAAGACTGTGTCCAGGAGTATACTCCGAGGGCATGCGCCTGTCAACGGGTATCCGCACGTAGATGTGCGACCGTTTCCCGAAGATGTCTCGATCCGCCTAGGATACTGAAAGATACGAGCGGTCAGACTTGTGCATAGGCCACGCCTTCGATCCGTCATGAGGATGCTTTACGTGGCTAGACTGCAGGCCGCCCTCCTATGCTCCTCGGCCACGCGCTCGCGCAGCCAGGCCGGCTCCAGCACCCGCACGTCCTGACCGAACCACATCAGCCAGCGCACCATCTCCGGTGTCACCCCCACCCGGAACCGTACCTGGCAGCTCCCGTCGCCGCGCATCTCTACCTCCTGCGACGGGTGCCATTCCTCTTCTGCCACCCACCTCCCAGCCACAGGGCCGAACTCCAGCCGCACCTCCTCCGGCTCGCCGGCCGCACCCCACATCAGCCCCCAGGCCGACCCGGCCGCGGCCTCCAGGCTGAACTCCTCCGGCAGCTGGTAGTGCTCGCCCGTCAGCTCAGCCGCCGTCATCCGGTCTACCTTGAACGTGCGCACCTCCTCCCGCAGCTCGCAGTAGGCCACCAGATACCAGGAACGGTTCCGGGGAAACAGGCAGTAGGGCCGCACCACCCTCTCCTTCACTTCCCCGCCCCGGCTGACGCTGATGTACCCCAGCCGCACCTTGCGGCGCCCAGCCAGGGCCCGGTGCAGCACCAGCAACAGGTCCTGGGCCTCGCCGGGCCGACTCCCATCATTCCGCAGCTCGCGCATGAGGGGCCGGAACTCGTCTGGGAAGACCGACTCCAACCTCCCTAGCGCCGAAGCCAGGTCTGACGAATCCACTCCGTACTCTCTGGCCGACTGCGCCGCCAACAGCAGCGCCAACGCCTCGGAGAGGCTATAGGCAAGCATCGGCAAGCGAGGGAGATCTCTGAAGTAGTAGCCTCCACGTCGGCGCCTGAGGTCCAGGTGCAGCCGGTAGCGGATCGCCTCCAGGTCACGCTGAATCTGCCGCTCCCCGATCTCGTACCGCTCCGCCAGGGCCTTGCGCGTCCACTGTTCTGGTGCGGCCGAGATCTGTTGGATGATGTCCAGCACTCGTGCCGCCCGAGTGGTCTCTGGCAGCCTGGCTTCACCAGATAGACCTTTCACTCCCATAGCCCCACCCCCTTTGACTAGCCTAGCATGGCAATGGGACCTTCGTAGGGCGCGTTACCAATGCACCCCACGGCAGGCGATGTCCCCTCACCTCCCCGCGGCTCGCCCCCCTTCTGAGTCCCCGGGGGATGGCTCAGTTGCCTATGCTTGGTTTACTCCTTGCGGTGCCGACAAGAATAGCCCACACCACTTCTTACTTCAATGAGATGCCTCGCCTAACACATTGCGATCCGCACCCAGCTCCTGCATCACCCCTATCCGACCGATGACAGCTGTCGCGTGCCCTTGCCCTCAATTGACTTACCCCCTACCCGACATGAATAATGGTCATGAAGTGTTTTTGGGAGGCTTGTATGAAGATTGTTGGATTCGAGCAGGGCAAAGTCACTGTGCAGTTAGACGCCGGTGAGTGCCAGGCCGTGGCTCAAGCCCTTCGCCTGCTCTCAGAGCAGCCTTCGCGGGTGGGCCGACCAACCCCGCGCCCCTTGGCCGACGCCTTCTCCGTCTGCGCTCGGATAGCGGCCGCCCAGAGCCGGCAGGCTCTAGTCATTCCCTTCCCACGCCCACCCCTGACCTTTGCCCGGCAGACACGTTCCATCGTCCTGGTTGACTAAGCCTTCCCCACCGCCCTGTCATTCCAGTCGGCCTCGGCCCCGGCCAGCACGCCTAGCGCCTCCCATGGTAAGGAGTCTTCCCAGCCCGGCAGGATTGGCTTTCATCTCTGTTTTATGTCAATATCTCCGACAGACTATCGAGGTCCCGGAACGCGGTTCCGGCTTGGGAGGACTGTAAGTGAGGCGACTTACCTGGGTGTCGCTGGTACTCTGGGGGCTGTGCCTGGTGGCCGCGGCAGCCGTCTTTGTGATCTGGAAGAGTGGCGAACAGCCCGCGCGCGCTGATGCGCCAGCACTGACCGCGGAGCCGACAGAGCTCGTCCTGGCTCCCACCGCGCCGCCCTCAGCCACGCCCGCCGTCGCACCTAGCGCGACGCCCACCGAGACCGCCATCCCTACCGAGACTCCCACCCCCACACCCAGCCCAACCCCCACTCCCGTCTACCAGCCCGCTCAGCCGGCAGTCGAGCTCACGGGGTTCACCCATGCCTGGCAGACGTGGAACAACTGCGGCCCAGCCACCCTGGCCATGCAGCTTAGCTACTTCGGCAGCACCCTCAGCCAGACCGACATCGCCGCTGTCCTGCGCCCCAACTACGACGACAAGAACGCCGATCCCGAGGAGCTGGCCGACTTCGCCATATCTCAGGGCCTCGGGGCCATCGTAGGCGTGCAGGGCGACCGAGACACCGTCCGCCTCCTCCTCAGCAACGGCTTCCCCATCCTCATCGCCACCTGGCACGAGCCGGAGCCCGATGACGGCATGGGGCACTATCGTCTCCTCACCGGCTACAACGACGCCGAGGCCTACTACATCGTCCACGACTCGTATGACACCGTCGGGCTGCGCGGGGCCGATCCCTACCTGGGCCTGGCCCTGCCCTATGACGAACTAGAGGCAATGTGGACGGTGTTCAACCGGGTGTACGTGGTGGTCTACCGACCCGAGCAGGAGTCCCTGGTGCGCAGCATCCTAGGCCCCGAGGTCGGCACGCCGGCCATGTGGGAGTCAGCCCTGGCGCGGGCCCAGGAGTACGCCCAGGCTCACCCCGATGACGTCTATGCCTGGTTCAACGTGGGCTCCAACCTCACTCAACTGGGCCGCTATGCTGAGGCCGTGGAGGCCTATCGCCAGGCGGAGTCTATCGGGTGGCCACGCCGGATGCTCTGGTACCAGGTGGGTCCCATGGAAGCCTACTACCACGTGGGCGACTACGAGAAGGTCATCGCCCTGACCGACCAGGTCATGGCCCAGACTAACCAGGTGGAGGAGGTCTGGTACTGGCGAGGCATGGCTCTGAAGGGCAAGGGCCAGGTTGATGCTGCCCGCCAGGCCTTCGAGCGCTCGCTAGCGCTGAGACCGACCTTCGAGCTGCCCAAGCAGGCCCTGCAGCAGCAGTGAGCCCGGCATCTCCTTCATAGCAAGCGAATCGGCCACGGCTGAGCCGTGGCCGATGCTTCTTCCTCTGCCCCGAACCGGCAAGAGGTGCTAGAATCGCCTCGCCTAATCCCGGCCCGCAGGAGGCTAAGTTGAGCGCTCCAGCCGACGACCGCGCCTATCGCCGGATCATCAACTCGTGGGCCATGTACGACTGGGCCAACTCCGCCTTTGCCACCACCATCATGGCCGCTATGTTCCCGCCCTTCTACCGCTCCCTGGCCCTCGCCGCCGGTCAGAGCGATAGCAGCGCCACTGCCCTCTGGGCCTACACCACTGCCATCGCCCTCCTGGTCGTCTCCCTATTGGCACCGGTCCTGGGAGCCATATCCGACTACACCGGGGGACGGAGGCGCTACTTCATCTTCTTCGCCGGGCTGGGCATCGTGGCCACCGGGCTCTTCACCCTGCTCGGAGACACCTCATACATCTGGGGTTCGGTCCTCTTCATCTTGGCCGACGTCGGCTTTGCCGGGGCCAACGTCTTCTACGAGTCCCTGCTGCCCCACATCTCCCGTCCCGGGGACATGGACCGCGTCTCCGCCCGCGGTTACGCCCTGGGTTACCTGGGCGGCGGGATACTGCTCGTGGTCAATGCCCTCTGGTACCTCAAGCCGGAGTGGTTCTTCATGCCCAGCGCCGGCTTCGCCGTTAGGGCGGCATTCTTCAGCGTGGCCGTCTGGTGGGCAGCCTTCACCCTGCCCCTGCTGCGGAACGTCCCCGAGCCCCCGATCCCGCCGCAGCCGCGCGAGCCCGGTAGCGTGGTCGCCATCGGCTTTCGGCGGCTCCAGCGCACCTTCTCTCAGGTGCGCCGCTACCGCCAGCTGCTGGTGTTCCTGGTCGCCTTCTGGTTCTACAACGATGGGATCGGGACCATCATCAAGATGGCTACCGCCTACGGCGATGAGATCGGCATCGGGATGTCGGACATGGTCATCGCCCTCATTATCACCCAGTTCGTGGGCATCCCGTTCGCCTTCCTCTTCGGCCGCATGGCCGGAAAGCTGGGCACTAAGACCGCCCTTCTAATCGGCCTGGGCGTCTACGTGCTCATCTCCATCGCCGGCTTCTTCATGCAGACGGCCCTGCACTTCTACCTGCTGGCCTTCATGGTGGGCACCGTGCAAGGCGGCACCCAAGCCCTGAGCCGCTCGCTCTATGGGACCATGGTGCCCAAGGCTCAGACAGCAGAGTTCTTCGGCTTCTTCAGCACCAGCGCCCGCTTCGCCGGCATCGCCGGTCCGCTCCTCTTCGGGGCGGTGAGCCAGATCGCAGGCGGCAGCCGGCTCAGCATCCTCTCCCTGATCGTCTTCTTCGTGGTGGGGGGATTGATCCTTCTCCGGGTGGATACGGCAGAGGGGGCGCGTATGGCGAACGAGGAAGCCCAGCTGGCTGTACAGGTCGGTTGATCCCAAGCACCAGACGACGAAGGAGCCGGCCCCTTCCGGGAACCGGCTCCTCTGTGTTCTCCCCGCTTGGTTAGCGGCTCTCGATCCTGATGCCTCCGGTGGCGGTGCGAACGGTCAGGGTGGCCTGCGGCGATTGCCCGACCCGTCCACGCAGGCTGCTCTCTACGCCCCTCTCGCCACCAGTCTCCTGATCCTGCACCTCGAACCCCACCACAGTGATGTCGCCCACATCGGTAGCGGCGTCCAGCAGGAACTGGCTCTCAGCGGGCAGCCTCACCGTCACCGAACCCACGTCCGAGCTGATGTTCATCTCGCCGACCTCAGGCAGGCTGCCTTCGAAGGTGACTTCGCCCACCTCGGAGCGGATCTCGCTGTCTCCGGCCAAGGTCACCCTCCGCAGGGTAACATCGCCCACGTCGCCGATCACTACCACCGCGCCATCCAGGTCCTCGATCGTGATGTCGCCCACGTTGTTCTGCACGGTCAGGGTGGAAGAGCGAGGCACCGTGATATCGAGGCGCACACTCAGCGACTGGTTGAGCAGGTTGGTGGGCACCTGCACCCGGATCTCGGCCTGGTTTCCGGATGAGGACACATCGAGCCTGACCTGCTCCAGCAGGCGATCCGCCGCCTCCCGGTCGGCTGCCCGGGCCCGTGCCTGGGCCTGGACGCTCACCATGCCGCCCTCACCGGCCCGGACATTGATATCGCCTACCTCATTGATCACGGTCACCACGGCGGGCACGCCCACCTGTACGTCACGGCCGAAGTCCCTGGTGGCCTCCCAGGATCCCTGGCCGAAGGCGGACCAACCCCTGAAAAGAACCCCGCCCTGGCCACTGTAGGTGTTGAACGCCCATATGGCGGCAACCGAACAGCAACACAGCAGGAGCACTGCCAACACTACCAACACGATAACCAAGGTGGATGACTTCATCCGATTCCTCCCAGCCCGTAGGCCGTTTTGCCTATCACTACCCTCAACTACCGGCGCTGATTGTAGATGCACCAAAGGCCCCGCTCAACCGGCAGTCGGGCGCAACCTTGGCCAGGGCATTGGGTCTGGAGCCCTGCTTCTAGTCGGTTGACAAGCCCGCCGATAGCCGTGACACTGGAGCGACGACTAGTGTTGGTTGCCGGCAGGACCGGCCTTATCGGAGCAAGGAGTACGGTATGGAGCGGGACGTTTTCACCTTCATCGTGGGTGGCAAGGCCGGGGAGGGCGTCAAGAAATCCGGCTCTGTGGCCGCCAGTATCCTCGCGGACCTGGGCCGCAACATCTTCCAGATGGATGACTACCAGAGCCTCATCCGCGGCGGGCACAACTTCGCCGCCGTGAGCAGCTCAACCGGGCCTATCAGCAGCCACCACCTTCGCGCCCAGCTCATCGTCAATCTCGATGAGCGCAGCTACCACCTGCACAAGCACGAGCTCGCAGAGGATGGCGTCATCGTCTACAACTCCGACGTGATGACCGACGCCGAAGGGGTGGGCCTGCCCATGACCTCCGAGGCTAAGAAGTTCCCCCGACCCGAGCTGCGGGTGGGGGTAGCTTCGATCACGGCGCTGGCCGTGGCGCTGGGCCTGGACATGGACTACGTGGAAGAGGTGATCGCCCGGGAGTATAAGCGAGACCTGGAGAACAACGTCGCCTATGCCCGCCGCATCTACGAGCTGGCCATGCCCGAGCTCGGAGGCCGCTTCCCGCTCCAGCGGGGCAACGCCACCGGCAAAGCTCTCTACGGTGTGGAGACCATCGCCCTAGGAGCCTTGGCCGGTGGGCTCGACCTCTACATGGCCTACCCGATGACCCCCTCCAGCCCCATACTGCACTTCCTGGCCGCGCAAGGCCGGGACTTCGGCGTCCACGCCCTTCACCTGGAGAGCGAGGTATCGGTGGCCAATATGGCCGTGGGGGCTAGCTACGCCGGAGCCCGGGTGGCCGTGGGCACCAGCGGCGGTGGCTTCGCCCTCATGGCGGAGGCCTTCTCCCTGGCAGGCATGATGGAGGCTCCGGTCCTATTCATCCTGGCCTCCCGCACCGGCCCCTCCACCGGGCTGCCCACCTACACCGAACAGGCGGACATCAAGTTCGCCCTGAACGTCGGCCACGGCGACTTCCCCCGGCTGGTCGCCTGTCCGGGCTCCGTCGAGGAGGCCTTCTACCTCACCGCTGACCTGCTGGACATGGCCTGGCGCTACCAGGGTCCGGTGATCCTGCTCACCGACAAGCACCTGGCCGAAAGCGCTACGAACGTGAGTCTAGACCCGTTCCGCGCCACCTGGGCCCAGCCGGTACTCTGGGAAGAGGCCGCCAGTGCCCAGGGGGAGAAGTACCTGCGCTACCGCGATACCGAGACCGGCGTCTCCCCGCTGCTGTTTCCGCCCTCCCACCAGGTGATCAAGTGGAACAGCTACGAGCACGACGAGTACGGCATCACCACCGACCAGCCCGAGCCCACGATCCAGATGCACGACAAGCGCCATCGCAAGCGCCAAGCCATCATCGAGCACC
The DNA here is from genome assembly GCA_050945695.1 of Anaerolineae bacterium. Taxonomy (GTDB): domain Bacteria; phylum Chloroflexota; class Anaerolineae; order DRVO01; family DRVO01; genus Ch71. Next base: position 4,279 of record JBMNTK010000125.1, on the reverse strand, counting down.
TGCGCGGGATCAAGACGGTGAACGTGTACGGTGAGGGCGGCCCGGTCATCTTCACTTACGGCTCCAGCACCATGAGTGTCCTGGAGGCGCTTCGGACCGGGGATATCCAGGCCACCGTGGTCCAGCCTATCTACCTGGAGCCCTTCCCCGTGTGGGAGGTGGAGCGGTTCCGCGGCACTAACCCCATCGTGGTCGAGCAGAGCGTGGCCGGACAGTTTGCCGCGGTCATCCGTGAGCAGGCCGGCATTGCCAGCGACCGCTTCATCCGTCGTTATGACGGCCGTCCCTTCGAACCCTCTGAGTTGGCCCAGAAGATCAAGGAAATGATGTAACTATGGAAGACCTGGGAACGTATGCAGAGAACACCTGGTGCCCCGGATGTGGCAACTTCGCCATCCTCAACGCCTTCAAGGCAGCCATCCCTCGCCTGGAGGAGAAGGGGATCGGTCGAGACAGGCTCATCATGGTTACCGGCATCGGCCAGCACGGCAAGATCTTCGATTACATGAACGTAAGCGGGTTCTACGGGCTGCACGGCCGTTCCATGGCCAGTGCGCAGGGAATCAAGCTGGCCAACCCCGACCTCAAGGTCATCAACTTCGTGGGTGACGGCGACGCGCTAGGGGAGGGACTGGAGCACACCATCTTCGCCGCCAAGCGCAACGCCGATATCGCCATGATCCTCCACGACAACGGCGTCTACGCCCTCACCACCGGTCAGGTCACCCCCACCAGCGTCCGTGGCTTCCGGGGCCCCTCTACCCCCACCGGCGCGGTGGAGGACCCCATCCACCCCCTGACACTGATGCTAGAGGCCGGTGCGTCCTTCATTGCCCGCGGCTATTCCGGCGAACGTGAGCACCTCGCCGACCTCATGGTACAGGCGGTGCTCCACGAGGGCTTCGCCTTCGTGGATGTACTCCAGCCCTGCGTGACCTTCAACAACACCTGGCAGACTTACAACGAGCTGGTGGAGATCACCGACCATACCGCCACCACCCCCGAAGAGGCCCGGGCCATCTTCGCCCGCACGGACCGGCTGCCCATAGGCGTCCTCTACCGCCGCGAGGATGTGCCCTTCCACCGCCGGTTGTACGAGGACTTCAACCCGATACGGGATCGGGTAGGCCGAGAAGCTCGCCAGCGCCAGGTTGCCCAGTGGCTGGGCATACCCGAGGAGCCGGAACGGGAATACAAGAGCCCGCGCGAGCGCCCGTAGCATCGAACAACCGGCAGAGCGCGTGCGCCACACCCACCTGGTGGCGGGTGTGGCGCTCTTGTGCCTACGCGCTTCTGCAGTAGACTGCGCTCGCCGGCAGGCAGCCGGCACCCAGCTCCATACCAAGAGGCGCACCCATGGACGCACCCAGAGACCAGGTCCTGTACCTGTCCCACCAGGACGTAGCCCGCGTGGGCCCCAGCATGTCCGAGATCATCGCCGTCCTTGAGCAGGCCTTCCGTGAGAAGGGCAATGGCCGGGTGGAGATGCCGCCCAAGCCGGGCATCCACCCCGGCGGCGCCGACAACTTCATCCACGCCATGCCTGCCTACATCCCCGCCATGGGCGCTGCCGGGGTGAAATGGGTGAGCGGCTACCCCGGCAACCGCGACCGGGGGCTGCCCTACATCAACGGGTTACTCGTCCTCAACGACCCGGAAACCGGCCTGCCCATCTCAGTCATGGACTGCGTCTGGATCACCGCCGCGCGTACGGGCGCTGCCACCGCCCTCGCCGCCCGCTACCTCGCCCGGCCCGACTCCACCACCGCCGGCATCCTGGGCTGCGGTGTGCAGGGCAGCAGCAACCTGGAGGCCCTCAAAGCCATCTTCCCCCTGCGCCAGGCCCTGGCCTACGACACCGCCCCTGGAGCCGCAGAACGCTTCGCCTCGGCGATGTCCCAACGCCTGGACATGGAAGTGCGCCCCGTAGCCACGCCCCGGGAGGCGGTCAGCGGGTGCGACCTGGTGGTCACCGCCGGCCCTATCCTCAAGAAGCCCCACGCCACCATCAAAGCCGGGTGGCTGGATGAGGGGGCCTTTGCCTCCATGGTGGACTACGACACCTATTGGGATCGGGCAGCCCTTCGGGAGCTGGACCTGTTCTGCACCGACGACGTGCCCCAGCTGCTCCACTATCAGGAGATGGGCTACTTCCAGGACATCCCGCCCATCTACGCTGACCTGGGCGAGCTGGTAGCGGGGATCAAGCCCGGCCGTCGCAGCCCACGGGAACGGACAGCCACCGCCAACCTGGGCCTGGCCCTGGATGATATGGCCGTGGCGCCCCTGGTCTATCGCCGCGCCCGGGAGGCCGGCATAGGCATCTGGCTGCCTCTGTAAGCCCGGTCGCGTGAGCAAAGGGGGCCACCACCACGCCCCAGCGCCGCAATGTGGGTGGCGCTGTCGCGCTGGACGCTCCGACATGTCATTCCAAGCGAAGCGAGGGATCTGCCGATACCGCCAGCCGGAGATTCCTCGCTCGCGCTCGGAATGACGTATGCTCCGCGTCTTCGCGCCTTTGCGTGAGGCCTCCGGTCGGGAAGCGCCGGGCCACCGCAGAACCTCAACAAGGGGGGACTACTATGAGCGCCGACTCGCTGAGAGCGAACCTAATCCAGGCCATGGAGCAGTTCGAGATCATAGATGCCCACGAACACCTGGGCCCAGAGCAGACGCGCCTGGAAAAAGAGGTAGACGTCTTCACCCTCTTTGCCCACTACACCCGGGGCGACCTAGCCGTGGCCGGCATGAGCGAGCCCCAGTACCAGTCCCTCTTCAACCAGGACATCCCCCTGGAGGGCCGCTGGCGGATCTTCGCCCCCTTCTGGGAGCGGATCCGGTGGACCTCCTACTCCCGGGCCGCCCTGCTGGCCGCGCGGAAGTTCTATGGCTTCGACGACCTCAATGAGCAGACCTATGGCCCCCTCTCGGAGGCGATGAAGGAAGCCAACACCCCCGGCCTCTACCAGCGGGTACTGGGCGATGCCTGCGGTATCCGTCTGGCCCTCACCCAATGCCAGCGTACCGACCTAGGCTCGCCGCTATTGGCGCCAGTCATGCCCTTGGCCTACTTCATGCAGACCTGGACGGACCTGGCCCGCCCGCACTTTGACCCCTCTGCCACCATCCGCTCCCTCGACGACTACGTGGATGCCGCCTGCCGGTACATCGTCCGCGTCAAGTCCGAAGGGGCGGTGGGGCTCAAGATGGCGTCCAACCCCTACGGTGAGCCCAGCCGCTCTGAGGCCGTGAGCCTTTTCGAACAGCTCCGCTCGGGCACCGTGGAGCGCCTGCCCGACGCCAACCCCCTGCGGGACTACGTGGTGGATCGGCTGATAGCCTTTGCCGCCGAACAGGACCTCACCATCGCCGTCCACACCGGCTATTGGGGCGACTTCCGCAGGCTGGACCCCCTGCACATGATCCCCCTGCTTCAGCGTCACCCTCGGGCCCGGTTCGACATCTATCACCTGGGTTACCCTTGGATGCGCGAGGCTCTCATGCTGGGGAAGGGCTTCCCCAACGTGTGGCTCAACCTGGCCTGGACCCACATTATCTCCCAGCGGTTCGCCACCACCGGCTTGGACGAGGCCATAGACCTGGTGCCAAGCAACAAGGTCCTGGCCTTCGGTGGGGATTACGGCGTGCCGGTGGAGAAGGTGTACGGCCACTTGGTCATGGCCCGGGAGGACATCGCCGACGCCCTGGCCCGGCGCATTTCCGAGGGCCAGATGAGCGAGACGCAGGCCCTGGACTTGGCCCGCAAGTGGTTCTGGGACAACCCGGTGGAGCTGTACAGGCTGCAGGTGAACTAGGAAAGGTGTCCGGCAGATCCGGGTAGGGGCAGGCCACTGCGCCTGCCCAGGGGGCGGACGGGGTCGTCCGCCCATACACCCCCAGCTACCTAGGCCAAGCCGGCCCTTCGGCCGGCCGACCGCGTGCACCGGCGATGTCCGGGTAGGGGCAGGCCACTGCGCCTGCCCCAGGGGGCGGACGGAGTCGTCCGCCCCTACAGGAGTCATCGCATGAGGGGCCTGTCCAGGGTCTCGCCGGTGATACCGGGGTAGGGGCGGTGCGAGCCGGCATCCTTTCGCCGGCGAAGCCCCGCCCAGTCTGTCACCGATGCAGGGTGTCGGCCATTGGGGCTAGGGGCGGGGCTCCGGGCTGAAGCCCTCCGCACCGCCCCTACCCCGGACATCGTCTGGGGCCGCGGGCGGCGGATGAGCCCGCCGCAGGGCGGGCTTCGCCTAGGTAGCCGGGGGGTTCAGCCCCCGGCGAC
>JBMNTK010000124.1:0-11914 GCA_050945695.1 Anaerolineae bacterium | reverse complement strand
AAATGGGGCCGCCTGCCCCTCGATCTCGTTCTCTCGGTTCCTGGTAGCCTAGAGCGGCTCGAACATGTCCTTCTCAGCGCCGCAATCGGGACACACCCAGTCGTCTGGGAGGTCAGCGAAAGCGACGTTGTTGTTCTCCGCCGGGTCGTATATGTAACCGCACACTGTGCAAACCCACTTCTCCATTGATGCCGCTCCTATCAACGCGGAATGCCGCCGGCAGGTGTTCCCCCACGGCGAAGCTCGACTCTAGCACAGCGGCAGCCGAGCGTCAACGCACTGCTCACCACGATTGACACTAATGGCACATTGCCATACAATTAAGGTCCATGTGGGCGATACTGCACTGTGCGGGCGCCGAACTGGCTGGTTCGGCGCGTCGTTTTGTGAGAGTACAGACTGGTTTCCCACCGATAGCCGAATAGCGAGGAGGCATGATGGCCGCCTACGGGAGCGAACAACTCCGTAATGTAGTCCTCTTGGGCCACGGCAGTGCCGGCAAGACATCCCTGGTGGAAGCGATGGCATTCAACACCGGGGTCACCAACCGGCTCGGCCGGGTGGAGGACGGCACCGCCATCGCCGACTTCGATGAAGAAGAAGTCCGGCGACATATCTCAGTAAGCCTGGCGGTGGTGCCCGTTCCTTGGAAGGACACCAAGATAAACCTGCTCGATGCTCCGGGCTATCTGGAGTTCATCGGCGAGGTCCTCAGTGGCCTGCGCGTCGCTGAGTCGGCCCTCGTCGTGGTGGACGCGGCTGCCGGTGTCGAGGTTGGGACCGAGATCCTCTGGCGTTACGCCGACGAGCGGTCTCTCCCTCGTATGGTCGTAGTCAACAAGATGGACCGGGAGAACGCCTCCTTCCAGTCCTGCTTGGATTCCCTTTCGAATGCGTTCGAGGCCCGGTTCGTCCCCATTCACCTGCCCATCGGGCAGGAGGCTTCCTTCCGAGGGGTAGTGGACCTTCTGCAGCAGAAGGCCATCATCGGCCCCGAAGGCAAGGTCGAGGACATCCCGGCAGACATGCAGGATGCCGTCGAGGAAGCCCGGCTTCAGCTCGTGGAAGCGGCCGCCGAGGGCGACGACGAACTCCTCATGAAGTACCTCGAGGGTGAGGAGCTCACCGCTGACGAGATCATGCAGGGGCTCCGCAACGCCGTGCGCAGCGGTTCCGCGATTCCGGTAGCAGCTACCGCCGCCACCGCCAACGTGGCCGTGCGCCCGCTCTTGGACGCCATCCGGGAGTTCATGCCCTCCCCCACCGATGCCGGGCCCTACGAAGCCATTGATCCTTCCTCCGGGAACACGGTTGAGATCACGGCCGACTCTGCCGGTCCGCTGGCCGCGTTTGTCTTCAAGACCACGGCCGACCCTTACGTGGGCAAGCTCACCTACCTGCGCGTCTACTCCGGCACCCTGTCCTCGGACAGCCGGCCCATCAACGCTCGCACCGGACAGGAAGAGCGGGTGGGTCAGCTCTTCACCGTGACCGGCCGCGAACAGACGCCTACTGAGCAGCTGGTCGCCGGCGACATCGGCTCCGTGTCCAAGCTGGCCGAGATCCACACCGGTGACACCCTGTGTGACCGCGGCAAGCCGCTGACCCTGCCGGCGCTCGAACGGCCCAACCCCGTCTACTCGGTGGCCGTGAACGCCAAGTCCCAGGCGGACTTCGACAAGATGAGCAGCTCGATGTCCCGTCTGGTCGAGGAAGATCCCACCCTGAGGCTGGAGCGTGAGCCCAGCACCGGTGAGCTCATCCTGTCCGGCATGGGCGAGTCACACCTGGACGTGGCTATCCGCCGTCTGCGGCAGAAGTTCGGGGTAGAGGTAGTGACCAGCACCCCGCGGGTGCCCTACCGGGAGACCATCACCAAGGTGGCCCAGGCTCAGGGGCGGTTCAAGCGGCAGACTGGTGGTCGCGGACAGTTCGGTGACACGTGGATACGGGTGGAGCCCCGAGAGAGGGGAGCGGGCTTCGAGTTCGTTGACGAGATCTTCGGCGGCGCCGTCCCCCGCAACTTCATCCCATCCGTGGAGAAGGGTGTCGTCGAGGCTATGGAAGAGGGCATTCTCGCCGGCTACCCGGTAGTGGACGTCAGGGTTGCCCTCTACGATGGGTCCTACCACCCGGTGGACTCCTCCGACATGGCCTTCAAACTGGCGGGGAGCATCGGCTTCCGCAAGGCCGCTGAGGCCGCCGGCCCCATCCTGCTCGAACCTATCGTCAAGGTGGTCATCACCGTGCCCGAGCAGTTCATGGGCGACATCATGGGCGACCTCAACAGCAAGCGCGGCCGGGTGCTGGGCATGGAGCAGGAGCGCGGCCTGAGCACGGTCACGGCCCTGGTTCCGCTGGCCGAGATGCGCCGCTACGCTACCGACCTGCGCGCCATGACCCAAGGCCGGGGCGTCTTCACTATGGAGTTCTCGCACTACGACCCCGTCCCGCCGCACGTGGCCGAGCAGGTCATCGCCGAGGCCAAGCGCGAGAAAGAGGCCGAAGCGGGCTAGTCCGCCCCAGAAGCGTATACCTTCCAGCCCCGGGAGAGCTGACTCTCCCGGGGCTTTTCTCTGCTCTCTTCCCCCCTCTCCCCCACGAGCATTCTTTACGCAATCATCATGGGTTGGGCGCTGCATTGAGGGGTCCAGCCATACGATAATGAGAGGAGCCAGCTTGGCCCAGGGGCAGAACAACGCCCCGCACTGATTGCCAAGCCGGCCCTTCCAGAGTATCGAGACCCTGGAGCGAAACCCGTCGGAGGGAGCACGTGCCCGGCGAACGCATTATGGTGGTCGAAGACACCTCCAGTGTGGCCAAGCTCGTGGCCACGCACCTGGAGGCCGCCGGCTACCGCCCAGTTCTGGCCGCGTCCGGCCAAGAAGCATTGGACCGGTTGTCTCAAGTGCAGCCGGACTTGTTCATCATTGACGTCATGATGCCCGGTATGGACGGGTTTGAGCTGACCCGTCGCTTGCGTGCTGACGCTCGGGCCGCTGGCGTCCCCATAGTGATCCTGACCGCTCGCAACAGCGTGGATGACAAAGTAAGGGGCTTCGAGGCCGGGGCAGACGACTACGTCGTCAAGCCCTTCGAGGCACCCGAACTGCTGGCCCGCGTCCGGGCCCTCCTGGCCCGGGCTCGTCCCGCGACGTCCGGCAGCACCGAGCAGCCACTCGGCCGCGTGATTGCGGTGTTTGGCCTGCGCGGCGGCTCCGGTAAGTCATCCCTCGCCGCCAACCTCTCGGTTGCCCTGGCGGCCGCCTGCGAGCACGATGTCGTCGCTTGCGACCTGGCGCTGGAGTCGGGGCACCTGGCCCTGATGCTGGACGCCCGGCCGGTGCATACGGTTGACCAGCTGGTAACCCGGTACGGGGCCTCCTTCGATCCCGACGTCCTGATGGCCTACCTGGCCGACACTCGCTTGGACGTACGGGTGCTGGCCGCACCACTGTCACCAGCCTCGTCGGCGCTGGTGGTCCCCGACGGCGTCCGGGCCGCACTGGAGCAGCTGCGTCGCAACTTCCCGTTCGTGGTCCTCGACCTGTCTCCCGGCTTCACGGACGTGAACCTGGCGGTGTTTGAGCTCGCCGACCTCGTCCTGGTGGTCACCACGCCCGAGATGGCAGGTGTGAAGGCGGCCGCGTCCGCCTTCGAGGTCCTGGAATCGCTGGGGTATCCCGAGGCCGATGCCGCCCTGGTAGTCAGCCAGGTGTTCGCCGCCAGGCCCCTGGCCGAAGCTGACATCACGGCAGCGCTCAGCCGTGAGATCTGCCTGTCCATTCCCTACGAGGGCCGGGCCTTCGTTGAGGCCATCAACCGGGGTGTTCCGGTCGTCGTGTCGGCTCCCCGCACCGCCGCCGCCAGGGCCATATCTGCCTTTGCCGAGGACCTTGTGCGCCACAGCCAGCCGGCCCTGTCCCGCATGAAGGCCGTCAGGACCGCCTAGCCGCACTTGGAGCCTTCTCGGAGCCCGGTCACTGATGACTACCGATTGTAGGTTACACACCGCAGACACAGCCGATGGCTCGGCCTCGGGGGAACGCGGATACCTCCGCCGGATGACTGACGCACGGGCGCGATCGGGCGCTGGCAACGGTGAAGACCCCGACGTCCCTCCCGACGGCTACCCAGGGGAGCAACCCCGGGACGGCAGGGTCGTCGTCTTTCTCGGGGTGGCAGGCGGCGTGGGAACCACCACGCTCTGCGCCAACACCGCCCAGGCTCTAGGCGCCCTGGGACGCACCCTCATACTGGACCTAGCGTGGCCCCTGGGCGGCCTTGGGCACTTGCTCTCCGCCCCGACGCTGCCGGGCATCGAGCGTCTCACCAATGGCCTCTCCGGGCCCGAGTGTCTGGAGCGGCAATTGGCCGGCGGGGATGGCACTGGGTTGAGGTTCCGCTTCCTCACCGGCTACCATGACTTCAACCCGACCGAGCATGCCAACGCCGGCCCCCAGCCGCTGATTCGGTCCGCCCGTGCCCTGGCCGACTACGTCCTGGTTGACCTGGGCAGCCCCGCCGGGCCCTACGCCTCTTGCGTAGCGGAGTCGGCCGACCTGGCAGTGGTCACGATGGCCCTGGAGCGCACCCAACTGGCTCAGGCGCGGGCGCTCTTGCGGTGGTTGGACGAACTGGGGCTTTCCAAGAACCGCCGCGTCCTCGTCGGCAATCGGCTGCGCCCATCGCTCCTGGGACTGCGCGAGGCGCAACGATGCCTGGGCGAGGGCATCTTCCTGATCGTGCCCAATGAAAGCGATCGGCTCGCCCAATGCCTCAACGAGGGCAGGCTCCTCATCTCGCAGCACCCGGACAGCGCCGGGGCGGTGGCGATAGCCGAACTGGCCGCCGCCCTCAATCGGCAACTTGCCTGTGCCACGCCCTTGTCAGGAGAGGTGCCATGACGGTGGATACACCCACACCAGCGTGTGGCGAGCCCACCTTGGCTGGGCCAATCGAAGAAGCTTGCGTCCAGAACCTGCTGGCAGAGGCGGCCCAGGTGCTCCGCGAGGCCCATGCGCAGTGCGGTGAGATCCACCAGACAGGGGACCCGGAAGCGGTCGGCCACCTGCTGCGCTCTGTCCACTCCTACAAGAGCTTGATGGCCTTTGCCGGCCAGCAGGCACAGTGCTCCTTCGCCGGGCAGTTCGAGCAGTACCTGAAGGCTCTGTGGCAGAAGCAGCTCCCCCTGGATCGTGAGGCGCAGGCCTTGGTGCGCCAGGGTCTGGGTGCGCTGCAGGACCTGCACCTGGCAGGCTGCTCCGATCCACCCGCCCCGGTGACTGAGCTAATGGAGCGGTTCCACGTCTGCCTGCAGACCGCCGTGGCGAACCCGCCCGCACTACCCATCCCTCCGCCCAGCCTCGGGTGCACCGACGTTGACCACACGGCAGAGGCGGGTTCGGGATTCCCAGCCCTGGTGGAGCCTGAGGACCTGGCAGAGTTGGCCCAGATGAGCGGCAACCTCAACCGGCTTCTGCACCGTCTACACGAGTTGCTCCCACCCGATGACGAGCGGCTGGAGGCGCTCGTGTCGGCGGTGCTGGTCACCGGCGAGAAGCTCTTCCAGACCATCTACCGGCATCGTTTCGCTTCCCTGCGGGCATTCCTCCTCCCCGCGGTGGGCGCGGTGAGGGAGATGGCAGCCAGCCAAGGCAAACTGGCCTGCGCCCGCCTGGAAGTGACCAACGCCGACGTGGACAGGCAGGTCCTGCTGTCCCTTCGGGCGAGCCTGCTGCACCTACTGCGCAACACCGTGGCTCACGGCATCGAGGATCCGGAGACCCGCGAGGCCTGCGGCAAACCCAGAACCGGCACCATAGTCATCAGCGCTGCTGTCCGCGATGGGCAACTGCACCAGAGCGTGAGCGACGATGGCCGCGGCTTCGACGTCGGTGCCCTGCGGTCCGCCGCTGTGGCCTCCGGCGCGGTGAGCCCCGAGCGGGCAGCGGCTACCCCGGACGAACACGCCATGACCTACGCCCTCATCCCCGGCCTCTCCACCAGGGCCGAACCGGATGCCCTGTCCGGTAATGGAGTCGGGCTGACCGTGGTTGCCGAGGAGGTGTACGCCCTGGGCGGCACCATCGAGCTGGTTTCGCGCCCGGGCCAGAGCAGCACTGTACACCTGTCCGTTCCCCTGCCCTCCGCCAGCGCCTGAACTGCTAGAGCCCATGCCCACCCAAGAATGAGGGATGTTTGCCCGCGAATGATACGGTTGCGAGCCTTGTTGTTCCCTGCTATGCTTTAGTCACTAACACGGCTCGGTGGTCCGGACTGACACGCGGGCCGCGTGTGGGCACCGGTACGGCGCCCCAGGAGTGGAGATGGACGAACCGCCCTATAGTCGGCGGGCGAAGCGTAAACTACTCAGCTCGCTTTCCTCCAACCTAGGAAGTACTACCCCTCGGGTCCTCGGTGACCCTCGTTCGCGTACCCCCTCACACGAGACACAGAGTCAGAGCAGCCGCCCCTGTGCGGCCCTAGCGTGCCGTCCTGGCCCCCTGCGGCCTGCCGCGCCCTGTGTCCGCCTCCAGTCCACATCACAATCAGGGATGTGACACCTATGGGAGCTCTAAGGCGTCTGGTGCTCGACACTCTCAAACCGCACGTTCCGAACATCGTTGAGATGGCTGTTCAGTTGAGTGACCTCCCCGGCGTCGAGGCGGTGAACATCTCAATCTACGAGATGGACCTGCAGGTGGAGAATGCCAAGATCACCATCGAAGGCCCCTCGATAGACTTCCAGCAGGTGGCGCAGCGAATCCGCGACGATGGGGCCACGATCCACTCGATTGACGAGGTGGTCGCGGGCCGTTCCATCATTGACGACTCGTCTACACCCCAAGACCCTTACCAAGGCTAGGTTGCAGTAATAGCGTGCGCGAAGTGGCGCCGCACAGGAGCGTATGAGTCCCCTTAGAAGAATATCGCAACGGGTCGAGCAAGTGCGTGAACTGGGTGCACTTGCCGACGTGGGTGAGATAGCCCGCCGCTACTTCGCCATGAACGCCTTTGACGGCGTACTCACCATTATCGGTGTCCTCGTGGGAAGCTACACCGCCGGCATCGCCGACGCCCGGGTTGTCCTCACCACCGGCTTCTCCACCGCGCTGGCCATGGGAGTCTCCGGACTCTGGGGCGCCGCCCTCACCGAGTCGGCCGAGCGCAAGCGATCCCTCAACGAACTAGAACAGGCAACCCTCTGTGATCTGGGCGACACCCGGCTGGCTCGAGCGGGCCGCGTCGCCGTTGTGATCGTCACTCTTGCCGATTCCTTGGCACCCTTGGGTGCTTCCGCCCTGGTATTGCTACCTTTCTTCATGCTGCCCCTCGTCGGCAGCATCAGGGCCTGCTACTTCGCCGCTTTGGGGGCGGGCCTCATCACCTTGTTTGGTCTGGGCGTCTTCCTCGGCCGCATCTCTCGCCAGAACATCGCCCTCTCCGGGGCTAAGACCATATCCGCGGGGCTGGTTAGCATTCTGATCGGGCTGGCGCTGAACCCGGCGGGTGGCTAGACTAGCCGCGACGCTGGGGGGCGCGCTACTCGCCTAGCCCGGTCCAGCAGTCGTCACTCGAAGGAGCACCTTCATGAAGCTCACACGCGCCTGGCCCCCCAGGGCTCGCGCTGCCGTCCTGGCCGCGACGCTCTGTTTTCTGCTTGCCGTTAGCTGCGGCGTCCTGCCCAGTCCTACCCCCGGCGCAACCCAGACGCCACCACCGCCAGCGGCCGCCGCCCCTACAGCCACTACCGCGCCCACGCCCACTGCTCCCGCTCCTGCCCCCGACCCTGGTCCAGCGCCCAGCTTCGGGGACTTCGCGGACGCCGTCGCCGACTACGCCACCGAGAGCGGCGGTGACCCAGCGGCTCTGACCCGGGCGCTGGGGGCCTGGGGGATGCTGCCCTCGGCCCAGGGCGAACTGGCAGCGCTAGGGGTGGGAGACAGCGTGGTCGCTGCCGACCTGACGGGCGATGGCAGCGAGGAACTGGTCGTGGTGGGAATGGACCCAGAGTCGCAGCTGCTGCTGGGGGAAGGCACCCTCCTGGTGCTGGAGGCAGAGGCGGGTCGCTACACCGTCCGCTATGACTTCGCCGCGAGCGCCGACACCCCGGGTCCGGTGACGCTCCTGGCGGTGACGGACGCCAACGGCGACTCCAACCCCGATGTGGCCTTCGCCAGCCAGTCTTGTGGCGCCCACACCTGCTTCGCCGACGTGCGGGTTCTGGCCCACCAGGGTGGCACCTACACCCACCTGGCGCAGGGGATCATCCCCTCCTACCCCGATCGCATAGCCATCGAGGACACCGATGGGGACGGCCTCAAGGAGGTAATCGTCCACGGCAACGTCATCGGCTCCGCGGGAGCCGGCCCTCAGCGAGCCTCGACCATGGTGTACAGCCTCATAGAAGGCCGCTACCAGCTGACCGCCGTGGAGTACGATCCCTCCAACCTCCTCTACTTCCGGGTGGTGGATGCCAACCTGGCGCTGGAGGATGGCCGGCTGGACGAGGCGATCGCCCTCTACACGCAGGCGCTGACGGATGAGTCCTTCGAGCTGAGCGGGATCCTCGCCCCGGAGGAGGAAGAGGCGGCGCTGCGGTCCTTCATACGCTTCCGGCTCCTCGTCGCTTATGCCATGATGAATGACCCCGCCACCGGGCGAGAGCTGGCTCAGACGCGATCTGAGGCCGGGCCCTTCCTACCTGCCGCCGAGGCTTTCTGGAGCGCCTACTCCGCCACTCAGAGCATCCAGGCGGGATGCGCGGCCGTGACCGAGCTGGCGGAGCGGATGCCCGAACTGCTGGACATCCTCAACTCCTTCGGCTACGCCAACCCCATGTTCTCGGCCGAGGAGCTGTGCCGGGATGCCGGCAGTGGCCTGCCTGAGCCGGTGGCCACCCCCATCGCCATGGAGATATGCCCCCGCTGCGGATAGGGGGCTGCTACCCAATGCACGCCAAGAGGCCCCACCCATGCTGGTGGGGCCTCTTCATGTCTGTCCAACTCCGGGCGGAGCCGGCCGCCGGGCTAGAGGTTCGATAGGTGAGAGAGGCGGTTGGCGTACTGCTTCTGGTAGTAGGCCCGGAAGGCACCGCTCTTTATCTTGCGCCACCACCACTCGTTCTCCAGGTACCAGCGCACTGTCTTTTCCAGTGCCTCCTCGGTGGTGTGGCGGCCCACCCAGCCCAGCGCCTTGATCTTGCTGGCGTCAACGCTGTAGCGTCGGTCGTGGCCCGGACGGTCGGAGACGTACCGGATCAGGCTCTCCGGCTTGCCCAATAGCCGCAGGATCATGTGGGCGATGTCTATGTTGCGGGTCTCGACGCCAGAACCGACGTTGTAGACCTGTCCAGGCTCTCCTCGGGTGAGCACCAGGTCAATGGCCTCGCAGTGATCGAGGACATACTGGTAGTCCCGCATCTGGGTGCCATCGCCGTAGATGGGCAAAGGCTCGTCATCGATGGCATTGGTGATGAAGAGGGGGACCACCTTCTCCGGGTACTGGTAGGGCCCGATGTTGTTGGTGCAACGGGTGATGGTCACGGGCAGGCCGAAGCTGTTGTAGTAGGCCAGGCACATGAGATCGCCGCCGGCCTTACTGGCGGAGTAGGGGCTGCGGGGAGTGAGCGGCCAGTCCTCGCCGGCCGACCCTTGCATGACCTCGCCGTAGACCTCGTCCGTGCCCACCTGGTGGTAGCGCTCCACGTGGTACTTGCGCGCCGCCTCCAGGAGGACATAGGTGCCGTAGGTGTCGGTGCGGACGAAGCTGCCTGCCTCCATGAAGGACCGGTCCACGTGCGTCTCGGCGGCGAAGTTTACCACCGTGTCGATGCGGTAGGCCCGCATGACGTGGTCAACGTTTTCCTCGTCGCAGATATCTCCCCAGACGAACGTGTACCGGGGATCGTCGGCCACATCATCTAGATTATCCAGGTTGCCCGCGTAGGTAAGCTTGTCGTAAGCCACCACGTGGCAGCGCGGATGCTTCCGGAGAACGTAATGTACGAAGTTGGAGCCGATGAATCCGGCTCCACCGGTAATCAGGATGTTCCGCACCTATATCCCCCTTGACCGCCGCCAAGATTGGTCTGCGCTGTCCTCATATCTAACACTCCACGCCGCTAACGGCTTCGCGCCAAAGGGCGCAGGCGCCATCTTAATCAAACAGCCGTGCCGTCTGCAAACCGGAACCGGCGAGCCTGCACAGGGGGCCACTGCTACTCGCTAGGCCGGCAACTTGGCCTCCCCCACGTACCGAGGACGGGCAGCGGTGGCCAGCGCCTCAAGATAGCGCACCAGCTCGAGCTCGCTGATCCCGGCACAGGACGCCAGCGCTAGCTGATCGGCGGCCACGTTCCCGTCTGTTCCCTTGAGGTCCATAGCCGTCAGGACCACGACCGGGATGGAGTCCAGCCCCTCATCGGCCATCGTCTGCAGGACGGAGAGCCCGTCCTGTCCGGGCATGGCCAAGTCCAGCAGCACCGCGTCCGGCCGGTGAGCGCGGATCAGCTCCAGGGCCTGCTCACCGTCGTGTGCAGCCAGCACGCGCAGAGCGGGCCGACTCCGTGACAGCGCCCGGCGCATCAGCCGAGTCATGCCCTCATCGTCGTCGGCCAGGACCAAAGTGCCGGAGTAGCCAAGAAACGCCAGCGCATCCAGGACGACGCCCTGGCGCGCGGGCTTGGTCAGCACCGCCCGTACGTTCGGGAACGAGTCCAGTGGGCGCCGCGCCCGCATCCGGCAGCCGAGGAGGGGCAACCCGGGCCAGGGCGCCGCCTCCAACAGCCGGTCGAGGGCCGCCTCGGTGTCACCGTCGGTGAAGGCGATCACGGCTCTGGGGTGATGGCGAGCGATGGCGGACCCGACCTCAGTCAGGTCCTGAGCGTTGTGGACCTGGAAGTGCGGCAGGGCCCGCTCCAGCAGGCGGCTCATCGCCCCTGATGGATCCACGGCGACGATGGACTCGGGCGCAGGGTCTGCCGGGTCAGCCGGTCGCCAGTCGCTTGGGGTGGACGGCGGGATGGCCCGCACCGGCAGGGCGAAGGAGAAGCGGGTCCCCTGGCCCTCCTGGCTTTGCACCCAGATGCGCCCACCGTGCATTTGCACGAACGTCCGGCAGATGGCCAGCCCCAGCCCGCTGCCCCCCTTGTGGCGATAGAGCGAGGTGCTGGCCTGGTGGAAGGGCTGGAACACCCGCTCCCGCTCCGCCTCCGGGATGCCGGGACCGGTATCGCTGACAGACACCACAACCTCGCGCCGAGCATCGTCGTAGACGGCCTGCACCCTAACCTCCCCTTCCTCGGTGAATCGGGCGGCGTTGGTGAGGAGATTGATGAGCACCTGGCGAATCCGGGTGCGGTCCAGTACGCAGCGGGGCAACTCGGGAGGAAGGTCCACCGCCAGCTGGACGGGCTTGCCCCGGAAGAGGCCGGCCACAGTGGCCGCCGCCTCGCGGATGAGTTCAAGCAGGTCGCTCTCTTCGGGCACCAGGGCCAGTCGGACCTGCTCGATGCGGGACAGATCGAGCACGTCATCCACGAGGTCGAGCAGGTGACGGGTGTTCTGGTAGACCTCGCGTATGTCGCCGCGCAGATCGGGGGGCAGGTCGGAATGCCCATAGGACTCGGGAGCAGTGTGCATGACCTCCGTGAAGCCCAGGATGAGGTTCAGGGGAGTACGCAGCTCGTGGCTGATGGTGGCAGCGAACTGGTTCTTGAGCCGGCGCGCTTCCTCGGCCTCGTCCCGGGCGTCGGCCAGTTCGCGGTTGGCGCGCTCTAGAAGGGCATAGGCATTGCGGAGGGAGTCGTTGAGGCGACGGAGCTCCTCGCGGCGGGTGAGGAGTTCGCGCTCGAGTAGGAAGGCTTGGCGCTGACGCTCGGCTGCTCGAACCAGGAGCCCGCCAATGTGGT
>JBMNTK010000123.1:0-11974 GCA_050945695.1 Anaerolineae bacterium | reverse complement strand
TCACGCCGGTGGCGCTTGAGGTGGGAAGCCGCTTTGCCATCCGTGAGGGCGGCCGTACCGTGGGCGCCGGCGCTATCACCGCGGTTCACGAGTAAGCGAAAGCCAGGCTGCCGGGATTTGCATTCCGGCCGTGGAGCATGAATAATGGCGAAAAGAGCTGTACGGGTCATTGTGACCCTGGAATGTGAGGGCTGTAAGGAGCGGACGTACGTGACGGAGAAGAACCGTCGCAACGACCCCTCCCGTCTGGAAATGATGAAGTACTGCCCTCGCTGCAGAGAACATAGGTTGCACCGAGAGACCCGTTAGGTCTCTCGCCAAGGCCAGTAGCTCAATTGGCAGAGCAACGGTCTCCAAAACCGTAGGTTGCGGGTTCAAGTCCTGCCTGGCCTGCCTGGATATCCTCATTGAGAACTGATGACACCGCCTTACATGGCGGTGTCTCTGTGAAGGGCACCGGCACGCCGGACACAAGCTAGCTTAGTGGTCAGGTGAACAGTGGCCAAGACAGCAGTGCGTACGAGGCGAGGCAACAGGCTCGTCGAGCGGATTAGGGAATACATCAAGGAGACGCGGGCTGAGATCGGGCGTGTGACCTGGCCGACCCGCGAGCAAGCGCTGCGTCTTACGGGCATCGTGCTTGCGGTGACCACAGCCATGGCCGCTTTCCTGGCCCTGGTGGACTACGTTTTCGCTTGGTATGTCGCCCGAGTCCTGGCTCTGGATCTCATCGCCATCGGCGTCTCATTGTTGCTGGTTGTGGCCGCGGGCACGTGGTGGTTTGCCGTCGGCCGGCGCCGGTAATCGAGAAGCTTTAGCATACTGCGGTTGGTGTTATGGAACACAGAGACAGAGAGGACGGCTTCGACGAGGTGCAGACGCCGCTGGACGCCGACGGCTCAGAGATGGAAGAGCCCGTCGAGGCCGAGCCTGGGGCTGCGCCCGAAGAGGAGAAGGTACCCCGCTGGTACGTGGTCCACACCTACTCCGGATATGAGAACAAAGTGCGCCAGAACCTGCTCCACCGGGTGGAGTCCATGGGCGCCGGTGATCTCATCTTCGAGGTGGTCGTGCCTACGGAGGAGGTGGTGGAGCTGCACCAGGGGCAGAGGCGAACGGTGCAGCGCCGCATCTTCCCCGGCTACGTCTTGGTCAACATGATCCTCGACGAGCACTCCTGGACCGTGGTACGCAACACTCCCGGTGTCACCGGGTTCGTGGGCAGCGGGAAGGAGCCGACACCGCTCCTCGAGGATGAAGTCGCCAAGATCATGCAGCGCATGGAGGCGGGTGCTCCTCGAGTCCGAGTGTCCTTCCAGCCCGGCTCCAAGGTGCGAATCACGGACGGTCCCTTTGCTGAGTTCATCGGCACTGTGGACACCATTGACAATGACCGGCGCAAGGTGCGGGTCATGGTCAATTTCTTCGGCCGGGACACTCCTATCGAGTTGGACTTCCTGCAGGTCGAAGAGATCTGACCATCCGCGTCTTGGAGCGGTAGTTTTTAGGGGGCAGTAATGGCGAAAAAGGTAATGGCGGTAGTCAAGCTACAGATTCCCGCCGGCAAGGCGACGCCCGCTCCGCCGGTAGGCCCGGCATTGGGGCAGCATGGCGTCAACATCATGGGTTTCTGCAAGGAGTACAACGCCCGGACGGCGGGGATGGTGGGTGCGATCGTGCCCGCTGAGATCACCGTCTACCAGGACCGCTCCTTCACCTTCGTGACCAAGAGCCCGCCGGCGAGCGACCTTCTCAAGCGCGCCGCCGGTGTTGACAAGGGCTCTGGCGATCCCGGCAATCAGCGGGTGGCCACGGTGACCCGTGCCCAGATCCGCGAGATCGCCGAGACCAAGATGCAGGACCTGAACGCCCGGGACCTAGATGCGGCCATCCGCCAGGTTGAGGGCAGCGCTCGGAGCATGGGCCTCCGCATTCAGGACTAACCCAGCCCAAGACAGTGGGAGAGCATTAGCTCGCTAGCACCACGGGAGGTATCAATGGCTCACAGAGGTAAGAAGTACCGAGAGGCCGCAGCCAAGGTTGACGATCAGCGCAGCTATTCGGTGGCTGAGGCCCTCCAGCTGGTCAAGGACACCAGCATCACCAAGTTCCCCGGCACCGTTGAGGTGCACATGCGTCTGGGTGTGGACCCCAGGCACGCTGACCAGCAGGTCCGCGGGACGGTGGTTCTGCCCCACGGCACCGGCAAAGAGGTGCGGGTGTTGGTGTTTGCCGAAGGCGAGGCCCAGCGGGCCGCGCAGGAGGCCGGCGCCGACTTCGTGGGCGGTGACGACCTGATCGAGCGCATCCAGGGCGGCTGGCTGGACTTCGACCTGGCGATTGCCATTCCCCAGATGATGGGCAAGGTGGGTCGCTTGGGCCGTATCCTGGGCCCCCGAGGTCTCATGCCCAACCCCCGCGTCGGTACAGTAGTTCAGCCTGAGGACCTGCAGCGGGTCGTATCGGAAGCCAAGCAGGGCCGGGTTGAGTTCCGCGTAGACCGGGGCGCTAACCTGCACGTTCCCATCGGGAACACCTCATTCGATGTCCAGCAGCTCACGGAGAACCTCGCCGCCTTGGTGGCGGAGGTGAACCGTTCCCGTCCGCCTGCGGCTCGCGGCCAGTTCCTGCGCCGGATCACCGTGACCAGCACCATGGGACCGGGCGTCAGGGTAGATGTGGCCGAAGCGCAGGCCATGGGGTAAGATAGGAGCCACGCCGGCGGCTGGATGGCCGGCACCAAACACAATAGCACCTTGCCGAAGACAGCCGGCGCGCCGAGAGGCGCTTAATGTATGCCTGCCGAGGTGAGGACCCCGACTGGAGCATTCACGGGCCCTTGCGTCGCTGGCGCAAGGGCCCGTTTTCGTTGTCGAGGGATGTGGAGGTGGCGATCGGTGGCGATCAGTAAAGAAAAGAAGCAGGACTTGGTGAAGGAATACGGGGAGGCCCTTGGCGGCAGCCGGGCTCTCTTCCTCGCCCACTACACCGGCCTGACCGTGGCCGAGATGGAGCGGGTGCGAGACGCCATGGCCCGCGAGGAGACCGAGGTTGCGGTGCTGCGCAATCGGCTCTTCGAGATCGCGGCCAAGGAAGCGGGCAAGGAGGCGGTAGTCCCGCTGCTGGACGGGCCCACGCTGGCCGTGTTCTGCAAGGGTGACCCGACCTCGCCGGCCAAGACTCTCTCCGGGTTCTTCCGGGAGATGGAAGAGCTGCAGGTCTACGGTGGGCTGCTGGGGACGGACGTCATGGGCCCCGCGCAGTTCCAGATGTTGGCCACCCTCCCCAGCCGGGAGGAGCTGCTGGGCAAGGTAGTGGGCGGCCTTCAGGCTCCCATCTACGGCCTGGTCGGCGTGCTCGGTGGCGTGCTGCGCAGCCTTCTCTATGTGCTGCAGGCACGCGTGGATCAGCTCGAAGGGCAGGCCTCGGGAGAGGCAGCCTAAGCTAGAGCTCGGTGGGCAGGGGGTATCCCCCACCGCAGGTTCGGTCTGGTAATCAGTGTACGGAGGATAAGGCGATGACGAAGGAAGAACTCATCCAGGCTGTAGAGCAGATGAGCGTGTTGGAGCTGGCGGAACTGGTCAAGGCCCTCGAGGAGCGCTTCGGTGTGACCGCGGCTGCCCCGGTGGCGGTGGCGGCGGCTGGGCCGGCTGCACCCGTAGAGGAAGAGGAAGAGAAGACTGAGTTCGACGTCGTGCTCCAGGATGTCGGCGACAAGAAGATCCAGGTCATCAAGGTTGTGCGTCAGCTCACCAGCCTGGGCCTGAAGGAAGCCAAGGACCTGGTCGAGGGCGCTCCCGCGCGCGTGCTCGAGGCCGTGGCGAAGGAAGAGGCCGAGAAGGACAAGGCCGCTCTCGAGGCCGAAGGCGCCAAGGTCGTCCTGCAGTAACCTCGGTCGAGACCAAGAAGGGACGGCGCGAACCGCCGTCCCTTTTTTTGTCGTCCCTGTGGCTCTGCTCTCAGTCTTCCAGCCAGTGGGTGGGCACCGTCTCTGCCCCAATCTCCATGCCCACGGTGCAAGCACTCACCTTGGCTACAGCCGGCAGGCGCCGCTTGAACAGATTGCGCTGGACCAGATCACAGACGCGAGCAATCGAGCGTTCGTCGTAGCCGCGTGCCCGCACCTGGGCTGGCGAAAGACCGGCATCGAAGAGCAGGTACAGGATGGCGTCGGCTTCGTCGTACGTCAGGCCTAGGTCTCCTTCGTCGGTCTGATCCGGCCAGAGGTCAGCCGTGGGGGGCTTGGCCAGGATGGACCGGGGCACGCCCAGGGCCGCGGCCAGCTGCCGGACCTGCGTCTTGTACAGGTCGCCGATGGGAGCCAGGGCGCACGCACTGTCACCGTAAAGGGTGGAGTAGCCAAGGAGTAGCTCGGTCTTGTTGCCGGTGCCCAGGACCAGCCCGCCGAACGCCTCGCTCCGGTCGAAGAGCACGATCATGCGGGTGCGGGCCATGGCGTTGCCCTTGCGACGCCGGTCCATGTCGGGGAAGGCCGCGAACAGGGGCTCCACGATGGGGGTGATCTCTAGGTGCTGCCGCTGCACCCCGGTTGCCTCGGCTACCGCCAGGGCGTCGGCCAGGGAGGCCGGGGAGGAGGTGGCGTAGGGCATGGTGACGGCCAGGACGTTTTCGGGCCCGAGCGCTTCCGCGGCCAGATAACAGACCAGGGCGGAGTCTATCCCGCCCGAGAGGCCGAGCACGGCTCGCCGGCGGCCGGCGCGAGCGACACCCTGGCGGATGAAATCGCACAGACAGGCGCGGGTGGACGCGACATCGAGAAGTAGCTCCGGAAGGGGACTCACATTTCCTCCCTTGGGTGGTGGTTCTGCCGGCGGGCAACGCACCGAGACCGGACCGAACGCTCATTATGCCCAAGGCCGTGGACACAGACAACGCACTAGGGTCCTCGCCCGCCACACGACAGGTTGCTCTGTTTGCCGCCGACCTAACGCTGCTAGACAATACGCGGCGGCACGACGATCCAGCCATGTGCTCCTGCCCCCACTCAGACTCACCCTGTGAACGGGAGCAGAGGTGGAGGCCCTGGGAGGGGCGATGGAAGAACGAGACACCAGAGACACCATAGAAGCAATCCGGGCGGCTCTCGAAGCCGGCCAGGTGGAAAGCGCCCTCGCCCTCCTGAACCAGCTGCGCCTGCCCGACCGAGTTGATGCCTTCGAGGAGCTGGACGATGCCGATCAGGCCATCCTCCTGCCCGAGATGGACCCCTCTTCGGCGGCCGACCTCCTGGAGGAGATGGAGGACATCCAGGCGGCTGACCTAGCGGAGGGGCTGTCCTCGGAGGCTCTGGCCGAGGTCCTGGACGAGATGGAGCCGGACGAAGCGGCCGACCTGCTGGGCGACCTCCCGGCCCAACAGGCATCGGAGGCGCTGGCGGCCATGGAGGAGCCCGAGGACGTGATCCCGCTGCTCCGCCATGCGGACGAGACGGCCGGCGGCCTCATGACCACGGCGTTCATCGCCGTGCGTCCTCGCACCACTGTCTCGCAGGCCATCGAGTTCATCCGGCGCGTCAAGCCCGACCAGCCGATCCCTCACTTCCTCTATGTGGTAGACCGGGACTTCCGCCTCCTGGGTGTGCTCAGCATGCGCGACCTGGTGCTGGCTGAACCGGACACGCCCGTGGGCGACATCATGAACCCGGACGTGATCTACGTGCAGACAGACACTGACCAGGAAGAGGCGGCCAGGCAGATGACCCGCCACAACCTGCAGGCGCTGCCGGTTGTGGACTCGGAGGGCGTGCTCCAGGGTGTGATCACCCACGATGACATCATTGACGTCATCGAAGAGGAGACCACCGAGGACTTGCTGCACTTGGGAGGTATCGAGTCCGGGCCCATCGTCGACAAGCCCTATTGGTCCCAGCGGGTGACCGACGTGGTCAGGTCACGCTTCGTCTGGCTGCTGGTGCTCTTCGTGGCCCAGACGCTGACGGGGACGGTGCTGCAGCACTTCCAGGCTCAGCTGCAGGCAGTGGTCGAGCTGACCTTCTTCATCCCTCTGCTCATCGGCACCGGTGGGAATGCCGGCTCACAGACTGTCACCGCCGTGATACGGGCTCTGGCGCTAGGGGAGGTGGGTCGGCGCGATGCCCTGCGGGTACTCGCGCGTGAGCTGGTGTCGGGGGCGCTGCTGGGGCTGCTGCTGGCCGCTGTGGCCTTCTTGCGGGTGGCCGTGTGGGGAGTGGGGCTAGACCTGGCGGTGGTGGTGTCGGTCACGGTGTTCTTCGTGTGCATGTGGGCCAACACCGTGGGCGCGCTGGTGCCCATCCTGGCCGATGCCCTGGGGATTGACCCGACGGTGATGTCGGCCCCCCTGATCTCGACGCTCGTGGACGCCACCGGTCTGCTCATCTACCTGACCGTGGCCGTCTTGGTGCTGCAGCAGATCTAGAGCGGGGCGCCTCCTGGCTGGGGGCCGGTCTCGTCGGGCGTGGTGGCGGCAGTCTGCCGGCGGGCCACCAACAGCCCAAAGACGAGCCAGGCGGCGGCCAGGGCCAGGTCGGCCACCAATGGACGAGGCAGGACATCGGCCAGGAGTGGCTGCTCCGCTCGGAAGTTGGACAGGAAGGCCGCCAGGGCAGACGTCGAGGCTCCCCAGAAGCTCAGGCACAGCCCGGGCGGCAAGCTGCGGTGGAGAAAGGTGGCCGAGGCTACCGCGAAGGCAGCGTGCGCGGCCGCGACGACGGCCTGTAGAGGCAGCCGGGTCACCACCACCCCGTAGCGGTCAGGCAGGGCCAGCGCCACCGGCCCGGACCAGGGTACCCCGGCGAAACCTCCCCAGAAGAGCGCCCCCGCCCACATGATGGCGGCGCTGGCGGCCAACGCCGGGGTGAGGGCAGACAGGTACTGCCGCCAGCGGGGTGACTGCTGGTAGACCACCAGCACGTAAGTGGACATCCCGACCACGGTGAGGGTGCGCACGCCCAGGCCACCCTGCCCCAGGGACAGCAGCAGCGAGGGGCGCTCCCGGAAGTAGTCCAGGTTGGTGACCACCGTCTCCAGGCGACCGGCGATGAGCCCCAGAAGCAACCCGGCGAGGGCGGCGTCCAGCGCCAGGTCGCTATCCAGGCGCCTGAGCCGGGCGACACGCCACACCAGCACCAGGCCCACGGCCAGGGCGATGGCGGAGCTCAGGCTGTAGATGGATAGGGTCACCGGTCCGACGCTGACTGTGTGCATTCACACCTCGGCGAAGGGGTAGCGTCGGGGGATTCTAACACTTCTGACCGGGATGCGCTCGGGTGAGGTGGGTGTGACACGTGACCCGTGACCCGTGACCCAGGGCGTACCCTACTTTGAGGAGTGCGCGCCCCCAGGCGCGCCGGTGGGACGGGATGTAGCCACAGAGACACGGAGACACAGAGACGTGCACCCCATCGTGTGTTGGCGCGCCCTTCTCGGCGTCGTTGTCATTCCGAGCGAAGCGAGGAATCTGTGGCCGCGGAGAGCCCTCACCCCCAGCCACCGCCACTTGGCCATGCCAGATGGCGGTCTATCTCACACGCGGGAGAGGGGAGGCCGAGCCCTCGGGCCACGCCCGGCCGAAGGCCCCTTAGCCCCGACTTGAGTCGAGGGCAGCCTCACGCGCGCCCCCGGAGGCGCGTATTCCTCGATACGGGTGTAGAGGTGGTCACGCATCACGCATCACGTGTCGCGGGCGCCCCTTACCACCGAAGGCGCGCTCACGCGATGGCGACGGTGGCTGGGATGCCGAGGAAGCGGCCGATGTCCTGGACCTCGGCTTCGATGCCGGCCTCCAACTGCTCAGTGCGTGAACCCAGGCGCTCGCTCACGGTGGAGCTGAACAGGCGTACCGTGACCTCCAGTCGCTTGCCGCGGCGCTCGTAGCGCCAGGTGCCGACGGCCAAGCCGTCCGCCAGCACTACCGGCACCACCTGTCCCCCGTGGTACACCTGGGACTGATCTCCCTGCCGCACCACTTCCTCCCTATCCGCGTACCCAAGAAGGTAGGGGTCGAAGGCGGCCAGTAGCCGAACCTGGAGCGAACCGGGGCCCCTGTCTGCCTCTTCTGCATCTGTGGCCTCCATCCACAGAGGAGCGGCGGATGAGGGTATGCGCGCCTGCCGGTACGAGGCCCGGCCATCCTCCTGAAGGGCTGCCCAGGCCCGACGGGCGTCGCTCAGGGGCAGCCCCGACCAGCTGGCGAAATCCCGGACGCTGGCCGGGCCGTAGCCGCGCAGGTAGCGCCGGGCGAGCTCGGCCAGGGCCTCGTCCTGGCGCAGGTGGGCAACGGCGGGGTCGGGCTCGAGCGGAACGTAGGTCGCCTGGCCATCGCGGCGATCCGGACCCAGGCTCAGGACCCCCTGGAGGGCGGCATACTGGATCAGGTGGAAGGGGGCCTGTCCTTGGCGAGGCACCGGGACGCGGCGAGCCGCGAGCCGGTCCACCAGCTCCCATCGCGTTAGGGGAGACTCCTGGCGGAGTATGTCCTGGATGACCGGCAAGGCAGCGTCACAGAGCTCGTCCGTAAGACCCAGTTCCAGGCGGCGACGTCGTCCCCGGGCGGCCATCTTCGGGCCAAGGAGCCAGACCATCCAGGCCACGTCGGCCGCCGGCAGCAGGTGGAGGGTGCTGCGCATGGCCCAGGTACGGATGAGCACACGGGAGCGGATGGCGTCCTCCATCTCGCTCTGCAGAAGGCCCGAGACCCGGACGCGGGCGGCCAACTGCATGGCCGACGGCAGCTGGGCCTGCAGGCCACAGACCTGGCCCACCGCCTCCACGAGGGAACCGCTGAGCGCCCGGGGGTGTAGCCGTTGGGCGGCGAGGCGATGCTGGCGGACGAAGTCCGGGGAGACGTCCATCGCTACTCGCTTAGCTCCCAGGTGAGGGTGGCGTCACCGCCCGACCACAGCTCCTGTCCGTTCACTTCCAGGCGTCCGTGCAGGCACGCCGCCAGTGGCGCCCCCTGGCGGCTGAGGAGCAGCAAGGCAGCCCGCTCCCCCGCCAGTTCCAAGCTGACCTCGGCCCCGCTGCGCTCGTCCCGGAAGGCAACGGTCCCCACCCGGTCGGCCTCCGACACACAGGTGTAGAGGGTGGCCTCCGGGAAGCGCCGAGGCCAGATCAGGGCGCCCTCGGGCCGGCGGTGGGTGGTGTGCCAGGGAACGACCGGTCGCCGGGCGGCCTGTACCAGGGCCTGGCAGATGGCATTCAGCCCGGACTCTCCCTCACTCAGCTCCGCCGTGTAAGCGCAGGCGACCAGGCGCCCCGCGCCCAGGTCCCTCTGCCACCAGGTGGCCTGGGAGCCCTGGAACTGCCAGCGGTCCACCCGGTTCAGGCTCTCATCGGCGTAGACGAGGGGTACTTGCCCGGCTGGGGAGTCCTGGAGGCAGTGACGAGCGGTGATCGGCGCGATGATGGCATCCAGGCCGAAGGGAGCCAGGCGGTCAACCGGATGGAAGTGCTCGTCGCCCATGGGGCCGGACAGGGCGACGGTACTCCCGCGTCGGGCCAGATCGAGCAGGTGGCTCCAGGCCTCATCGCTCAGGGCCCGAGGGTAGGGCGCTACCACCAGGGCGGGGCTGCCAGAGTCGGCCAGGACGTTTTCGCCCAGGGCCCGGCAGGGCAGGCCGAGCCCATGGGTGAGGGCCCGCACCCAGCGCTGGACGGCCCGCAGAGCCAGGTCCTGGTCGGCGGAGTACAGGACCGACTGCGGCTGCACTACCAGCACCGGCTCGGGCTCCCAGAGCCCGACATGGGGGGCCAGGGACCGGGCGAAGGCGGCCATACGACGGAGTGCCCCCATCTCCGGCTTCTCGCTGCCGTCGGCTCGCAGTGCTCCGATGGCGACCTCGTTGTCGTCAGTCATGTCCGTGTTGGTGTTCCAGAGCCACTGGACGAAGCCGGCACCGGCGCCCAGAGCCAGGGCGAGCTTACGCTCGAGCAGGTGGGCGCGGTTGAGCTCCGTCCTGCGGGCGGCCTGATCGAGGCGCTCGTAGTGCATGACCCCGGTCTCCTGCACCAGGAGGGGCTTGCCGGGTACGGCCGCGCACAGGTGGTCGCTGAGGAGGGCGTCATTGAGCCACCAGGTATGGATGCAGGTGTGGGCCAGCGACTGATGGTGGAAGTAGGGGGAGGGGCGTCCGGTGACGGCCCCCTCGTCCTGTCCCACGGTCACCATCTGCTCGCTCCCGCAGGCCCTGATGGTCTGAGCCAGGTCGTGGGCCCACTCGCTGAAGGCATCTTGCGAGAACAGATGCCAATCCACCGCCATCAGCGGCTTGAAGGTTCCCCAGCGCTGCCGGTACACCAGCTCCTCCGGGTAAGGCACGCGGATGCTGCCCCAAGGGCCCGCGTCGGCCGGCACCGCGTTCCACGCCTCCAGCAGGCTCTCGTACGTTGGGTAGCGGCGCTGCAGCCACTCGTTCCAGGCGCGGTGCTCGTGCTCGTCGCCGTTGGGGACCTGGGCAAACAGGTGCGCGGGGCTGAACTGGCTGGGCTCGTTGATGAGGTCCCAGCTCAGGTCCGGCACATGTCGGAAGCGGCGCACGAAGGCCGCCACGAAGTCGCGCTGCCGGGCGCGGGCGTCAGGGTCGAGGTAGGGGTTGCCTTTGCCGAAAGCCTCCGGCTGGAAGGCGAAGAAGCAGAACTGCACGGCTATGCCGTGAGCCCGGGCGGCGTGGAGGTAGGCCTCGAAGGCGCGCAGCGTGTCCTCACGGGCTACGCCGGGCTCGAGCATGATCTGATCGTGGCCGGTCCAGACACCGGTACGCACGAAGTTGATGCCGGCGTCGGCCATGGCGCGGAAGTCCTCGTCCCAGTGGGCGGGGTTGGGCCGCAGCAGGAACTGGCGATGGGCATCCCGAGACATGTAGGTGGTGCCGGCCACCGGGAAAGGCCGGCCATCGCGTTCCAGGAAGCCCGCGCCCGCCCCGAGGGCGGGACCGGCGGAGAGTAGCGCGGCGTCGCGACACCAGTAGCCGGTGGTGTACTGGGTCAGGAACCCGGAGCCCGACCGTAGACGCAGGTGGATGTGGTACAGGCCGGGCTGACGGGGGGCGGGAAGCGGGATCGCCTGGTGTTGCGGTGTGGGCCCGACCGGGAAGGGGATGTCCTCGCGCAGGCGTTCCCCGTCGGGACCCTCGCCGGTCAGGCGCAGCACGGCGTCGGGGTACTCCTCCCAGGACTGCGCGTGGAGGATGAGCGTAGGGGTCTCGCCTTGGGCGACCACGGCCAGTGCCGGCCGAGCCCCGAAGCGCAGCGGTCCCCGCAGAGCCACCCGCTCGGCGGCGGCGTAGAGGCGCACAGCCTCCTCGCTGCTGTTGAACCCGTCCTCGGCCTCGAAGTTGAGCATGACCCAGCGGCCGCCGGCATAGGGCCCATGGAAGTGGTCCAGCACCACCGCCGGGGTGGCGAGCACTCGGCCCTCGGGGCTCAGCGCCTGAACGAGCGGCTCCAGCCGAGAGCTGGCCAGCCCCATACTGCCCAGGCGATCGTAGTGGTCAGCATCAGACAGCCTCACCTGCAGGGCCCAAGCGCGCCTGGTCCGCCAGCCACCCCCGATGGTGGAGAAGGAGGGATGCACGGCGGCAAGCTCGAGGCCGGCTGTGTCCAGGGGCAGGGCCTCGTTGATGCCCAGCGAGCGCATGTAGGCCACGGTGGGACGACCGGGCGCGAACCCGTGCCGGCGCCGGTACACGGGGACGGAGAAGGGCGCTCCCCCGATGGTGAGCAGGTGGCCACCCCGGGCCAGGTGCCCACGGATGGCCTCCCAGGCCTCGGCGGGGAAGGCGGACCCATGAGGCAAGACCAGCAGGCGGGTCTGACGGTCGCTGAGTGCGGCGGCCAGGCCTTCCACCGGTACGTACCCGGCGCTGGGAAAGGCGGCGCTGAGCATGGCCTCTGACAGAGGAAGGGTGTCGTAGAAGGGGAAGTCGTCCTGCCACAGGACGATGGTTCTGGGCACGGTGGCATCCTCCAGCGGCAGC
>JBMNTK010000122.1:0-12022 GCA_050945695.1 Anaerolineae bacterium | reverse complement strand
ACCCACAGACGCCCCCCGACGGTGCCACGGCGTGGGGCGGGGTCCGGCCAATGCGGAACTTCCCTGGGTCCACGCCGGTGGCCAGGAAGGCCCGCTTGGCCGCCAGCATGAGCGCCACCGGCAGGATGCGGTCCAGGTTCTCCTGCTCGTAGTTCTTGACCAGGGACAGGAGCGAGTTGCGCTCGTACAGCAGCCGGGTACGCTCCTGGCCCACGCGGCTGAAGGACCCGTGATGGCGATGGTGTACGATCGAGGTGGGCACCAGCCAGACATCGTACCCCAGCACCCACAGGCGCCATCCCAGGTCTACGTCCTCGTAGTAGGCCCAGAAGTCCTCGTCGAACCCACCTACATCCAGGTAGACGTCGCGGCGCATGAAGAGCGCCCCACCGCAGACGAAGAGCTCCTGACGGTCTTCCTCCGGCAGCCAAGACGCCGGCCCACCGTGGTAGGGCTGGTAGCCCACCCCCAGGAAGTTCATGGCGCTGCCGGCGAAGTCAATGCGCTTGCCGTTCCAGGAAAGGATGGCCGAGCCGAAGCAGACGCTGTCCGGGTGGCGCTCGGTGGCAGCCAGCAGCTCAGTGAGCCACTTGGAGTCCACCCGCATGTCGGTGTTCAGGAAGGCTACCCACTCCCCCTTGGCCTCGCGGGCGCCTAGGTTGCAGCCACCGCCATAGCCCAGGTTCTCTCCCGGGTCAACGGTGCGCACCCAGGGGAAGCGGCTGTTGACGAGGTCCAGGGCCCCATCATCGGCCCCGTTCATGACCAGGATCAGCTCTAGGCGATCGAGGGGGTATTCCTGGGCCTCGATCGACTCTAGCAGCGCCGGCAGGTGCTCCAGACCTCGGTAGTACGGGACGACGATGCTCACCTTGGGCTTGGCGTTCATGGGCGCAAGCCCTTCCCGTCCACCGGGACGGCCGGCTCTGAGGTAAGCCACTGGCCTGCCAGCGAGAGCACGCCAAAGCAGCGAGCTTGCTCTGCCGGGTAGACGTCGAAGGCCAGGCAGTACTCCCAGTGGTCGTAGGCATGCACCAGCCGCTGGTCGTAGATGCTGGCAGCAGCGAAGTAGCGCCCCGCCTGGAGCGGTGAGTAAGGCACGTAGTAGCGCAGCTCACCCTCGCGGCTGTCGAGCGGCACAGTCACACCATCGAACCTGGTGTTGGGCCCGGTGAGCAGATATCCGGACTGATCGCGCAGTCCCAGGCCAAACACCGGGGCTTCGACCTCATCTTGCACCCGGTAGCGCATGCCTATGGCGAAGGGAGCGCCCGCATCCACTCCCGAGACGCGTTCCCCTTGGTCGTTCTCCAGCCAGACCTCGACGATGCTAACCTCCCCACTGCCCCAGCGCTCCTCCCGTTCCTGGCGTACGTCTTTGCCTTCGAACTGGGAGGCGCGACGCAGGTAACGCGAGATGACCTGGTCGGTCGGCCCCTCCAACACAGCCTGACCTCGGTCTAGCAGGACTGCCCGCTCGCAGAGGCTGCGCACTGCCTCCAGGTCATGAGAGACGAATAGGATGGCGGTGCCCCGCTCCTTGAGGCCGAAGATCCGGTCCAGGCACCGCTGGCTGAAGGCGCGGTCGCCCACAGCCAGGACCTCGTCAATCAGGAGCACCTCCGGCTCGATCGAGCTGGCCACCGCGAAACCCAGCCGCATGGCCATACCGGAGGAGTAGTGCCGGACGGGCGAGTCAATGAACTCGCTCACGCCCGAGAACTCCACGATCTCATCGAACCGGTCCTGTATTGCTCGCCGCGAGAGACCCATCAGGGCCCCGGATAGGAAGACGTTCTCCCGCCCCGATAGGTCGGGGTGGAACCCGGCGGCCAGCTCGAGCAGTGCCGAAACCCGGCCCGAGACGGCTACCGTGCCCTTGGTCGGCTCTATCACTCGCGACGCCAGCTTGAGGGCGGTGCTCTTACCGGCTCCATTGGGGCCGATGAGAGCCACCGCCTCTCCTGGCTTGACCGTTAAGCTGAGCTCACGAAGCGCCCAGAACTCATGCGCGGGCTCTCGCCCACGCATGAGTCCCGAGAAGACATCTAGAAACGAGCGGGCGCGGTCGCGGCGCCATAGGTACCGCTTAGACACCCCATCGAAGATGATCCGATGTGCCTGATCGCTCATGGAAGCAGGATGTAGACCGGCTCCTGCGTGACCCTGACCGTGACCCGCCCATTGGCCTGCCCGTCAGCGTCGTTGGCCGAGCCGTCCTGTATCACCAGTCTCTGGAAGTCGTAGGGATTGCTCTGACTCAGGCCCCCTAGCATGTTGACCACCGTGACCTGAGGGCCGTCCACCACCACTTCGCTCACGCCATCGGGGTTCTGGGATCCGGGGTTAGCCCAGGCAACCAGCATCCGGGCGTCGTCTGCCCTACGGTGGAACAGGTAGGCCTCGTGATCCCACCCGGTCGGGCTACCCGCTTCGGTGTAGTAGGCCCGCTCGTACCGGAAGCCATGAAGCTGGAAGGTCAACGTCTTGTAGGCCCAGTAAGCCGGCTTGGGGCTATTCAGGTCGTTGCCACGGAACAACCCGTGGATCTCGGTGGGGATGTCCGGCGAGCCATCGAAGACCGCGAACCAGGCCATCCGCTGGATGCCCTGGGACAGGCCGCGGGTGAACATCTGCACCAGTCGGATCGCCTGCATCTGCTCGCTGCTGCCGCCTGCCTCCGATGACCAGAAGCCCATCTCCGGCGAGATCAGAGGCAGTGAGAGCATCTGCTGGCGCTGAGTCCCGTCGCGGGCGGTGTTGTACAGCGCGGCCAGCTTATCCACCCAGTTGCTCATGGTGACCGGGTAGAAGTGAACCGCCAGCATGTCCATGTACTGCCGGCCGCCGGCCGCGATCACGTCGGCCAGGAAATTTCTGACGTAGATGCCCTGCCGGTTAGGGTTGCTGGGCGTAGGGTAAGTCTCACCGAAGAAGTAGTCGAAGGCCAGGCCTCCGTTGGTGACCACAGCGTTAGGCGCCGCCCTCTTGATGGCATCACGCGCCTCCTGGAGCATGGCGGCGTAGGCGGCACCACTCATGCCCCAACCACCTTTGAAGGCCTCACCCTCAGAGCGCGGCGTGCAAACCCCGTTCTGCAGGAAGCCACAGTAATCGGGCTCGGCGAAGAGGGTCCAGTACTTGACTACCGGGCTACCCGGCGCGTCAGCCACCCCGTCGCCGTCATAGCGCTCAGCTGCCCGGGCGAGGAAGTCGGCGAACTCTGCCACGAGCATCCCGGGGCCGCCGCCCGTGTAGGGATACGTGGTTCCCCGCGCCCAGTTGGGCACACCGGACACCAGCACCCCGATCTCCATACCGGCCTTCTTGGCCGCCAGGAATTGGGCATCATACGAGGCCCAGTTCGCCGCACCCCTCACCGGCTCGACATCCTGCCAGCCGAAGTAGGTCACCACCCAAGAGGCGCCCGCGTTCTTCATCTCGATGAGACCGGTTGATGCGCTTAGGGTGCCATAGATGTCTATGCCGAAGGGAGATACCCACTGGGGGTCAGCAATCAGCAGTTGCTGATTACGGGGAACCATAGGGAGGTAGATCGTAGTCCCAGCACCTTGGGCAGCAGCGGGTAGAGCCGTAGCCAAGGCCAGAAGCGCTACTATGACCGGGATGGCCAGAGCTTTGAGGACTCGGCCCATGCCGGTGCTTGAAATCCATCCTACGTTCACGTGTCTTTCCTCCAAGTTCAGGTCTTCCCGAGGAATGTGCCTGCCACGGTACCGAACAGAGCGTAGAGGGAGAGAACCGTGAGTCCGGTCAGAACAAGCACGGCGGGCGTGCGACTAGGCCGGCGGGCAGACCAGGCTGCGGCGCCGTACCCCGCCAGCACTGCCAGAGGCAGCAGCACTGGGAAGAGGTAACGCCCCTGGGAGAAGTTACCATAGGGCGAATAGTAGACGACAAAGGTGCCTAGCACAAAGGCCAGGGAGAAGGCAGACGAGACGACGAAGAGCAGTACACAGCGGCCTGCTCCCGGGAGCAGCCGCTTACGCCAGGCGGGCCAAACCACCTGCGCCAGGACACCCAGCAAAGCAGCGACGGTGCAGGCGGCCAGAATGGCGTACACGATGCCGTCCATACGGATGTTCATCCACCCAAACCGGCCCCAGAAGCTCTCGAAGGTCATCAGGGCCCAGCGCTGGTAGTTGGCAAGACGGTCTGGGGCGTAGGACTCAGCGGAAACGACAGTCTCCCACCGGCCGAGAACCGACTCCAGACGGAGGCTTCGGGGCGCGAACCGGGCCCCGAGCGCAGGTAGCGCCAGGGTACCTGCTGCTGCCACTGCCCACGCCCAGCCCCGCACCCTGCGCCTGAGCGCCAGCACCGGCAGGGCCACGAGCGTGGTCGGTATCAAGAACAGGGCGGTGTTCTTGCACAGCAGCGCCAACATGGCCAGAAACCCAAGCGCAAGTGCCCGCCTGACCGTCAACCCCATGCGGGCCGACGTGGCCATCACCAAGAAGTAGGCTGCGCACAGCACCTCAGCCAGGTTGCCATCGTTGACGGAGGCCATCAGGTGGGCGTGCTGAGGCAGAAGCGCCAACAGCGCGCCCGCCACCACCGCCGGCCCGATGTCATCCGGGAACAGGACTCGGGCGCAGCGCCAGCCCAGGTAGACCACTAGGGGCAGCCAAGAGGCCGAGATCAGCCGGAGCACCAACAGCTGCAGGTCCACGTCCTGGTGACGAAGCGGCCAGACGACCAGGGCATAGGGCAGGTAGGAGAGTGAGGGCCGACCCAGTGTGCGGCTGCGGCCGGCGAAGGTATCCAGGTCGCCCAGCCTCTCCGGCATATCTGCTGGCATCTCGTGGGGCAGGAATTCCCAGTAGCGGTTGGCGTACAGCGAGGCGATGATCTCTCGCTCCAGCGCCGGGTCCGGCTCCAGCGAACCCGTGAACCGCCAGACGTCTGCCAGCAGGCGCACGTGCTCATAGTGACCGGGCTCATCCGGCGCCTGCCAAGGTGGCACGATCAGAGCGTATGCCACCCCATGCGCCAACCCGAGCACCAGGAGTACCGGCAGTGCCCAGCGCTCCAAATACCCCCGCGGAGCAGCCTGGCTCAAGACGGCGTGCCCCGGGACAGCGCAGCTATGGTGCGACGTAGGCCTTCCTCAAGGGTGACACTCGGCTGCCACCCCAACTCCTGGGCAGCCAGGGTGGCGTCAACCGCCATCCGCATGGTCTCACCTGGCCGAGCCGGCTGGTACACAGGCTCCTTGGCGTACCCGGTAAGCCCCGCCATCATCCGGAACAGGCTATTGACGCTGGTGCCCAGGCCCGTGCCCAGGTTGTATGCCCGCCCGTCGCCGGCCTGGAGCGCCAGGAGGTTGGCCCTAGCGCAGTCACCCACGTACACGAAGTCCCTCTCCTGCTCGCCCGAGCCGTAGATGGATACGCTCTCGCCTGCCAGCATACGGTGGGCGAAGATGGCCACCACTCCTCCCTCGCCCAGCGGGTCCTGCCGGGGACCGTAGACGTTGGGGTATCGGAGCACGGTGTAGCGCAGCCCGTGGGTGGCCTGGAACTGCCTGAGGTAGAGTTCGACCACGTACTTGCTCACCCCATACGGCGACACCGGCTCGATCGGATGGGCCTCATCCGTAGGGAGATACTGGGGTTCACCGTATATCGCCCCCCCGCTCGAGGGGTAGATCACCTTCTTGACGCCCGTACGAGCACAGGCCGCCAGAAGCCGCAGCGAACCCATGATGTTGACGTCGGCATCAGCCATCGGGTCGGCGACCGACCGGCGCACGTCAATCTGGGCAGCGTGATGGCTGACCACATCGTAGCGCTCATCTTCCAGCAGCTGGTCCACTTGAGGGTCGCGCAGATCCAGACGATGCACGCGCACGGCTGGGTCCAGGTTGGCCAGCTTCCCCCGGCTCAGGTCGTCCAGCACGTGTACCTCATGGCCAGCCTGGAGGAAGGCATCGGCAACGTGGGACCCGATGAACCCGGCGCCCCCGGTGACGAGGACCTTGAGTGCGCTGTCCGGCTGCCCCCTCACGTGCCCGCCATCTTCAGCACCACCCCAACCGTCCGGAACAGGATGGACAGGTCAAGCAGAAGTGACTGGTGCTTGATGTAATAGAGGTCGTACTCGAGCTTCATGCGAGCATCCTCGACCGAGTTGCCATACCGGTAGCGCACCTGCGCCCATCCGGTCAGCCCCGGCCGCACACTCAACCGTGACCGGTAGTAAGGTATCTGCTCCTGCAGCTGCGCCACAAACTCCGGCCTTTCTGGGCGTGGCCCGATTAGGCTCATCTCACCCCGGAGCACATTCCATACCTGAGGCAGCTCGTCCAGCCGGGTCTTGCGAAGGAAGCGACCCACCCGGGTGATACGAGGGTCGTTCTCCTGAGCCCACTGGGCGCCCCCCTTCTCCGCATCGGGCACCATGGATCGGAGCTTGTACACCCAGAAGGGCTTGCCGTTCCGGCCCAGGCGCTCCTGCCGGTAGAAGACCCCACCGGGGCTCTCTAGCCGAATAGCGAGGGCGAGGAAAGGCAACAAGACCGCCAGGCCAATACCGGCCACGATGGCAAAGGCGAGGTCTATGATCCGCTTGACTATCTGGGTCAGCACATCCGGGGGCTCGAACTCCATGAACCACTGCTCAGGCAGATGGTGCACGGGCGTGCGTTCCAGGGTGCGTTCGTAGAGCGACGACATGCTGATGACGCCCACCCCGGCTTGCTGGCAGGCGAGGATATTCTGGAACAGGGCCGGTGAGATTCCCCGAGTGATGGCTACCACCAGCAGGTCAATATCGTTGATGCGCACCAGGTCCGGCAGGGCGGCCCCGTCCCCCATGACTCGGACGTCGCCGATGCTGTCTCCCTGCTTGTCCGCATCATCGTCCACCAGGCCAACCAACACATACTCGTCCTGCAAATGGTCCTGGATGACCTCCACCGCCGTCCGGCCTGCCCACCCTGCGCCCACGATCAGCGTGCGCATCCGGAAGCGCGGCTGGACGAAGAGAACTGAAAACGCCGCCCGACTGACGAACAGCAATGGGGTAGCGATGGCGGCGTAGTACAGCAGGAATAGCCGGGGCAACGACCGCGGCGTAGACACGAAGTAGATGATCAGGTAGACGAAGATGAGCACGGTCTGGGCGCGCAGAAGCCGCCGAAGCACATCGCGCGTCCTCCCGGCCAGGGCAGGCCGGTACATGTCGTTCAGGACGGCCGCCACCAGCCAAGTCAGGGTCATAACAGGGAACCACTCCCAATGCAGGCGGACGAAGCGTTCCCCGAACACGAGATGACCACGATGGGCCCAGATGGCCAGTGCCGCCAAGACCGAGACCAGCACGATGGCTAGGTCCACTATCAGGAGTAGCGCCCTGCGGCCCGCCGGCGTCAGCAGCCCAGTACGCCGCGCTGACATCGCCTCCAGGCCCCACAGGGCTGACTGTGACTCGCTGACCATTCCGCCTATCTCCCCTGTCCTTCGGCGAGGTTTACTTCCCTAATCTGTAGGTTGTCAAACATGGCCGTACCGCCACCGAAGAGGCGTACCAGTGGCCGCAACGGATCATCGCCCTCGGCCGTAGGGTCACACACGAAGGTCGCGTGACGCCATTCGCCGTTGGTCCCCGGTAGGCTTCGGTCCCCCGGCCAGCATGGAGACGGATCGTCTGAGAGCCAAATGGTAGGAGTAGCCGGGGCGCCGGGCTCAGTCACGTAATCGAGCGATACCACATACCGTTGCCCTGCCCTGACCGGCAGCTCCCAGAGAGCGCCGGCCGCCGAGTCATACGCCCAGTAGCCGGCACGACAACGCTCCTTCTCAGGGTCCTGCTGATACCAGAGCCCCTGCACGATGGCACTCTGCCCTGACACCGAATGTACCGCCTCGGGCCCGCCGACGTATAGCCCATGGTTCCAGGGATTGCCCGTGGCCATGCTGGACCAAGTCCAGTGACCGGGCGTTCCGCCGGTCCAGTCTTCGAACCCTCCATTCGGCACCAGGTTGGGTCCCAGCTGTACGGATTCGGGCCTGGCCTGTAGTGCCTCCGCCACCGCGTTCCTATCGGCCAGTTCCGTCCGCTGGTTGAGGGCTTCTCTCCACTGACCGGCCTCCTCGGGCAGGCCCCCACGCTCGCATACGTCGGCCAGGGCGGCCAATGTCCAGAGGTCATCGGGGGCGGCGTCCGCATACCGCAATAGCGCCGCCCGCGCTGCCTGCCAGCTGCCCTGGTCATCGCTCGCGCGGGCCACCTCGAGCTTGACAATCGCCAGCCAGCGCAGGGCGGCCGGTGACTGCGCCTCTCGTCTCTCCAACAGGGCCACTGCCTCACCCGTGAGGCCCTCTCGAACCAGGGTCTCGGCATAGACCAGCGTCCAGCCCTCGTCGTCTGGGGACGCCTCCCACACCTCTCGGGCAGCCAGGAGGCCGGCTGGGTTGCCCTCGCGAGCCCAGTACCGGATGGTGTTGGTCAGCCTTCCGGCATCCCAGTACCCACCGGTGTACATCCGCACGGCCCCTCGGGCCTGATACACGCTCAGCCGCTCGTCGGACGGCGTCCGGTAGGCATCGGCCTGGGGGTACAGCGCCGAATCCCGGTACGGATCGGCCAGGGGATGAGGCCCACTGACCGCTCCGTCATAGGCAGACACTATGGTCGCCAGGGCAAACAGGTTATTGGGGTCCACCGCCAGGACCTCATCGCGGAGGACCGGCACTGCCGAGAGCGGGTCGCCTGCCTGGATGTGGGCATCGGCAACCTTGCTGGCGTTGGTCACGATCCGGTCTCTCCGCAGGATCCCGGCCCGTCCCTCGTGCCAGGCGTCCACCGCTTGGCGAGCGTCGCCCATCCCGTCGTAGGCATCACCCAGCAGCGTGTGATACAGGGGAAAGGAAGGGCGGAGGGAGACGGCCCGCTCCAGCGCTTCTCGGGCCGGATCGTTCTGCCCGAGGGTCAGGTAGACTTCGCCCAGCTTGCGCCACGCA
The DNA here is from genome assembly GCA_050945695.1 of Anaerolineae bacterium. Classification (GTDB taxonomy): domain Bacteria; phylum Chloroflexota; class Anaerolineae; order DRVO01; family DRVO01; genus Ch71. The sequence continues at coordinate 3,035 of JBMNTK010000122.1, read as the reverse complement.
TGGGCGTTGTGCTCATTCCAGGCCACGGCGGCCTGGTAGTTGCGCAGGGCCCGGTCGAGATACGGGTTAGGCTCGGAGGGGCGCTCCTGCATCAGTCTCTGGCCCTGCTCGAAGGCGATACCTCCTAGTTCGGTGCGCACCACCGACATGATCCAGGGTGCACGCAGGTACAGCGCTATCCCAACAAGCAGCAACGCCGCTGCCAACTTCATGCGAGAGAGAACCCAGGTTGACGCCATGACCCCACATGCGTTGAGTGTCACCGGAGAGACGCGCGCATTCTACCCCGCGCTTCCGGTGCACACAAGGCAGCATCGTCCGGGGCGCCGGCCGGGGACGAGCCCCCTACTCGCCAGTCCAGAGCGGCGCCGTCCAGGCCTGATCCCCGTCGTCCTGGACAACGCTCAGCCAGAAGGCACCCTCCTGCGGGGCGGTGAAGTTGCCCTCCGCTCCGGCCAGCACTCGCCAGCTGGCGATGGTACCTCCGCCCAGATCCCGCAGGGCCACCGTTGCCGGCTCACCGTCTGCGTCAGTATAGAAGAGCGTGCAAGGCTCCGGGGGCGCGGAAACCGCCTCCCCCATCCATGCCTCCCCGCAGCGCCACCCGATCCCGAGGTTCGCGTCCTCACTGGCAAAGACCCGGCCCCGACGCAGGGCATCCAGCACCGCCACCTCCGTCAGCTCAGTGGCCCAGACCCCAGTGCTCACGGTGCTGTCAGTGCCCCAGAGCCAGTCATGGGTGTCTGGATTGCCGGTCGGTGCGGCCCGCCAGCCGTTCGCCCACGCCTCCAGGAGCCAAGCCTCCTGCCTGGCAGCGTCGCCCGCAGTGACCACCTCCTGCAGAGGTAGGTGCACGCCCCGCCCGCCGGCCAGCGTGCGGGCCATGTGAGAGTCACCGCGCGCGGGGTGATTCGACTGCAGCACCGCCTCCGGACGGGCCCGGGCCCAGGCCAGGAAGCCGGCCAGATCCGACGTCCCCGGGTCCTCACGGGAGGCCAAGTCGGCGCTGCCCAACACGTTCACGTGGCCCCGAGTGCGGTGAGTCCACTCAAAGCCAGCCAAGGCGAGGAAGTGCCCTGGCACGGTGGAGTCACTGGCCACACCGCGGAGCCGAGACCACTCCTCTGGGCGCAGCATATGGCTGTGATCGGTGATGGCGTAGAAGTGCAGGCCGGCTTGCCGAGCACGAGCGAAAGCCAACTCCGGTGGGCCGGCCCCGTCTGAGTAGGACGAGTGCGCGTGAAGGTTGCCCCAGTATAGGCTCATGCCCGACCAGGATGGGCCTGGCGGGGCGGCCTGGCCCGCGGGCAGGTCTAGCCCGACGCCCGGGGAGGGCCCTTCACGGCCGAAGTCCAGGCTCATGTCGTCGCGATCGAGGGCCCCGACCCGGTGAAGCGAGAGGGGCGCCGGGGCACTGGCTTCGCCGGCCAGCCCGACGAGCCCAAACGACCCGGCCCCGAAGGCGACTGCATCCACCGGGGTGTCGTCCGCCCCCAGCAGCAGGACCTCGTCGCCGGTGTTGGACAGGCTGATAGAGCCTCTCCCCCATGCAGTGTAGCGCTCCATGTTGGGCACCTCGGCGGTGTCAACACAGGCGCCGGGGGCGAACTCCAGGTCTGGCAGGCGGCCAAAGCGGCTCCGGAACGAGTTGGCACAGCGGGCGATCACCAGCACACCGCCTGGGGAAAGCTGCGTCCCATGCGGGAACGAGTACATGCCTTCCCCGTCGCCCTGGCGCTCGGCGTCGCCGAGCTTGTGGGCTGACAGGTCCAGAGCGGCGGACGCGAAGCTACGCAGTTCGACGAACTCGTCGCCCTCGTCCGCCGTGGTGCCCTGGTAGAGCACCTCAGAGATAAGCAACTCCGGCACCGCCTGGGGTGCGGCCCGCGACGAGGTCAGAGGCAGGTAGGCCAGGCGCAGGGCCGGCCCCTGAGGAGGCAGCGGCGTAGGCGTAACCTCCGGATCTGGGTCCGAGGTGGGAGTGGCGGTAGGTGTAGGCGCCGCCTGCAAGCACCCCGGAGCCGCGGTGGAGGCAGCCCACGGGCCCAGTGAGCCGTCGGCAGCGAGATGGCGCGCCAGAGATTGGCCCAATGGCGCCGGCGGAAGCACCCCGTGGGTAGAGTCGTCTCCGAAGGAGAGGGCATCCAGCAACCGGCCAGTGGCGTCGCGCAGCTCCACTCGGTCGCCGGAGTCGGCCAGGCCGTTGCCCAGGCAGGTGCTGGCGAAGGGGAAGCTCCGGCCGCCGCACTGGATGGCTGGCGAGGCGGAGTAGCCGTGGAAGACGACAACCTCACCTGGCGCCAGGTCCAGGGACAGGGGCCGAGAGGTCGAGTTGTCGGACAGGCTCCAGTCCACTAGGTGGAGCGCCTGCTCACTCCGGTTGGTCAGCTCCAGCCACTCCGCTTCGCAGCCGCCCTGGTAATTGATCTCGGTGAGCGCCAAAGCCCCGACCGACACGGTGGGCGTCGCCGAGGGAGTGACGATGGGGGTGGGAGTAGCAGAAGTCGGGGGAGGCGCCCCCGGTGAGGGCGGCCCGGGGACGAAGTAACAGGAGAACTGGCTGGCCGAGAGGTCGGCCAGTTGCAGTGACTCCCCGGGGGCGGCCTCTAGGCCCGAGCAGTGGCTGGTGTTGACGCCATAGGACACGGCGTCGGCCGGCTCGCCGCCGGGCTTGAGCAGCAGGAGCGCGTCGCCGTCGTCCCTGAGGCCCAGGGGGACCACCACTACCAGGAACTGGCCCGGGGAGATGGTGCCAGATAACTGGACCTGGCTCTGGGAAGCACCGCTGGAGATGAGGAGCCAGCCCTCCAAGCTGACCGGATCGGGGCCGCGATGGTGCAGCTCCACCCAGTCCTCGTCGAAGGTATAGGCGATCTCGGAGATGACGATGCCCGTGGGGGGTTGGGCAAGCGAGGCCCGGCCCCAGGTGAGGAGCGAGGCGGCGAGGATAGCCGCGACGAGGGCACGACGCATGACCGACCTCCCCCGACCGGGCGGTGTGTCGAAGTGAGAGTGGCTCCAACGCTGCAGGGTAT
>JBMNTK010000121.1:0-12040 GCA_050945695.1 Anaerolineae bacterium | reverse complement strand
GTCCTGGCCGTGATCGGGCTGTTGGGCTTCCCGATCTGGACCGTGATCGGAGCGCTGATCATCTACTACCTGCTGCAGCCGGAAGCCAAAGAGGCCTTCCGAGCAGCTTAGGCGGCACCGGGGGGGGCAGAATGGCCCCCCAGAAAGCTCCAAATGGGTCTGGCGCGAAAGGGCGAGCTATGGTATAAGAGGCCCATTACTCGCAAGAGCGGATGCGGGTGAGATGCCACTGCACGATTGCGACGCCTGAGGACTGACATCCCAAGCTCGAAGAGTGTAGCACGGCAGGTGATTTCCCAGAAGGGGGTGCCAGTAACATGGCAGAGCGGATCGAGGGGACAGTCAAGTGGTTCAGCCGGGACAAGGGCTACGGGTTCATCATCCCGGACAACGGCGGCAAGGATGTCTTCGTGCATTACTCGGCGATCGAGGGCACGGGCTTCCGCAACCTGGAGGAGAACGATCGGGTAGAGTTCGAGATCGAGGACTCCCCCAAGGGCCCGCAGGCCGCTCGCGTCACCCGACTGGGCGGGGGACAGGCGTCTAGCCAGACCTGGTCGTAGAGCTACCACCCATATCGAGTTCGGACACGCCCCGGCTACCGCGGCCGGGGCGTGTTGCATGCTTGCCCAAGGGGCGGGCGGCGACAAGCCGCTCCTCTCGCCCGTGTGACTCTCTGTGTTCCCTTGGCGTGGCGACAGGCTTGCGCTAGAGTGGGGGCCACCCGTTTGGAGGAGGATCGCCAGTGGCGGAACGAGAGCTAGGTCTGCGCTATGGTATGAACCCGCACCAGACCCCGGCGAGGGTCTTTGTGGATGAGGGCGCCCTGCCCATAGAGGTCCTGAATGGACGTCCGGGGTACATCAACCTACTGGATGCGCTCAACTCGTGGCAGTTGGTGCGCGAGTTGCGGCAGGTGTTGGGCCTGCCTGCGGCTGCCTCGTTCAAGCACGTGAGCCCGGCCGGGGCCGCGGTGGGGGTTCCCCTGAGCGAGGAGCTGCGTAAGGCCTACTTCGTGGGCGAAGGGGAGCTGTCCCCGCTGGCAACGGCCTATGCCCGGGCCCGTGGGGCTGACCGGATGTCCTCGTTTGGTGACTGGGCGGCGCTCAGTGACACGGTGGACGTGCCCACGGCCCGGCTTCTAAGCCGAGAGGTCTCGGATGGCGTGATCGCCCCCGGCTACGAGCCGGAGGCGCTGGAGATCCTCCGGGGCAAGAAGGGCGGCGGCTATGCCGTGATCCAGATTGACCCCGAGTATGAGCCCCCGCAGCAGGAGACCCGCCAGGTCTTCGGGGTGCGCTTCGAACAGAGGCGTAATGATGCCCTGCCCACGGCGGAGACGTTCCGAGAGATCGTCACCCGCCGCAAGGACCTGCCTGACGGGGCCCTGCGAGACATGATCGTCTCGTTCATCACCCTCAAGTACACCCAGTCCAACTCGGTGTGTCTGGCTAAGGACGGGCAGATCATCGGTAACGGGGCCGGGCAGCAGTCGCGGGTCCACTGCACCCGGCTGGCCGCCCACAAGGCCGACCTCTGGTGGCTGAGGCAGCACCCGGCGGTGCTCGGGCTCAAGTTCCGGCAGGGGCTGGGCCGGCCCGAGCGCGACAACGCCATAGACCAGTTCCTGCTGGACGACCTGATCCCGGTGGAAGAGCGGGTCTGGCGTCAGAACTTCACCCAGGTTCCGGAGCGGTTGACCCCTGACGAGAAGCGGGCATGGATCGCCAAGCTGAGGGGAGTGACGCTGGGGTCGGATGCGTTCATCCCCTTCCCGGACACCATCAACCGGGCGGCGCAAAGCGGGGTGGAGTACATCATGCAGCCGGGCGGGTCGGTGCGAGACGAGGACGTGATCGCCGCCTGCGACGAATACGGCATGGTGATGGTGTACACCGGGGTGCGGCTGTTCCACCACTAGGGTATTAGGCCGGCAGGAGCGGCCGGCTGCCACCAACCGAAAACGCCCCCGATGTCAGGGGGCGTTTGGTTTTCCTGCCGGGCGTCAATTGTCGAGTTACACGGTCGTACATTTCCGGCAGAGCCGATGATTTGACACGCTCATATGCTCCCGGTTAGATGCTTCTGCGGATGCGCAGGGGCACCTGCCATCCGCGGAGGTAGCGTTGGTCCATTCGCAAAGCACGGCTCCTGGGTCGGGGGGTTCGGCCCGGGCCGGACGTATTGACGTAGTTATCGTGGTTGGGCTGGTTCTGCTGGCGGGGGTAGTGCGCCTTCCCGGACTGGACCGAGTGCCGCCAGGACTGCATTTCGACGAGGCCTTCAACGCCCTGGACGCTCTGGGCGTCCTAGAGGGCAATACTCCCCTGTTCTTCGAGGGCAACTTCGGGCGTGAGCCCCTCTTCCACTACCTGCTGGCGGTGGCCTTCTGGCTGTTCGGCCCCAGCCCGGCAACCGTGAGGGGGGTGGCGGCCCTGGCCGGGACGCTGGCGGTTCCGCTCACCTACGGGATCGGCCGGCAGCTTTTCCCCGGCAGCCGCTGGCCCGCCCTGCTGGGGGCCCTGGTGCAGGTGGCCCTGCCGTGGGACCTGCACTTCAGCCGCTATGGCCTGCGGGTGGAGCTCCTGCCCCTGCTGGGAAGCGCCGCCATGCTCTGCCTTCTCCTGGGGTGGAGGAGCCGTCGGCGCCTCTGGTACATCGCTTCTGGCGCCTTCCTGGGCCTGTCCCTGTATGGGTACATGGCAGCCAGGCTGCTCCCCTTGGTGGTTGTTGTCTGGGGTGCGTTGGCCCTGCTTTGCACCCGCCCGGGCGAACGACGCCGGGTCCTGCTCGGTCTGGCTCTGCTGGCGCTTACCGCGCTTCTCGTCTTTGCCCCTCTGGGCGCCTACTTCCTCCAGCACCCCGCCAGCTTCGGCCACCGGGCCGGCCAGGTGCTGCTGAAGGGGGACGAGCAGGGAGGGCGCCTGGCCAGCTTCGCCGGTAACGCCTGGCTGTGGGCCAAGGCCTTCCTGGTGGAGGGGGACCAGAACCCCCGCAACAACCTGCCTGGCGCGCCCGCCCTCACCCCCTGGTTGGCCCTGCCGGCGCTGATCGGCGCGGCCCAGATCCTGCGCCCAGGACGGCGATTGGTCTCCCTGCTGCTTCTGATCTGGATGGGGATCATGCTGCTTCCCAGCGTCCTCACCGACTACGCCCCCAGCTTTCAGCGGGCCATTGGCGCGGTGCCGCCCCTTTGCCTGCTGCTGGGGCTCGGGCTCTGGCGCCTGGGCGAGCTTGCCCGGAGGGTGTCCGGGCGACAGTGGGCTGCCGCGGCGGTGGTGGGCATCCTGTTTCTGGGACACACCGGCCAGGCTCTGCACCAGTACTTCGTGCGCTGGGGCCGGAGCAATGCCTTGTACTACGCCTTCGACGAAGGCATCTACGCCCTGGGACAGTACATGCGGGAAGCGACACTGGCCGGCCATCAGGTGTACCTGAGCCCCGTGCGTCCGGACCACGCTACCCTGCACTTCGTCATGCGCGGACTGGGGGGCCCGGCCACGTTCGATGGCCGAGAGACGTTCGTCCTCCCGCCTGATCCCGGCAGGCCAACGCAGTACCTGGTGTTGGTAGGTGAGGACCCGCTGACCATCACCAAGGTGCGAGCGCACTACCCCGAGGCTACCGAAGAGCGCGTCTTCCGCGACCGGGCGGGCCGACCCTATGCCGTGGCCCTGTTGGGTAGGGAGATGGGCCCAGCGACGGAAGAGGTGATCGCCGGGGCGCCGGCCCGGTGGGAGACCGGTATCGAGCTGCGGGACCTCAGGGTTCAGGTCAAGCCACCCTTCCTGGAGCGCCTGGCATTCGAGGTTCTGTGGAGCACTGATGCCCCGCAGGAGCAGGACTACACGGTCTTCGTGCACCTGATCGGCCCGCCCAACCCGGAGACGGGCACACCCCTGTGGTGCCAGTCTGACTCTATGCCCGGTTCAGGCACCTACCCTACGTCACTCTGGCGACCGGGAGAGGTGGTGGTGGATAGCCACATTCTCAACGTGCCCGAGACCTTGGCCGACGGCGAGTACTACATCGAGATCGGCTGGTACCTGCTAAGCACCGGGGAGCGCCTGCGGCTGGTCGAGCCCGAGGCCGGGGCGGACCGGCTTCTACTGGGGCCTTTCCAGGTACAGGACGGGCGGGTGCAACGCTGAGCGTGGAAGTCACCGCCCCGATCGGCAGCTGTCGGTCGGGGCTTCTTCTTGTGTGGCCCGTGGCGACCATTCTGCCGGCTTTGTCGCCTGGGCAGGCCGGCGTAAGATCGGCATAATGAGTGCTCGACTTGGGCAACGGGAGGCAGTATGAGCGGCAGTATCAAGGTCTTCAGCGGACGAGCAAACCGGGCTCTGGCAGAGGAGATCGCCCAGCGGCTAGGGCTTGCCCTGAGCGGCGCGGATATCCTGGATTTCCCCAATGAAAACATCTTCGTGAGGCTGCATCAGAGCGTGCGGGGGCAGGACGTGTACATAGTCCAGCCCACGTATCCACAGGTCAATCGCAGCATCATGGAACTCCTCATCATGATAGATACGCTCAAGCGGGCCAGCGCGGGCCAGATCACCGCCGTGGTGCCCTACTACGCCTATGGGCGCACGGACAAGAAGGATCAGCCCCGGGTGCCCATCACCGCGCGGCTGGTGGCCGACATGATCACCACGGCCGGCGCCGACCGGGTGGTGACCATAGATCTGCACGCGGGGCAGATCCAGGGGTTCTTCGACATCCCGGTGGACGAGCTCACCGCCTTCCACATCCATGCCGACTACCTGAGACAGAAGGACCTGAGCCAAGCCGTTATCACCACCGCCGATCTGGGCTTCGCCAAGAAGGCCCGCAACTATGCCGAGGCGCTGGACCTGCCTCTGACCTTCGTGGAGAAGCGGCGCTCGGGGCGGAAGGGCAGCACCACCGAGTCCCTGACCGTCATCGGCGATGTGGCTGACAAGGACTGCATCATCGTGGAGGATGAGATCGCCACCGGGGGCACGGTGGTGAATGCGGTGAACATCCTCAAGCAGCACGGTGCGCGCGACATCTACATCGCCTTCACCCACCCCGTGCTGGCCGGGTCGGCCGTCGAGCGGCTGGGCCAGGCCGGGATCACGGAGCTGATCACCACCAACACCATTGCCATCCCCCCGGAGAAGCGCTTGCCCAACATGACGGTGCTGTCCGTGGCAGGGTTGCTGGCCGAGGTGATCCGGCGGATTCACTATGGCATCTCAGTGGGTGAGCTGTTTGGGGAGTAGCTCATCGTGGCTGGCTCTTCCTTCCTTGGAGGGTAGCGTGGCGCCAGAGATCATCGCCGTCGGCGAAGCCCTAGTGGAGATCATGCGGCCGGAGCGGGAGCTGCCCCTGGACCGGCCCGGCCCCTTCGTGGGCCCCTTCCCCAGCGGCGCCCCCGCCATCTTCGCGGATGCGGCCGCCCGGCTGGGCGCCAAGGCGGGGTTCATCGGGGTAGTGGGGGAAGACGACTTCGGGCTGTGCCTGCGCCGCCGGCTGGAGCAGGACGGGGTGGACCTATCGTGCCTGCGTCGCTCTTCGGAACACACCACCGGGTGCGCCTTCGTGGCCTACTTCGCAGACGGGAGCCGGCGCTTCATCTTCCACCTGCGCCATGCTGCCGCCGGCACGCTCGGCCCCGAGGATGTCCAGCCCGCCTACGTCCAAGGCGCCCGGTTCCTGCACGTCATGGGCTCCGCCTTGGCCCTGAGCGACTCCGCTCGGGAGGCCTGCTATCGGGCGGTGAGGCTGGCCAAGGCTGCCGGGGTACGCGTCAGCCTGGACCCCAACCTGCGGCCTGAGCTCCTGGGGTTGGATCAGGTGCGGAAGGTGTGTGCTCCCGTCCTGGAGGCAGCGGACGTGGTCCTGCCCTCGGGCGCTGAGGCTCGGATGCTCACCGGCGCAGCTTCCGACGAGGAGGCGGCGCGGGAGTTGGCTAGCCGAGGGAGGATCGTGGCCCTGAAGCGGGGGGCAGAGGGGAGCACTGTCTACTCTGGCCCGGACGCCTTCGCCGTCCCCTCCTTCCCGGTGGAGGAGGTGGACCCGACCGGTGCCGGTGACTGCTACGATGCCGCCTTCCTGGTGGGTCTTCTGCGGGGCTGGGACCTGCCTCGTGTAGCCCGGTTCGCCAATGCCGTCGGGGCCCTCTCCGTCACCAAGCTGGGTCCCATGGAAGGTGCCCCCGACCTGGCCTCGGCGCTGAGCCTGGCAGGGATGTAACGCTGATGGCGCTGATCGGAGCAGATCAGCGCCATCAGCAGTGAGTCAGCGGGCCATTTCCTCGCTGCGGTCGGTGGCGGGCGGCGGCTCTGGGGAGAAGGAGGAGATCTCCGCCCGCCATTCCGGAGTCATCTGCAGCTCGGCGGCGGCCAGCGAGGGCTCCAGCTGCTCCAGGTTGCGAGCCCCGATGATGGGAGCAGTGACGGCAGGGTGGGACATGACCCAGGCCACGGCCAGGGTGGCGGGATGGACGCCGCGCTCGCGGGCGTGGGCGACGAGCCGATCGGCAGTCTCGTAGTAGTTCTCCTGGCCGTAGCGCTTGGCGTAGAGCGGGTTCTCCACCAGGCGCCCGTGAGCGGGGCGGGCCTCAGAGCCGTACTTGCCCGAGAGCAGGCCCCCACCGAGCGGGCTGTAGGTGATCACGCCCAGCTGCTGGGCCTGGGCTAGGGGCAGGATCTCCACCTCCGCCTGGCGCTTGACCAGGTTGTACATCGGCTGCAGGCACTCGAACCTGGTCCAGCCCCTCTGCGACTGGATACCGAGCCCGGTGGCGACTTGCCAGGCGGCCCAGTTGCTCACCGCGGGGTAGACTATCTTCCCCTGACGGGTCAGGTCCTCTAGAGCGCGCAGCGGCTCCTCCATGGGCTGAGAGGGGTCCCAGTTGTGGAGGAAGTAGAGGTCGAGGCGGTCGGTTCCCAGGCGCCTGAGGCTGGCTTCCACCGCGAGCATGATGTGCCGACGGGATAGCCCCCGGGCGTTGATGTCCTCGCCCATCTGCCCCATCACCTTGGAGGTGATGACCAGCTCGTCCCGGCTGCCCCGGATGAGGCGGCCCAGAATCCCCTCCGAGCGGCCCCGGTTGTAGACATCGGCGCAGTCGAAGAAGTTGATCCCTGCGTCTCGACAGCGGCGGAACATGGCAGCAGCCATGTCCTCATCGGCATCCCCGCCGAAGGACATGGTGCCAAAGCAGAGCGACGATACCCGGACGCCCGTCCGGCCCAAGATACGGTATTCCATGCTGCGCCTCCGGTGGCGATGGAAGGTGAGAACGCGGACGGGGCTGCGCTATCCCCTTCGCTTCTCCGCGCCTATCCGCCAATTACCCGACGCCCAGTATACCCTGCCAGTACTCGATGATGGAGTTGTAGGAGTCGGGCTGGATGACGGAGGGCAGCTCTTCCCGCACGAACCGAGGCGCCTGCCGGACCTCGTCTGGGCTGGCATCGAGCACGAACAGGTTGCGCACTTGGTCGAGGACCAGGGCGCCCATGGGCACTGTCACCAGGGTCTCATTGATCCCCAGGAAGCCGCCAAACCCGAGGACGGCGAAGGGGACTCGGTTCTCCAGCATGGTGCCGGGCAGGGAGACCTCGATGACCAGGTCGCGTATGGTGCCAAGGACCTGGTTCTGGGGATTGACGACGGCGTGCCCGATCAGCTCGTTGGCGGTGAAGAGGAGGCTGCCGACCGACTGGGGACCGGTGACCCTGGGGAACAGCTCTGGCGCTTCCGGGCCCAGGGAGGGCACAGGGAAGCCCAGGCCGGTCCAGTAGCGGCGCACGGCCATGTCCCATCCGGGCTCAGTGCCCACGGCAGGGGGGACGTTCTCCAGGATGTTGCGGCTGGCGGCCAATATGAACCGCGGCTCCGCGTCGTCCAGGTGCAGAGCGCTCATGGGGATGAGCACCGGCCCCTGGAACTGCGCCAGGGCGTAGATCACGCGGGCCGAGCTGGGGGAGGGCGTCAGCACCGGCTGCTCCTCGGGGGCAAGCTCGGGGAGGGGTTCGCCCCGTGGGAAGCTGATATCAATGAGCAGATCATCGAAGGTAGCGGGCTGCTCGGAGTCCAGGACTACTATGGGGTACTCCAGGAGCCGGGTCAGGGGCAGGCTCGGACCGGGGACGCTCAGGCCGGGGACGGACACCTCTGGCACCGGGACGCTCACCCGCAGCCAGTAGGCGCGCACATCACGGTCCCAGGGGATGTCGCTGGGTTCCAGAAAGACGTCTGGGTTCCAGGCCGGGGCAGCGATGAGCAACCCTTGCTGGACGGCAGTGGTCAGGCGGGCGCCCTGGCGGTCGATGGCGAAAGCGCCGAGGGGAGCGGCTATCGCGCGGCTCTGCCCGTTGGGGAGGGTCACACTGATGACCACGTAGGTGATCCGGCTGGGGCCCTCCACGGGCGCGGTGGTGCGGGCGGCGGTGAGGACGGAGCTGAGCTCTACTACCAGGTCTTCCACGGTGCCCAGCGCTTGGCCCTCGGTGCTCACCACCTGGTATCCCAGCAGCTGAGAGGCCTCGATGACCTCGCCCGCGGTCTGCGGGTCACCGACAGAACCAGGCTGGGGGACCGGTGTGGGCTCTTGGGCGTACGCGCCGGTGGCCGGAGCCAGAGCCAAGCCGATAGCGAGGAGGAGTATGGCAAGTAAGGACGGCGGGACCTTCTTGACGATCTTCATTTGCTGACTCCTTATGCCAACAGTGATAGCTAACTGGCGTTTACTGTACCATAACCAGGGGTGTTTGTGGAGTGAGGTCAGCCTAGTGGCCCTGGGCTACCCGCCGCCTGAGGGGGTCCCTCGGTCCGCCCCCCGCGGGTGCAAAGTGCCCCACGAGCGGACCCTGACCGAGACGGCCCGGTGTGCCTAACCTGCTGTCAGAGGACCCCCCCAGTGGGCGCCTGGGGGGTCCTCTTGTCGCGTCTTGCGGGGTCGGGGCCGTCAGGCTGCGTCGCCCTCCCCGCCCCCGACCGCCCGGAGCGTGTCCCGGGCCTCAGGTCGGCGACGGCGACTCCCGTATCACTCCACCGGCCGCTGCAGCGGCAGGAGCACTGACGACAGGGTGAGCGCCGAGTCGGGGCCTCGCTGAGTGCCCGGCTTGACGTACTCTCGCTCGACGAACGACGCCCTGTCGCCGGCCGGTATGACGAGTTCCGTGTCCTCAACCGACGTGCAGTGCCCGTGGGTCAGGTCCTCCAGGCCGGTGCAGTCCCGGGTGAAGTAGTGGACGTACAGCTTGTCCCCGTTCTCCACATCGGGGAAGTACTCCGGGGTGACGCTTCCGGTCAACTCGACGTGGTCCACGTTCTTGGCGCCCAGTCGCAGCCGGGTGTTGTTGAGGGCGAGGCTCACGTAGGTGGCATTACCGGTCGCCGTACCCAGGGTGCCCACAACGGCGTAGACCTCGCCGTTGTCGAACCCAGGCCCGAGGGTGAACTTGTAGGTGGCGTCCTGGGTGTCCCCGAGGCAGTCCATGCCGATGAGGATGCACTTGGGGCCGAGTAGGTTGAACGGCTCGCCCTGTGCGTCCACGAAGGTGACTGCGCGGTCCGAGCAGTCCTCGGTCTGGCAGGGCTGGCCCCACGCCTCGGCCACGGCGACGACCAGATCGGCTAGGTCGGCTTCCAGGTACGCTTCAGACTCGGCCGTCCGGGCCTCGGGGCTGTCCACCCCCCAGGCCGGATACCGCTCGAGCGGCAGGTCCGAATCGGTGGCGCGGATGCGCACGATAGCCAGCGACGGGTCGTGTCTCCAGGCGTCCGAGGCCGTGCCCTCCCCGCCGCCGTCGGCAGGCATGGAGTAGCGGATGAGCGTGAGAAAGTCGTCGGCCTCTTCCTCCAACCCAACGTTGACGCTGGAGGGCATGGCTTGGGTGAAGATGTCCTTCTCGTCTACGGAGAGCTCGCTCAGCATTTGCCGGACCCGCGTCTCCATCTGCCGGTTCGCCGTTACCACCAGGTAGCGGAACTGCCCCCAGACTCCGCCGGACTGTCGCTCGATGACGGCGTTGTTGGTGGCGTCGGTCACGCTATCCCATGATCCATACCGCTCCGGACTGAGCGGCATCTGATGGAAGAGCAGGTCCCTGGTGCCCAGAGCGCTGTGATACTCGTAGGTGACATTGTCGGTCTGGAACTCACCCTTGCGAGTGAACAAGTAGCTCTGCATCCCGAAGTAGGCCGCCTCAGGTGGCATGATGCCCAGGATGACGATCGCCTCATTGGGATCGAGGCGATGGGTGGCGCCATAGCCGGGCTCCGTCTCTCCGAACGCACCGGCAAGGCCGGAGTCAACGTGCTCCTCGGGCCAGTAGGGAACCACGGGAAACAGGTATGGCGCCGTCGGGTTGTTGAAGTCGCAGCCCCCTAGCACCTTGACTGACTCAAGGCACTGCTCGATGTCCCAGAGCTGGAAGTACCCCTCCTCAGCCTCGAGCCCTTGCGCTTCTGAAGCCGCCTTCAGAGCTTGGGCCGCTTCGGCGACCTTGTCCGACTCGAGGTCGGACGCGAGACGGCCGGTGCAGGCGGTGAGGCCGGCGACCAGCACAAGTACGGACAGCACAGTCAGCCAACGAAAGCGGACCTGGCGAGTGACCATGATGGCAACGCCCCCTGAAGCGGTACGCGATGTGCGGCGGAGTGTCCGGTCCCTACGGGCTTGCGGGCGCAGCACTGTTCGGTTGGCTGGCTCCCCCCTTGCCGAAAGGTCTTGTCCTATCGGCGCACCTGGGCGACGTTGCTGCTGTTCACCGCTACCGAGCGAGCGGCCCAACTGCCGTCCCCCGCCGTCAACGGTCCGGCAGTGCCCCAGCGTGCCGATGGCTGGCAGTGGCCGCTGAGGCAACAGGATCGGCGCAGCGCTCACGCACCTGGCCGAGTTGCCGATCGCACTGGTTAGCGCCTGTAATTATCGGCCAGTCCGCCGTTCTGTCAACGCAAGCAGGCTCACAACGTAACAAGTGGCGCTACTCGGAGCCCTGCTAGAGGACGGGTATCACGTTTGCCTGATCGCGGTTTGGTTGGGCTCCGGTTCGGCGGGCCCGGGATTACACGGCGCCCAGTACCGGGGAGGGAGCGGCTGAGTCCGACGCAACCGTCGGACCGGTCCCGGCGCAGCGACGCCCGGCAGCTAGGCCCAGCAGCCCTCGACTCAAGTCAGAGCTGCTGGGCCCTCACACGGCACCGGCCTCGGCTCCGGACTCTCTCTGGCGCTCACGCTCCAAGAGAGGTCACGTGTCACTCGTCACGTGTCACCACTGGCGCCTCAGCCCCCTTGCGGTGTGGCCCCCGGCTCCGGCGTGGCCGCGCCGGCCCAGAAGCGCTCCCACCGGTTGTCCCAGTTGGGGTCGAACTGCTCCGGTATGTCTTCCTCGACGAACGTGGGGGCGGTCTGCAACTGCTCAGGGGGCGCGTCCACGTAGAGGACCGTCCGCTCGGGATCGGGGTCCATACGCATGAGGTTCAAAGGCACGGCCACCATGGTCTGGCCGATCCCCAGGAAGCCACCAAAGCCGACCAGCGCGTAGCGCAGGCTGGCTTGGCCGCCGACGATCTCGACGATCATGTCGTCCACATCGCCCCGGTCCTGACCGGCGAAGTTGGCCACGTCGTAGTTGGCCAAGGTGGAGACGCGGTATGCCCGTATAGATTCGCCCGCTTCGGGCAGGTCATATCCCATGCCGCGCCAGAAGTCGGCCAGAGCGGTGTCCCAGCCGGGGTCGCTTACCTGGGGGAGTAGGTCTTCGGGGAAGGCGGGCACGTCTTGCAGCTGGTTGACGTCCCCGGTGAAGAGCATGGCGACCGGGCCCAACTCCGGGGCCGGCCGCAGGGCGCCCATCGGCACGGCAACCGGCCCGCCACCAGGCAGGCCCTCCATGCCTCCGAAGGTCACGAGCGCATAGCGTACGTCTGCCGCCTGGATGACGGCGCCGGGCTGCTCCTCCTGGCCCAGTGAGAACTGGGCGATGAGGTCCTGCAGGTCGCCGATGTCATTGCCGTCCTGGTCGAAGACGGGGGCGCCGACGAGGCGCGAGACCAGGGA
>JBMNTK010000120.1:0-12120 GCA_050945695.1 Anaerolineae bacterium | reverse complement strand
TACCCATGTCATTCCGAGCGAAGCGAGGAATCTCCGGTTGTGGGGAGGCGTAGATCCCTCGCTGCGCTCGGGATGACCAGGTGGGGCTCGGGAGGACACCGCCCTCTGAGGAGTCCGCGCCCCCAGGCGCGGGCCGTGCGCTCGTTCGCGCGCACTCCTCGAGAGGGGAGCCACCCGTCACGTGTCACGGGTCACGCTTCACTCGTCACTCACTGGCGAGTGTGGCCCATGCCCTGTAAACTGTCGCCTGTCTACACTAGGCGCACGCTTGGTAGCCGGCTGCCCGAAAGCCGGTCCCTCGTGGCGCGTGATTCTCGGAGGCTAGAGTGGCCGAAATGACCTCGCGCCAGCGCATGCTGGCCGCCATCCGGCATGAACCGGTGGACAGGGTGCCTGTCGCCCCGTTCGGCTTGGGCCGTCTGGACCCTGCGGGCGAGATGGCCGCCGAGCTCATAGAAAAGACTGACCCGTTCATCCTGACCCGAGCCGGCGGCGACCCCCTGATGGGTTCCAACCCCGATGTCACGGTGACCGAAGAAGGGCCCGACCGGATCACCCTCTATCACACCCGAATAGGGCACCTGCGGCAGGTCTACCACCGCACCGAGGTCACCGGCTACTGGACCGAGTTCCCCGCCCACAACGCCGAGGAGCTGGAGGCGCTCATCTCCATGCCCTGGGAGCAGGCGGAGGTGAACGCCGAGCCCTTCCTGGCCCGCAAGGCCGAGATCGGCGAGAACGGCTTGGTGCTGGCCGGCATCGAGAATGGCATCTGCTTCCCGGCTCGCTTCATGTCCCCCGAGGACATGTGCTTGCTCTGGGCCGAGGCGCCCAACCTCATGCGGGACGTCGTGGCCGAGGCCAACCGCCGGATGGAGGACTTCGTCCACCGGGCATCCCAGCAGGGAGTGGATGGCTACCGCATCATCGGGGGCGAGTATGCCAGCGAGATGCTCGGGCCCCGCGGCTTCGCCGCCCTCATCACCCCCTACGATACCTCCCTGGTCTCCGTGATACACTCCTACGGCGGCATCGCCCACTATCACAACCACGGCGACGTGAACCTCTTCCTGGAGGCCTTCGCGGAGCTGGGCATAGACTCACTGGATCCGCTAGAGGTCCCGCCCTTCGGCAACGTGGACCTGGGGGATGCCATACGCCGCATCGGCGACCGGGTCTGCCTGGTGGGAGGCCTGGACGACATGGAGATCCTGGAGACCAGAAGCACCGAGGAAGTGCTAGCCCTGGGCTGGGAGACTCTCCGGCGTGCCGGTTCCCGTAGCTTCATGCTCGGTGGCACCACCTCCGGCACCTTCACTGAGCGGGCCGCCCGCCATTTCATCGCCCTGGTGGACGTGGCTCGGGCGTTTGCCGCCGGGGAGAAGGAGAACAGCGTTCGATGAGCTCGATCAGTGGAGTCCAGTGGCGGCTAGCGGTCCCCCCCGAGGTCGAGACCGAATACGTAGGCACCAAGCTCGGGGACTACTACACCCGCGCTGATGTGTCCGCCCAAACCCAGGTCAAGGCCCGCGAGGTCTTCCTTTCCCTCTACGGCGTAGACATCGGTGGCGTTGGGGTCCCTGTGCCCGCTTACGTAGGGGTGGCCGCCCTGGGCGCTCAACTGGTCCTTCCCGAGGATCACCCACCTATGGTGGGCAACCAGGGTCGGGTGTTGCCGGACCGTGAGTCCGTGCTGGCGCTGCGCCCGGCGGTGCCCGAGGCAAGCGAGTGGATGCAGCGCTACCTGGCCATGCGAGAGGAGATGGGCCGGGAGTTGGGCAAGCTGCCTCCCTTGGGGGCAGGCCAGGAGGGCCCCATCACCTCCGCCGTTCTGCTGCGGGGCGACAAGTTCTTCCTCGATGTCCTGGACGAGCCCGAGGTGGCCCACCACCTGTTGGGCGTAGTCACCCAGACCTTCATCAACTTCGTCCGCTACACCCGCCGGATCAACGGCCAGCCCGAGGCGGGCAACACCGGCATCGCCGACGACATGGCGGGCATGCTCCCGCCTAGCCTGTGGCCGGAGTTCGTCCTTCCCTATTGGCTGCGCATCTACGAGGAGTTGGGACCAGGTCGGCGTAGCACCCACACCGAGCTCCTGCGCCCCGGGCACCTTCCCTTCCTGCGAGAGCTCAAGATAGACGCCTACGACCCCGGCAACGACCAGTACCTGGAAGTGGAAGACGTGGTCGGGTTGACCGACCACATGGACGTATCTTGGAACCTCTACACCGTGCGCGACATGCTGGACGGCACTCCGGAGACCATCCGCGCCACCTACACGAGAAGCGTGCAGGCCGGGATGCGTCACATGATGACCGAGCTCTGCCGGCGCATCCCTCGCAGTAATGTGGAGGCCTTCGTGGAGGTGGCCCGGCAGCACGAGTAGGCCAGGCCGCCGACCCGCATTGCCGCCACTACTGTGCGGTGCTATTCTTTCTAGTTACTGCCAAAGTGGAGGAGCAGCTTGGTCGCCAAGGGACTCAACCAACCGCCGCGCGTGCCCGGCCTCGGGCGCAATTCGGCGCCCTACCTTGCCCGCGCCCTCCTCGCCGTCGAGGGCCGGTTACACTTCTTGTATTCACAGCACGACCCAGAGGACCAGCAGCACCGGATGGCCGCCATAGCCGCTGCCACCGACCCGCGTTCGCCTCTGTGGGATGAGTTCTTCCAGATCACCTATCTGGAGAACATCCGCGAGGGCCTTCGCTCCACCCTCCAGGCCCTCGATCCGCGGCATGGGAGGCAGCCGTGAACACCTCCGAGTTCTTGAAGGCTCTCACCGAAGCATCCGGCGTCTCCGGGTATGAGCACGCGGTACGTGACATCGTGTGTGCTGAGTTCGCCTCGCTCTGCGACGAGGTCAGCACCGATGCCATGGGCAACGTGTGGGGAATCAAGCGCGGTTCCCCCGGCGGCAAGCGCATCATGCTGGCCGGGCACATGGACGAGATCGGCCTGGTCGTCAAGCAGATCGAGGGCCACGTCCTGCGGTTCACCCAGATCGGGGGCTTCGACGTCCGCGTCCTCCCTGGGCAGCCGGTGTGGGTGCATGGCCGCGAGACTATGCCCGGCGTGATCGGCATGAGGCCGCCCCACGTCGTCCCGGCCAGCGAGCGCAACAAGGTGCTCCCCATGGAGGACCTGTTCGTGGACGTGGGCCTGGCCGCCGAGGAGATCGGCAAGTACGTGCGCGTGGGCGACATCATCACTCTGAGGCGGGGCTACGTCGAGCTGAAGAACGGCTTCGCCTCTGCCAAGGCCATGGACGACCGGGCCGGGGTAGCCGCCCTTCACCACTGCCTGCAGATGCTCCAGCACATGCACCACCGCTGGGACGTCTACGCCGTCGCCACCGTGCAGGAGGAAATGGGCCTGCGGGGGGCGATGACCAGCGCCTACGGCGTCGCGCCGCACGCCGCCATTGCCGTGGACGTAACCCACGCCCGCACCCCGGACGTGTCCGAGTTGCAGGCAGTGGATGCGGACAAGGGCCCCGGGGTGGCCCGGGGGCCCAACTTGCACCCCGTCATCTACGAGCAATTGGTCGAGACGGCCCAGAAGCACGAGATCCCCATCCAGTACGAGGCCATTCCCGGGCGCAGCGGCACCGATGCCTGGGCTATACAGGTCTCCCGGGAGGGTGTCCCTACCGGCCTTCTGGGGCTGCCTCTGCGCTACATGCACACACCGGTCGAGACCCTCTCTCTGCGGGATGTTGAGCGCTGTGGTCGGCTGATGGCCTTCTTCATCGCCGACCTGGACGATGCCATCCTGGACCGCTTCAAGCCCGCGTTGCCGGAGGAATGAGAATGGACATCACCTTCCTGCAGACGCTCACCGAGGCCCGCGGCGTATCCGGCGATGAGGGCGAAGTACGAGACCACCTCGCTCGCGCCCTTCGGGGCACCGTCGACGAGCTCAGGACGGACACCATCGGCAACCTCATCGCCGTCCGTCGTGGCACCGGCCGCTCCCCCCTGCGGGTGATGGTGGCTGCCCACATGGACGAGGTCGGGCTCATGGTGATCGGCGCGGACTCCAGCGGCTTCCTGCGCTTCGAGCCCGTGGGCGGGATAGACCCCCGGATACTCCTCGCCAGTCGCGTACACGTGGGCAAGGACCGGATCCCGGGGATCATCGGGGTCAAGGCCGTGCACCTGACCGAGCCCTCCGAGCGCCAGAACGTGCTGCGCATGGAGCAGCTCTACATTGACATCGGCGCCAAGAGCAAGGACGAGGCACTGGGAGCCGCCCCCATGGGCACCTACGTCTCCTTCGACACCCCCTTCCACTTCATGCAGGGGAGCCGGCCTCAGGATCAGCCGCCCGCCGGCAGAGCCACGGGGAAGGCCTTCGACGATCGCGCCGGCTGCTTCGTGCTGGCCTCACTCCTGGAGCAGCAGTTCGACTTCGACCTCTACGGCGTCTTCACCGTCCAGGAAGAGGTGGGCTTGCGAGGATCCAAGACCGCGGCCTATGCCGTCGCCCCCACGCTGGCCTTCGCCCTGGAGGGCACCATCTGCGATGACTCGCCCAAGGAAGAGGACGTCAGCCCCACCAGCGTGATGGGCCGGGGCCCGGCCATCACCATCGCCGATGCCAGCGTCATCGCTGACCGCCGGCTGGTGGACCTGCTGATCGAGACGGCCATCGCCGAAGACATCCCCTACCAGATCAAGCAACCGAACGTCGGCGGGACGGATGCCGGCGCCATGCACCTGGAGCGCGAGGGTATCCCTACGGTCGCCGTCGCGACTCCATGCCGGTACATTCACTCGCCGGAGTCAGTGATGGACCTGACGGACCTCCATCACACCATCGGACTCATGCGGGCGGCGCTCGGTCGGCTGCCCCAAGCCTGGGCCTCGTAATAGGGGTCGCGTCTGGGTTCGCCCATAGCGCCTTAGCATCAGGGAGGTTCCTGTGAGAGATACACTACGCAAGCTGAGCGAAGCCTACGGCCCCTCGGGCAGAGAAGTCGAGGTACGGGAGCTCATCCGCAGCGAGATCGAAGGGCTGGCCGATTCGGTGACCGTGGATGCCCTGGGTAACTTGGTTGCCGTCAAGGGAAGTGGCGGCAAGCGGGTGATGATCGCCGCCCACATGGACGAGATCGGCATCATCGTCAGCCACATTGACGAGAAGGGGTTCCTCCGCTTCGGTACCATCGGCGGCGTGCCCCCTCTGGGACTGGTGGGCAGCCGGGTGCGCTTCGCCGATGGCACCACCGGGGTCATCGGAGCAGAGAAGCTGGAGGACCGCGACAAGGTTCCCGGGTACGCCAAGCTCTTCATAGACATCGGGGCCCGCTCCCGGGATGAGGTGCACCTGAAAGTGGGCGACCTCGCCTGCATGGACCGGCCCTTCAGCGCCTGTGGGGGCAGCCGCCTCGTCGGCAAGGCCATGGATGACCGTGCTGGTTGCGCCGTGATGATCGAGGCCCTGCGCCGGCTCCAGGCCCCCAAGAACGAGGTCCACTTCGCCTTCACCACCCAGGAAGAGGTCGGCCTCCGTGGCGCCACCACCTGTGCCTACTGCGTGGACCCACAGGTAGCGATAGCGGTAGACGTCACCGGCTCCGGCGACACCCCCAAGGCCCCCACCATGGCCATGGCCCTCGGTGACGGCGCGGCCATCAAGGTACGCGATGGCGGCATGCTTGCCCATCCGGGTGTCAAGGACCTGCTCGTGCAGCGGGCCGAGGAGAAGGGCATCCCCTATCAGCTCGAGGTCCTCGAGGGAGGTACCACCGATGCTAGGGTCATGCAGACGACCCGGGCCGGGGTGCCCACCGGCGCCGTCTCGGTGCCCTGCCGCTACATTCACACGCCCTCCGAGATGATTGACGAGCGCGACGCGGAAGCATGCGTCAACCTGCTGCTCGCCTTCGTGGAGAACGAGATCACGCTCTGATCGCGATCCTGAGCTGCCCGGGCCACACCTCTACCACGAGAGGTGTGGCCCTTTTTTTGTCCGGCGCGGAAGTGGGCGGCCGGGCATCGCGGGGCATCCGCGTAGGGGCGGGGCACCGCCCCCGCCCAGGGGAACCTAACCCCCCAACCAGCGCCATTTCGCTCCGTGCAATGGTGGACACCCCTGCCAGGCCAAGCGGGCCAGGCCCCCTCTCCCACGGAATGGGAGAGGGGGTCGGGGGTGAGGGCTTTCATCGCCGGGGGCTGAACCTCCCGGCTACCTAGGCGAAGCCCGCCCTGCGGCGGGCTGATACGGCCGCCAAGGCGGAGCGGGGGACGGGCGGGGCTCCGGGCTGAAGCCATCCGCACCGCCCCTACCAAAACACCGCCGGTGTGCAAACCCTTCGGCCAGCGTCGGGTAAGTCGCCGGGGGTGTAGGGGCGGACGACCCTGTCCGCCCCCGGTGCGCTCCCAGCCTGCGAACGTCCCTGATGGCGACGCGGCCCTAACCCGCCGACACCCCTCTCTCATAAGGGTACCGTAGGGCACCGCTCGGCCCTCCCTGTGGTATAATGCCGCCCATAGGCAGTCAGGACCGAGGGAGGCTAGCGATGGTCCCGGTGACAATAGATAGCGTTAGAGTAAGCCTGGTGTCCCAGCAGCGGTTGGTCATACTCAGTGAGCAGGGCGGGCACCGATACCTGGCCATCTACATAGGAGCCTTCGAGGCCGATGCTATCACCATCCGCCTGCAGGGCGCTGCCCTCTGGCGCCCAATGACCCACGACCTCCTCCTGCGTACCATCAGCCAACTGGGAGGTGAGGTCCTGCGGGTGGTGGTGACCGACCTGCGCAACGATACCTTCTTTGCTAACATCTACATCCGCCAGAACGGAGAAGAGATCGCCGTGGACTCCCGCCCGAGCGATGCGCTCGCCTTGGCGGTGAGAGCCGGCGTTCCCATCTTCGTCAGCGAGTCGGTCATGGAGCAGTCGGGCACCGAGCCCGACCCCGGCCCCTGGATCGAGGCCGGCCAGCTCGAGCCCCCCGAAGAGGACATGGGTGCCTTCCGAGACTTCATTGACTCGCTCGACCTTGGCGACCTAGAGGACTGACCTTGCCCGCACGAGCTTAACCCATGCCTCCCGAGCGCCTGCCACCACACAACATCGATGCCGAGCAGTCCGTACTTGGCAGCATCCTCATAGATCCTGACGCCATCATCCGGATCGCTCCTTTCCTACGCCCCGACGACTTCTATCGCGAGGCGCACGCCACCATATACTCGGCCATCCTGGCCCTGCATGAACGCCGAGAACCGGCGGACTTCATCACGCTCAGTGACGAACTGGAGCGCCGTGGGCAGCTGGAACAGGTGGGTGGGGCCGCCTACTTGACCACCCTCCTCAACAGCGTACCCACCGCCATCCATATCGAGCACTACGCCCACATCGTCGAACGCAACTCCATCCTTCGCCGGCTGATAGACGCCGCCTCCCGCATCGCCGGCCTGGCCTACGACGCGGAAGAAGCTGACGCCGACGAGACCCTGGATCGGGCAGAACAGATCCTGTTTGCCATCAGCGAGCGGCGCGTGTCCCGGGAGTTGGTGCCCATCCAGGAGGTGCTGCGCGCCTATTACGAGCGCATCGGCTACCTCTACGCCCACCAAGGCGAGATGATCGGCGTCCCCACCGGCTTCACTAAGCTGGACCGTCTCCTGGGTGGCCTACAGCGCTCCGACCTTCTGATCCTCGCTGCTCGACCCGGAATGGGTAAGACCAGCCTTCTCCTGGGGGTGGCTTCCGCTGCCGCCCGCCGCTTCCGCCAGCGCGTGGCCGTCTTCTCCCTGGAGATGTCGAACGAGCAGATCGTCCAGCGCCTGGTGTCCGGTGACACCGGCATTGACTCCCAGCGGCTCCGA
This sequence comes from Anaerolineae bacterium, assembly GCA_050945695.1. Classification (GTDB taxonomy): domain Bacteria; phylum Chloroflexota; class Anaerolineae; order DRVO01; family DRVO01; genus Ch71. The sequence goes on along the minus strand of JBMNTK010000120.1, from coordinate 4,281 downwards.
ACCGGCCACCTCACCGCCGAGGAGTGGCCCAGGCTGGAGCACTCCGTAAACAACCTCAGCGGGCTGCCCATCTTCCTGGACGATACCCCCGCCATCACCATCTCTGAGTTCCGAACCAAGTGCCGCCGGCTGGCCGCCGAGCACGGGGTGGACCTCATCATCGTGGACTACCTGCAGCTGATGGTGGGTGATCGCCGTACCGAGAACCGAGTTCAGGAGATCAGCTCCATCTCGCGCGCCCTCAAGCAGGTAGCCCGCGAGCTCAACGTCCCCGTGCTGGCCGCTTCCCAGCTCTCCCGCGCCGTGGAGTCGCGCAGCGACAAGCGGCCCATGCTCTCCGACCTGCGCGAGTCCGGTAGCATCGAGCAGGACGCCGACGTGGTCATGTTCATCTACCGGGACGACGTCTACAACCCAGAGACGGACCAGCCCAACATCGCCGAGCTAATCGTCGCCAAGCACCGCAACGGACCGACGGGAACCGTGCCCCTGTTCTTCCGTAACGAACTGGCACAGTTCTTGGAAGTCGAGATGAGGACAGAGCCTCTCGACTACTAGCGCCGCCATCCCAGCCTCACCGGCCCCCGGCGTCGTCGAGGGCCGGCACCTTCCCGGAGTTGCGGTCATTATGTCCACATTCACTGGCTTCCCCGGCGGCGGCCTCACGTTCACCTCCGTCCCGGACCTGTTTTTCGCCGAGCTGCTACCTCAGATTGATGACCTGGCAGAACTGAAGGTGACGCTGCACCTCATCTGGCTGCTCCAGCGGCGCAAGATGGAACCCCTGTGGGTCAGTCACGCCGAGCTGGAGCGGGACGGCGTCTTGCTCCAGAGCCTGCGCTGCGCCGGGCCCGAACCTCGGGAATGCCTTCGAGACGGATTGCGAAAAGCGCTGGAACGTGGCACTCTCTTGGAAGTAAGGGGTAAGGGTCCCACCGGCCCCCAGCGCTGGTATCTCCTCAATACGGAGCGCGGCCGGCGGACGCTGGAACAGGTACGAGCCGGCCTGCTGTGCGTCCCAGACGCTGACCTGACCGCCGAAGAGCGGCCGTTACCTCAGAAGTCCAGCATCTTCGTGCTGTATGAGCAGAACATCGGGCCTCTGCAGCCAATCATCGCCGATGAGCTAGAGGAGGCGGAACGCACCTATCCCCAGCAGTGGGTGGAGGATGCCTTCCGCGTGGCCGCCCGCAACAACGCCCGGAACTGGCGCTACGTCCACAGCGTCCTCGAGCGCTGGCGCCGCCAGGGACGGGATGAGCCTAACCGAAGTGATCAACGTGACCGAAAGCGCTACCTCTCAGGCGAATACGAGGAATACCGTCGGCACTGAGCCTTGCCCCCAGTGCCGGGGGCTGGGCTTCGTCACGCCGGACGTGCCTCCCGGTCACCCTGACTTCGGCAAGGTATACCCCTGCGAGTGCCGCGAGGGCCCCATGGCCGCCCGCCGGGTGGAACGGCTCCTGCGCCTATCCAACCTGGGGTTGCTGGCGCAACACACCTTCGAGACGTTCATCCCGGAGGGAGTGGCCCTCAACGAGAGCGACCAGCGCAACCTGCGCAACGCCTACCAGACCTGCAAGGACTTCGCCGCCGACCCGAAGGGCTGGCTGCTCATCACCGGCACCTACGGGTGCGGCAAGACCCACCTGGCCGCCGCCATCACCGTGGCCCTAGTCCAGGACGGAATGGCCGTCCTGTTCCAGACGGTACCCGATCTCCTGGACCATCTGCGCGCCACCTATGGGCCCAACAGCACCATCGGCTACGACCAGCTCTTTCGGGACGTGCGGGACGCGCCCTGCCTGGTCCTGGACGACCTGGGCGCTCAGAACACCACCCCCTGGGCACTGGAGAAGCTGTTCCAGATCCTCAACCATCGGTACAACAACCGGCTGCCCACCGTGATCACCACCAACACGCCCCTGGAGGAGCTGGATCCGCGGCTGCGCTCCCGCCTGACCGATGAGGCCCTGGTGCGTCGGGTAGCCATCACCGCGCCAGACTTCCGGGGGTCGGGAGCCACCGGCCCCTTGAGTGACCTGAGCACTCTCTCGCTGCAGGCCGACAAGACGTTCGAGAGCTTCGACCTGCGGGCCAAGGAGCTCGAGCCCGACGTCCGGGAGAACCTGGCCTGCGCCTTCTCGGCGGCTCGCCAGTTCGCCGAGGATCCTCAGGGATTCCTGCTGTTGCAAGGCGACCACTACTCGGGCAAGACCCACCTGGCCGCCGCCATCGCCAATGCCCGCGTGGCCCGTGGGTACCAGGCCCTATTCGTCGAGGTGTCGGATCTGCTCGACTTCCTTCGGGCCGCCTTCGAACCCACGGCCGTGGTATCCTACGACAAGCGCCTCCAGCAAGTGAGGCGGACGCCTCTGCTCGTGCTAGACAACCTCGGGGGCCAGAGCTCCACGCCTTGGGCCCACGAGAAGCTACATCAGCTCCTGGGCTACCGTTTCAACGCCAAGCTTCCCACCGTCATCACCACCAGCCTAACGTTGGAGGAAATCGAGCCTCGTCTGAAGGTGCGCCTGATGGATAAGTCGCGCTGCCTGATCGTGCCTATCATCGCGCCCCCGTATCGGGGACGCGTCCGCTCCCGAGCTTCTCGCTCCCGCCAGGGGGCTTAGCAATGCCCGCTCTTCCCCGCCATATGGACCCGGGCGATGTGCCCTATCACCTGCTTCGCCCCCTCTTTCGGCAGGAGGAGCCCTACCCGGAGCGGTGGCGTTCCATCCTCGTGCTGCGACCTTGCTGCATCGGAGACGTGCTGCAGTCCACCGCCCTGGTGACCGTCCTGCGCCGGGCCTTCCCCCAAGCTCGGCTGGGCTACGCCGTGGGGCCCTGGTCCCGCCCGGTGCTGGAGAACAACCCCCGCCTCGACGAGATCGTGGACACGGGGAGCATCGTCGGGGGCAGGAAGCCGAGCCCGGGAGCCTTCCTAAGTCTGGTGCGGCGCCTTCGCCAGGGCCGGTGGGATGCCTGCTTCGTTCTGGAGCGCTCTGCCCTTTTCTCCCTGGCCGCCTGGATGGCCGGCATCCCGGACCGCATCGGCCTCGACAACCGAGGGAGAGGCCTCGCCCTCACCAAGCGGGTCCCTCTGCGGCCCCGCCGCCAGGAGGCCGAGGCAGTGCTGGACCTGGCCCGGGCCATTGGCCTGGACGTGACCGGGGCGACGACTGAGTTCTACCCCTCTGACACCGACCGCCTGGAGGTCTCTCGGCTGCTGACCGGCAACGGCATGCCTTGGGTGGTTCTCGCTCCCGGTGGGGGTGTCAACCCGGGTACGGAACTGATCGCCAAGCGGTGGCCCGCAGAGAACTTCGGGGAGCTGGCCGCCCGCCTGGCCCGGCACGGGTACCTGCCCCTGATCATCGGCGGCCCCCAGGATCACCAAGCCGCCGAGGCGACGCTAGAAGCCAGCCAGGGCACCGCCCTCAATCTCTGCGCCCGCCTTACTCTCAGCGGGTGCGGGGCCCTCCTGCAGCAGGCCAAGCTCCTGGTGGCCAACGACACCGGGGTGATGCACCTGGCTGCGGCTGTAGACACTCCCGTGGTCGGGCTCTTCGGCCCGACGGACCCGGCAATGTATGCTCCCTACGGCGTCCGGCACCGCGCCCTGTGGCACCCCCGGACCTGCAGCCCTTGCTTCCGCCAGAAGGAACGGCCTCCGCAGTGCATGATGGAGTGCATCAGGAGCATCACGGTGGACGAGGCCGAGGCCGCGGCTCTCCAACTCCTGGCGTGAGCACCGCCCCTCGCAGCGGGCCGACCGCCCGGCAGTGGCAGCCTCTGGCCGCAGTCGTCCTGGTGGCGCTGCTGCCCCTCCTGCTCTTCTGGCGGCTGCTCACGCCGGTGGACGCCGATCGGGCCTATGTGGTCGAAGGAGACCTGTCCTCCCAGTACTATCCCCTGCGCGCCTACGCTGCCAGCCGCCTGGCCAAGGGGGAGCTGCCCCTCTGGAGCCCCTACGTCTACGGCGGACAGCCCGCCTTGGCTGACATCCAGACCGGTGCCCTCTACCCTCCGTCGCTGCTCTGGGGCCTCATCCGCGGGGAAGACCTCAGCATGCAAGACCTGCAACTGCAGGCCTTGCTGCACCTGTCCCTAGCTGCTGTGGGGATGTACTTCCTCGTCAGCCGGCTGTCCTCCTCGGTCCTCGGGGGAGCCGTGGCCGGGATCGCTTTCAGCCTGGGCGGTTACCTGACCTCGTTCCCGGTCCAGCAAGTGACCATCCTTTCCACTGCCGCCTGGCTGCCCTGGCTGCTCCTGGCCCTAGAC
>JBMNTK010000119.1:0-12247 GCA_050945695.1 Anaerolineae bacterium | reverse complement strand
GGGCTCAGCCTGAAGCGTCTCCACCGCTGCCTAGAGGTTGGCGTTCTCTGCCTCAAGTCTTGAGACAGCAGCCTCCAGCGCGGCGATCCGCTCAGCGTCTATGGGAGCCTGCGTCTCGGTCCGATTGGCTGCACACCCTGAGATGACCAGAACCACAGTGATTGCCAGCATGCCGACACGGAGTGAGGTCTTCATGGTTGCCTTCCTTGTGTCATTTGTGCGCGGCCAGTGCCCGCTTATGCAGCAGGGCTATTAGCTTGTCAAGTGAACAGCGGTTAGGGACGCTACATAGGCCCGACGAGGGCACGTCGAGGCCTAGCTCCGATGCGCGGGCGCGCATGCCACGAAGTGTCGGTTCGGTTTCCCCGGGGGGTGCCACCTACTGAGGCCGGCAGGCCAACCTACCGGATGGCGTCCGCTCCTAGCGGTCTTTGAGGGCTGTGGAGTCTACCCAAACCGCCCGGTGACGTAGTCCTCGGTGCGCTGGTCGCGGGGGCGGGTGAAGAGCCGCGGGCCCGGGCCTTCCTCGATCAGGCGGCCCATGAGCAGGAAGGCGGCCCGGTCTGCAATGCGGGCGGCCTGCTGGACGCTGTGGGGGACGATGACGATGGTGTAGTCGTTCTTGAGCGTCATCAGCGACTCCTCGACCTTGGCGGTGCTGATGGGGTCGAGGCCGGAGGTGGGCTCATCGAGGAGGATGACCTCGGGCTCCAAGGCCAGGACTCGGGCCAGGGAGAGACGCTGCTGCTGGCCGCCGGAGAGGGCCAGGGCGGAGGAGTCAAGCCGGTCTCCCACCTCATCCCAGAGGGCGGCCTGGCGTAGGGCCTTCTCGGCCACTTCCATGAGACGAGGACCTCGCACCCCGCTCATCCGGGGGCCGTAGGTGACGTTCTCCAGGATGCTCATGGGCAAGGGCAGGGGCAGGGCGAACACCATCCCTACCCGGCGACGCAGGGCGGAGACGTCGGTGCCGGGGGCGTAGATGTTCTCACCGTCCAGGAGGATCTCCCCTCTCAATTCGGTGCCCTCGACCAGGTCGTTCAGTCGGTTGAGCAGGCGCAGGAGGGTGGTCTTGCCTCCTCCGGCTGGGCCGAAGAGGGTGGTGATCGCGTTGGGGACGATGTCCAGGCTGACGTTGTCCAGGGCGACGACGTCGCCGTAGCGGTAGGTGAGGTTGCGGATCTCGAACTTGGGTCGCCTCTCCATCAGCGCTCCGCCCGACGCCGCATGAGGCGCCCCAGGTACCGGTTGATGATCACGTTGATGATGAGGATGGACAGGAGCAGGACAGCGCCCGTTCCCCAGGCGGTAGCATCGGAGATGCCTTCGCGGGCGAGGATGAAGAAGTGGACCGCCATGCTGCGGGCGGGCGCGAAGAGGCTGGTGGGCACATGCAGCGCTGCCCCAGCGGTGAGGATCACCGCGGCGGTCTCTCCTACCGTGCGGCCAAGCCCCAGGACGATCCCGGTGACGATGCCGGGTAGCGCTGCCGGCAAGACGACGGTGGTCACCATCTGCCAACGGGTGGCGCCGAGGGAGTAGCTAACCTCGCGGTAGGCGCGGGGAACGGTGAGGATGGCCTCCTCGGAGGTGCGCACGATGGTGGGCAAGATCATGATGGCCAGGGTCAGGGCCCCGGAAAGGACCGACCAGCCGAACCCCAGGTAGATGACGAAGAAGACGAAGCCGAAAAGCCCGAAGATGATGGAGGGCACGCCGGCTAGGGCTTCGGTGCCGAAGCGGATGACGCGGGTGAGGGTGCTCTCCTGGGTGTATTCGGTCAGGTAGATGGCGGTGGCCACACCAACCGGCGTAGCGATCACAATGGAAAGGAAGGACAGAAGGATCGTGCTCACGATCATGGGGCCGATGCCGCCGGTGCGGCCCATGCTGGTGGGCGTCCCGGTGAGGAAGTCCCACGATACTTGTGGGAGGCCCTGCCAGAGCACGTAGGCGATGATGAAGATGAGCACCGCTAGGGTCGCCAGGGCCGAGAACCACACCAGGCCGGCGGCCAGTGCCCCACCGCGGCGTGGCCCCAGTGTCCTGCGAGCAAGAGCGCGTGCCCGCCTGGCGTAGGGCTGGGCGGACTGGTATATCCGCCACTTCCTAAGCACGGATGGTTCTCCTGCGGAAGAAGGTGGCACCCAGGTTGAGCAGCATGATGAACAAGAACAGGACAACGCCAGTAGCGAAGAGAGCCTGACGGTGAGCGCCGCTGGCGTATGCCATCTCCAGCCCGATGTTGCTGGTCAGGGTGGTGGCAGGGTCCAACAGGGAAGTAGGCAGCTGCAGGGAGTTGCCGATCACCATGATGACAGCCATGGTCTCGCCCACAGCCCGACCCATCCCGAGCACGACCCCGGCTACTATGCCTGACCGGGCGGCGGGCAGTACCACCCGCCACAGGGACTGCCAGTGGGTAGCACCCAGGGCGAGGGCCCCGTCGCGGTAGAGGCGAGGGACGGCTCGAATGGCGTCCTCGGACACGGCGATGACGCTGGGCAGGATCATGACGCCCAACACCAAGGCTCCCGCGAGCACGCTCAGGCCCGGCCCGCCCAGGTACTGTCGGATGACGGGCACCAGGATCTTGAGCCCGATGAAGCCGTAGATGACCGAGGGGATGCCCGCCAGTAGCTGTATGGCCGGGCGCAGGATGTCGGCCAGGACGGGTGGGGCGTAGTCGGTGACGAAGATGGCCACCGCCAGCCCCAGCGGCACACCGACAACGAGGGCACCGCCCGTGACCCAGAGGGTGCCCACGATCATGCCCAGGATGCCGAACTGCCCCTGGGTGGGAGCCCACACGCGGCTAGTCAGGAAGCGAACGATGCCGAAGTCCAGGAGTACGGGCACGCCCTCGCGCAGGATGAAGATGGTGATGATGGTCAGGGAGAGCACCGCCGTTAGGGCCAGGGCGAGCAGGGTATACTGAATGGCCTTCTCTTTACGCATGCGCTAGCCCCCCGTCACCGGTATGAGGCCTTCGTCGGCGAGAATGGCCTGGGCATTCGGAGACAGGCAGTAATCCACGAAGCGGCGGGCGGGCGGGTTGAGCTCGCCCTGCCAGACGTAGATGAAGGGGCGGACGAGACGGTACTCCCCTGCCAGGGCGGCCTCGGCAGTGGGGGCAACGCCATCGAGGGCGACGGGCTTCACGAAGGTGCCCACGATGCCCAGAGAGATGTAACCGATGGCGGCGGGGTCACTGTTGACGATGACTCGGACGGCCCCGTTTGAGTCTTGGCGCAGAGCACGATCGGTGATGCGGGTACCTCCCATGAGCAGTTCCTCGAAGGCACCCCGGGTGCCGGACCCTTCCTCGCGGGTGACGACGTGGATGCTCGAGTCCATCCCCCCCAGCTGACTCCAGTTGGTGACCTCTCCGCTGAAGATGCGCCGAACCTGGTCGGACGTGAGCGCGGATATGGGGTTGTCCACGTGCACCACGATGGCGATGGCGTCGTAGGCGATGGGCAGTTCGGTGAGCCCCTGGGCCAGCTCGGGCTCGCGCAGAGCGCGTGATGACATGCCGATGTGGGCCGTGCCAGAGAGGACGGCCTCAATGCCGGCGGTGGAGCCTCCCCCCTGGATGTTGATCACGGGCTCCTGGGGGTTCTGTCGGGCATAGGCCTCGGCCAACAGCTCGGCGAAGGGTTGCACGGAGGTGGAGCCGGCAAGGATCACGCCCCCAGCCCCGGTGGCCGAGGATGGAGTGCAAGCTGCCAGTACCGGCGCTAGCGCAGACCACACAAGGGCCAGGACGATCAGCCTCCTGGTGGGCTTTGGGTGCAAGTCTCTCTACCTCCGTAGGCGGGGCTAGGACGCAGCCCATTATAGCGGTCCGGCATCCGCGAGCAATCCTTCGTAAAGCTAAGCTAAGGGCTGGCGGCTCTAGCCGAGCCGGCCGGTGACGTAGTCGTTGGTACGCTGTTCTTGGGGGTTGGTGAACACTCGGGACGTGGAGCCGTACTCCACCAGCTCGCCCAGCCACATCAAGGCCGTCCAGTCCGACACCCGAGCTGCCTGCTGCATGTTGTGAGTGACTATGACGATGGTGTACTCACTCTTCAGGCGCAGCATGACCTCCTCCAGCCTCTGGGTGGCGATGGGGTCCAGGGCGGAGGCGGGCTCATCCATGAGGATGACCTCGGGGTGAGTGGCCAGCACACGGGCGAGACACAGCCGCTGCTGCTGTCCGGGAGACAGCTCCAGGGCGGAGACCCGCAGCTTGTCCTTGAGCTCGTCCCAGAGGAAGGCTTCCTCCAGGCACTTGCGCACAATCTCGTCCAGGTCGTGCTCGATGTCCAACCCCAGTACCCGCGGGCCGAAGGCGACGTTGTCGAAGACGGACTGCGGGAAGGGGTTGGGGCGCTGAAAGACCATCCCGACGCGCTTGCGCAGCTGGACAACGTCCATCCGGGGGTCGTAGATGTTCTGGCCATCGAGGAGGACCTGGCCTTCGGCGTGGGTACCGACGATGGTGTCGTTCATGCGGTTGAGGCATCGAAGCAAGGTGGACTTGCCGCATCCGGAAGGCCCGATCAGGGCGGTGATCTCGTACTCCCGGATGGGCATGGTGATGTCCTTGAGTACCTTCTTGGAGCCGTAATAGAAGTCTAGATGCTCGATGTTGATCTTATTCCGGTGTTCCACCACTAATCCCCCAACCATGCCATTCTACCAGAGGCGGGCCACGCTCACCAACGGAGTCAGCGGCCCCCGGGGCAGCTCAGGCGATGCCCGGCCGCGCCTGGGGGCGCGGCCTCCTCAAGTGTGACAAGTCGGAGGCTGTAGCCGTGCCCGGGGGCGTGGGCTCTACGGGCGGGGCCAGGGCATCCCGGATGCCTTGAGCCCCCTGTGCACTCAGTGTAGGATGCAGCCCTAACCCCAAGGGAGGGATCACAATGAAGAAGGGAATGTGTTGGGGCGGGCTGCCCTCTGGGCTGAGCATCGAGGAGCGGCTTGACCTGGCGGCCAAGGCGGGCTTCGATGGTATCGAGCCCCGCATCGCCGATCCGGGCAGCGGTGACCTGGTGAACGCGGACTCCACCGACGCCGACCTGGCCAACGTCGTGCGCATGGCCAAGGACCGGGGGCTGGAGATCTGCAGCGTGATGGGCGGGGGAGTCTCGGTGCGGGTGCATCCCATCGTGTCCGATGACCCGTCTGAGCGGGCCAAGGGCAAGGATGCCATCCGCCGGGCGCTCCACATCACGGCCGCCTTGGATGCCGGTGTGCTGCTGCTGGTCCCCCACTGGGTGAATGACGCCGTGCGCTACGACCACTGCTACGACCGGGCCAAGGAAGCCCTGCAGGAGCTGGGGCCGGAAGCGGAGAAGCTGGGCGTCATCATTGGGGTGGAGAACGTCTGGAACAAGTTCCTGCTCAGCCCCATCGAGTTTGCCCGGTTCGTGGACGAGGTCGGTTCCCCGGCGGTGCAGGCCTATTTCGATGTCGGCAACGTCTTGGTGTGGGGCTATCCCTACCACTGGATCGAGATCCTGGGGGAGCGGATCAAGCGGGTGCACATCAAGGACTTCAAGACCGACATCAACAACGCCCGCGGTTTCGCCCAGCTGCTCAACGGCGATGTGGACTGGCCGAGGGTGATGGCCGCTCTGCGCAGCATCGGCTACGATGGCTGGGTGACCGCCGAGGTGGGGTTGTACAAGTTCTTCCCGGTGGAATCGGTCTACGACACGGCCACGGCTATGGATCGGATATTCGCTCTGAAGTAGGAAGGCGGGCTGATTCAGCCTGTTGCGATCAGGCGAGGGGCGGGGCTACGCCGGGCGGGGCCCCGCCCTTTGGCGTCGTGTGCGCGTGAGGGATGAGTGGACGCCGGGGGCGAAGGCCACGCCGGGGGCTGAACCCCCCCGGCTACCTAGGCGAAGCCCGCCCTGCGGCGGGCTGACGGGGCGTCCCGGCATGTCCGGGTAGGGGCAGGCGCGGTGGCCTGCCCCGGGGCACGTCGTCGCCCGGGGGGCAGCGCCCGGCGGCAATGCACTCTTGCTCGGGGGGTGCCGGCGAGAGACGGGCGGGGCTCCGGGCTGAAGCTCTATGCGCCGCCCCTACCCCTATCGGTGCGCGTGGCGCCCGCCGCGACCATATCCTCAAGGAGCGGAGTGGAGGAGCCGGCTGAGCTCGAGGGCCAGCTTGCCCGCGCGGGGCAGCAGCAGGACGAGCTTGCCGTCCAGTTGCGAGGTCTGCACCGGCGGGTCGAGCGCCTCGTTATTGTCGCCCTGGGTGATGAAGACGAGGCTGCCGGCCTCTCGCCGGACCTCCACCACCCGGTGGAGCACCCAGGAAGGTCCCAGGCGAAAGCGGATGATGTCCCCAGTCTGTATCTCTTCCGGCCCGACCGTACGGGTGATGGCGATGTCTCCGGGGTGGATGGTGGGGTACATGCTGGACCCGGTGACCAGAGAAGGGCGGATGCCCAGCAGGCCGGTGTTGAACCAGAAGAGGGCCAGGGCGACCAAGGCCACGCCCAGCCACCCGCAAGACAGGGAGAGGGAGGCAGGGATGGCCAAGGGGCGGCCAGGGGAGGCCGATGGGTGCAGGGGCCGCCAGGATGCGGACTGGGCGCCGTGAACTGCCAGGAGGGCCAACAGAGGAGCCAAGGTGCCCAGAAGGGCGGTCACCGGCCAGGTGGGGTTGGGCAGGATTGGCGAGACCCAGCCGAAGGCGCAGAGGGTTGCCCGGTAGACCAGGGCCGGCCAAGGCCCCCCAACCCAGGCCAAGTAGGTGGCAAGGAGGCTCTCGGAGGCGGCGGGCAGAAGCACCCGCCCGGTCAGGCTAAAGGCGGAGGTGGTCTCGGAGAGCGCCGACAGGAGGCCGGCGGGCAGCGAAGCCAGCCAGAAGATGAGCCAGACGGAGGCGAGACGGGCGAAGAGCCGCAGCCCGGAGGCGGGTCGGGTTGTACTTAGGCCGGCCAGAAGCCTCCAGCGAGTGAGCTCCAGACCCAGCAGGCGAGTCCCGAGGTAGAGCAGGTTGAGCACCAGGACCGGCAGAGCCTGGGAGTAGGGTGAGAGGCTGAAGCCAAGGAGCAGGCCGGCGATGAGCATGGCCGAGACCTGGAAGGCCCCGGCCAGGCCGGCGGTGGCCAAGCTGGCGTGAGAGGCGCTGGGCAGGGCTGGGCCGGAGGCGATGGCGGCAGCAGCTAGCCCCAGCCACAGGAGCGGTTGGAGGACATACAGGCCGAACTCCGGGGGGAGCAGACTGACCGGGTAGGAGTGGGTCAGGGCCAGGACGAGCGCCAGGCCGGCTACCAGGGTGAGCTGCTCTACCCTGAGTAGGGAGTGGGCCGCGCGGACAGGGCCGGGTGAGAGAAAGAGCCTTGTAGTCACGTCGGCGGCCGGCCGCTAGTACGTCTTATTCCACTGGTAGGCGGTGAACCGTCCCTCGAAGGTGTAGGAGGTTCTCTCCGTAGCCGAGGACCCTACCGTGATGTGCAGGCGGCAGGTGGGGTGCACGTCGGCGTCGGTGGAGGCCTGGCGCGGCTGCAGGAGAAGGTCTTCGGTCCAGCAGTCGAGGAACTCCACGTCCACGTCGTCGCCCGGGTCCTTGGTGTTGGTGGCCGCAGGCGGCTGTACCTTGATGGGGATGGAGCCGGCGTTGCTCACCCCCAGCTCGACGAAGCACTCATAGCCGGGGTAGGCATTGGAGACTTCCACTAGCAGCCGGTCGGGGCCGTTGTCGCCGGGGTTGCCGCGAAGAGGACCGGCGCCGAGGCCCGCCCGGCAGACCCCTACGTCGTGGCCGTCGGCTTCGAGATCGTCATCGGTCCCGTTGTTGACGTACTGGCCTTCGTCCACCTCGCCGAAGGTTACCACGGCTTCCACTTCGCCCGTGTTGACGGTGCCGCTCACGTCGAGGGTATCCGTCCAGAGGGCGTAGGCCACGCCCATGAGGGTCAGGGCGACGACGATGACCAGGCCCAATATGCCCGCTGGAAGGAATCTGCTACCTGCCACCCTACGCTCCCTTACACGATGTGCGTGCGGGCGCTTACCGGCGCCCGGAGCCAGGCGCTAGTAAGCGCCGGCGTCCGTCCCCAGGGAGGCGACGAGGCCTCCCCGGGAGCGGAAGGACGGATGGACGGCGTGCAGCGACGCAGTCGGTGACGAAGTAGGAGCGACGCGAGCAGAACGTAGCGGGATGCAATGAGCAGGGAGACGCCGGCGCGAGTGGAATATAGAGGATGTGATGGCGACTGGTCAAATAGCCGGTTGACCGGTCGTTCCGGCACCGCGCGACTCCCCGGCCGCGCTCCGATTGGCAATGTTGGTTAGGTTGCGCCCATCCGTCGGGCCGGACCTCGGTGGCAGGTTCGGTGCGAGCGGTGATGAAGCTGCGATGGACCGACCCAGGGAGCGGTGAGGGTGTGGTAGGCCACCGAGGTCCTCTGCCATGTATGCTGCCAGTTCCGTGCCAAAGATGCTCCACTGAGACGGAGATCCTGGGGGATTTTGCCGGCGAGTTGTAAGGGCAGGGCCGACGGATTCGCCCGCCCCTACCGGCGCGTGGTGCATCGCGTCCGCCCGCGGAGCGGGTGCGGGCGGTTATCGGGTGGCGTCCCGGCCCATCTTCATGAGCGCCAAGGCGATGGCGCGGCCGGCCGCCTCCAGCTTGTCCGCCGAGACCTGTTCCACGGTATCGGAGGGCAGGGAGGAGAAGGCGCCGAACCCGTCCCAGCTGATGCTCATGGGCTGGGGCCCGGTCCCGGGAGCCCGGGGTGCGTCGTCGAAGGTCAGCCTCACCTCTGACGCCTCTCGGGCTCGAGAGGCGGGCACGCCCATCTGTCGGGCGGAGTCCTCGAAGAGTTCAGCCAGCCGTTCGTTGCCACCGGTGGTGATGGACAGCCCCCGGCCCTCTCCCGCTCCCAAGCCTCGCAGGTCCACCACTCCCTCGATGGTGAAGGCGGTGGAGAAGCCGCGTTTGGACTCCAGGAAGGTCCGCACGTCCGGTGGAAGCACGGGCTCGGACCCCTCGTACCCCTCCCCGCTGTAGGCTACGAAGAGGAAGGATTTGTAGGGCTGATAGCCCGACTCCTGGAGGGTGCGAATCACCTCCAGCATGACGCCCACACCGGAGGCGTTATCGGTAGCGCCCGGGCACAGGATACCGTCGGGAGCAGGAGCGGGGGCGTCGTACTGGGCTAGGACCACGATGAGACGCTCATCCCACTGGGGAGAAGTGCCGGGCAGGTGGGCGATCACGTTGCGGACAGGCACCTTGGGGACGACCTGACCAGAGACGGCGACCTCGGCCTCGACTCCCAGTGGCAGCTCCAGTATCTCGTCCAGCCCAAGCGTCTCTGCCCGTCGGCGCAGCTCGGAGATGGTGTGGCCCGTGCCGGCCAGGAGGCGGTCGGCCGTCTCCTCGCTGATGTAGAGCATGGGGCGCTGCCCGCTTTCCCCAACGTCGGCCGGGGCGGGTAGGGCCGGGGAGAGCGTCTGGCGTCTCTGTGGTGCCATTGGGTCATCGGATACCACCAGGATGCCGCCAATGGGAACCCGCGACAGGTGCCAAGCATCTTCCGGCGAGAGCACGAGGACGATCTCGTCGGAGTGGTCGCGATTGCGCAGGGCCGTGTAGTAGTTGCGCAGTCGGTAGTTGCCCCTGGCCTGGGTGAGCTCGCCCAGGGCAAGGAGCCTCACCTCCCCCCTGGCCTGTCCCAGCGCCTGCCAGTCCCAAGGCGCTTCTACGTAGTCGCGGTGGTAGACCGGCGCGGGCCCGCCGTCGGCGATGGAGAGGGTAGGGACGGCGTCCAGGGCCAGGTAGGAGCGGGTCTGGGGTTGGAAGTAGGTGAAGGTCTCGCCGGCGGCCTGGAGGCCCAGGCTCTGGAACTGGGCAGCCACGTACTCGACGGCAGCGTCCATACCAGGTGTGGACAGCGCCCGACCGTCCATCTCAGGAGCAGCCAGGGCCTGGACGTGGGCGAGCGCAGCCTGACCGCTGAAGGTGGCGGCCTGCTGGCGGTAGGTGGCGATGGCCCCCAGGTTGTCGGCGGCCCAGCGGGTCCCGACCACGGCCACGACCACCAAGGCCAGGGTGTAGCGGTTCAGCAGACGGGTGAGGTTGATACCGATCTGGTCCACCAGCCGGCGTACGCCCTCACCAAAGAGGTTGAAGCCCAGGATGGCGGTGAAGAAGGCCAACGCCGGGTAAAGCGCAATCCAGGGATAGGCGCGCGCATACTGGCGGACGTTGCTGAGGAGGGCTCCCCACTCGGGGACGTCGCTGTAGGTCCACATCGCGTCGACGGAGACCTCAGCGGCCACGCCTCCGCCGATGAAGATGCCTAGGAAGCCCAGCTCACCCAGGAGCATGAGGACTGAACCCATCTCTAGGGCAGCAATGGAGATCAGGCCGGGCGCCAGGTTAGGCAGGGCGTGGTGCAGGATGAGGCGCAGGGGGCGAAGGCCGGTGGCGACGGCTCCCTCGATGAAGGGCCGGGGGCGTAGGGCGGCCGTCTCGGCTCGAACCAGTTGCATGACCTCGCCCCAGCCGACAAAGCCCAGAGCCAGGATGAACGGCGGTAACCCCCGACGGATGCCAAGGGCCAGGATGAGGACCATGGCCAGGAGCAGGGCGGGGAAGGCGGCGATGGTCTCGGCGAGGCCCAACAGGAGCCGATCGGCCCAGGTACCGCGGAACCAGCCTGAGACCAGGCCGAGCAGCGACCCTACGGCCATGCGGGCAGCCACGACCGCCGCAGCGACCACTATGGTCTGCTGGGCGCCGGCCAGGATGAGGCTGAGGAGGTCGCGGCCCAGCATGTCGGTGCCCCAGAGGTAGTCCGGGCCGGGCGCGAAGGGCGGGGCGGAGAGGACGCCGTCGTGGTAGCTGATGCCTCGGGTGGTATAGGGGCTGTGGGGTGCCAGCCGGGGGCCGAAGAGCACAAGGACTATGAGCCCGAGCACGATCAGCGTGCCCAACACGAACTCGGTGTTGCCCAGGACGAGCCGCAGCTGAGCCCGGCGCCGGTGCTCGCGGTGAGCGGGGGCCGGCGTGTTCGAGCCGTTGTGGACCGCCGGGGGCCGGCCGGGACGTCGAAGGTGGTGCAACGGCGCGACGAGAAGGTCGCGGAGGTCGGCCAGGATGGACAACAGGCCGCCCCAGAGGGAGACGCGGTCGGCCTGGGAGATCCGGGTGGGGGGCTGGCGAAGCTGGGGGTCGGCCAGGCGATAGGCGAGCTCGAGCAGGAGGTTGATCAGGAGGAAGAGCAGGCCCAGGCAGAGGAGCAGGGTTACGGTGAGGTGGTCATCTCTGCTGGCGATGGCGAGTAGCAGGCCCGCCCCTAGGCCCGGCCAACCGAAGAAGTACTCGACCACGGGCAGACTGCTCAGGGAGAAGCGGGCCGACATGCCCAGGGTAGTGAGGATGGGGATGGCGGCATTGCGCAGTACGTGCCGGCTGAGGACGGTGTGGTAGCTCAGTCCCTTGCCGTGGGCGGTGCGCACGAAGTCGCGCTCGAGGACCGAGCTCAGGGAGACGAAGGTGACGCGGGCAATCTGCGCCAGGGGTCGGGCTGCCAGCACCAGAGCCGGCAGGACCAGGTGACTGTCCCACCCGAAGCCGCCCACCGGCAGAAGGCGGTAGCCCAGGGTGCGGGTGAGGCGGATGGTCAGCAATTGGAGGAGGAAGGCGGCGAAGAAGCTGGGCAGAGAGATGCCCACGATAGAGGCCAGCACGGTGAGCCGGGAGAGGCCCGAGTGCCTACGGAGCGCGGCCAGCACACCGAGGGGAAGGCCGAGGGCGATGGCGACGACGGTGGCGGCTGCCAGGAGGCCCAGGCTCTTGACCAGGAGCGTGGGCACGAGGACAGCGAGAGGCTGAGGGGCGGAGCTGTAGATATCGGTGGCGGTGGCGCCGAGGTCGCCGGCGGCTAGGCGAGAGACGTAGCCGGCGGTCTGGCGTAGGGCGCCGGCGAGGGCGTCCTGTGCCGGGGTGCCGGAGGCAGCGTCCAGCCCGGCGTAGGACATGAACGTGATGGCCAGCAGGACGGGCAAGGAGAGAAGCAGGCGCTGGAAGGACAGCACGAGCCCGGCAGCCCAGGATTGCCAGGCTGCCGGACGCGCGGGCGAGGCTAGTCTGTCGGCGGTGATGTCCATGAACCCCCGGAGGTAGGAGCAGCGGTTGTGCTGGTTGTTGGGGGAAGGATTGTAGCACCGAAAGTCAGATGACGCAGACTTCGGGTGAGGGCTGTCGCCGGCGACGTTCGGGTAGGGGCAGG
>JBMNTK010000118.1:0-12262 GCA_050945695.1 Anaerolineae bacterium | reverse complement strand
GGCGGCACGGGCGTGACCGGGTCGGCGGCCTGCTGGGTGACCGTCACCGCAAGGGTGGCGGACGGTGCCTCCTGGGGCGTAGGGCTGGGCGCTGCCGGCAAGGGGGTGACCACCGTCGCGGCCACGGTGGGCCAGGCGGGGGTAGGTTGCACAGCTAGGTTGCAGCCGGTCAGGCCCAGAAGGAGGACGAGCAATACCGGCACGAGGAAGAAGCCCTTGGACCTGCAGGGGCTGGTGAGCACTTGTCCCTCCCGTTAGCTAGGGACAGATCAGAACTAGGCGCCGGGCGCCCCCGACCGGCATCCCGGTCGGGGGTGAGACGACGCCGTATCGGCAACCGCGCGTTCTCCTACTGGATGTTCTCCAGCGGCTTAACGTTCCCGAAGGTGGGGGCGGGGCCGTTGACCGGAGCCGCCCAGCGCACGGCGTTGGAGATGACGCGCTGCACCTCGGGCTGGTGGAAGATAGGGAAGGTTTCGTGGCCGGGGCGGAAGTAGAAGATCTTGCCCCGCCCGCGGTGGTAGCAGCAGCCGCTCCGGAAGACCTCGCCGCCCGGGAACCAGGAGACGAACACCAAGGTGTCCGGCGCCGGGATGTCGAAACGCTCGCCGTACATCTCGGTGTGCGGGATCTCGAAGTACTCGCCCAGGCCGTCGGCGATGGGATGGCCCTGCTCCACCACCCAGATGCGCTCCTTCTCCCCGATCTCACGCCAGCGCAGGTTACAGGTGGTGCCCATGAGGCGCTTGAAGATCTTGGAGAAGTGCGCCGAGTGCAGGCAGATGAGCCCCATGCCATCCAGCACTACGCGCTGCTGTATCCGGTCCACGATCTCGTCGCTCACTTCG
Source organism: Anaerolineae bacterium (assembly GCA_050945695.1). Classification (GTDB taxonomy): domain Bacteria; phylum Chloroflexota; class Anaerolineae; order DRVO01; family DRVO01; genus Ch71. The sequence continues at coordinate 11,414 of JBMNTK010000118.1, read as the reverse complement.
CCGTGGGCCATGTGACCCCACCAGGTGAGCACGTCGGTCTGCGCCAGCACCTCCTCGGTGAGGCCGTGTTCCGGCTCATCGAGGGTGGCGGTGCGGACTTCCAGCCCCGGCTGGCCTCTCAGGAAGGAGGCGATGGCACCGTGAATCCCTTCCGGGTAGACCGCCGCGATCTCCTGTGAACGTTTCTCGTGCCGGAACTCGTTCCAGACTGTGACGCGTATAGTATCGGCCATTGCTCCCCCCGCATGTGGTTGGTCGGTGATCGGCCCCATTGTCCGGGCAGGCTAGGTCCGCGTCAAGGGCAGCGGGCTGAGACCGGGTCGAAAGGACTTCCGGGAGCGCCCGGTCTCCTGTGCTCACCGAAGGCGATTGAGTCTTCTTCTTCGGCCGGCGCAGATCACTCCGGAGTGTTCGCTACTTGGCGCACACTGGTGCGCCCAGGCGTGCCAGGGCCCTCGGCAACACGTGATCCCTCGTGCACTGCTCGGGGGGAGTGTCATACCGCGCCCCTCCATGTCATTCCGTGCGCCATTGTGCGTTATTCTGAGCGCCCCTCTGTGTCATTCCGAGCGAAGCGACGAATCTGTGGCGATCGGGAGGGGTAGATCCCTCGCTTCGCTCAGGATGACATGAGGGAGACGGCCCGGGGCGACACACGGCTACGGGATGACCAGAACGGCGTGCCTGGGGCCTGGGCGCACCAGTGGCGCCTAGTGGCGCGCACTCCTCAGGGGGGTGCCTGAGCCGGCGAAGACGTGATCGCCCTGGGTGTTCACCGCCCGGACGGATGGCGAGGGCCGGTCGTGCTATAATCGCCCCACTTCCAACTGGAGGCGCGCTATGGCGCACAGGGCTCTTGCCATCTTCTCCTCCATGAGCTTCACCGACGCACAGTGGGACCGGCTCCGCCGGGTGGCGCCCGGGGCAGTGATCCACCAGGTGCCAGCCCAGGATCCGGCCGAAGTGGGGAGCCACGTGGGTGATGCCGAAGTGGCCATCATTGACGGCAACCACAACTTCGACCCGGTACTGGCGCCCAACCTGCGCTGGGTGCAGACGGCCAGCGCCGGCGTGAACCTGCTCTTGGGAAAGGAGCTGTGGCAGAGCGACGTCGTCATCTGCAATGCCAGCGGCATTCAGGTGCGGTCCATGGCGGAATGGGCCTTCTCGGTCATCCTGGCCTTTCGCCACCGGCTGCCCTACCTGCGCGAGCGCCAGAAGCAGCGCGTGTGGGTGCCCACCGACCCGCTCGGCCATTCCCTGGGTGACTTGGCCGGGCTCACCATGGGCGTAGTGGGCTACGGGAGCATCGGGCGAGAGGTGGGCCGGTTGGCCAAGGCTTTCGGGATGCGGCTGGTAGCCACCACCGTCGACCCGGACAAGCCCGCCGATACCGGTTACGTCCTACCTGGCACCGGCGACCCAGAGGGCGTGCTCCCCGATGTGCTAGAGGGGCCGGAATGGCTCATGGAGCTGTTGGGGCAGAGCGACGTGGTGGTGCTGACGGTACCCAGCACACCGGCCACCTTCAGAATGATGGGTGCCGCCCAGTTCCAGGCCATGCGGCCGAGTGCCATGTTCGTCAACATGTCCCGGGGCACGGTGGTGGACGAGGCAGCGCTGGATCAGGCTCTGCGCGAGGGATGGATCGCCGGCGCCGCGCTGGACGTGACCGAGGTCGAGCCCCTGCCCGGGGATAGCCCCCTTTGGGGCCACGAGAACCTGATCCTGACTCCGCACATCTCCTGGCTGAGCCCCGGCTACTATGACCGGCTGATGGACCTCTTCGCCGAGAATGTGCGCCGGTACCTGGCGGGGGAGCCGCTCATCAACGTGGTGGACCGACAGCGCGCCTTCTAGGCCGGGCGCACGGCAGCAGCCGGCGCCGGTGAGGCTCCCGCAGGGGCAGCCGACAGGCGGAACCAGAAACGGGACCCCTGGCCGGGGGTGCTGGTGGCGCCTATGGAGCCGTGCATGGCCTCCACCAGTTGGCGGGCGATGGCCAGGCCCAACCCGGAACCGCCATGCTCGCGGGAGCGGGAGCGGTCGGCCCGCCACAGGCGCTCGAAGACGTAGGCTAGCTCCGCCTCCGGGATCCCCTCGCCGGTGTCCGCCACTGACACCTCGATGGCATCGCCGACCTGGCGAGCCTCCAGCCGGACGGAACCGCCCTCGGGGGTGTGCCGGAGGGCATTGCTGAGCAGGTTAGCCAGCACCTGCCCTAGCCGGAACCGATCCGCCAGCACCAGGGGCATCTGGTCGGGCCAGTGGCCGATGAGGGTGACACCCTTGGCCTCAAGTGCCGGGCGGAACAGGGCCAGCGAGCTCTCCAGCGACTCGGCCAGGTCCACAGGCGCCAGCTCCAGTGCCATCCGGCCTGAATCGAACTCGGCCAACTGGCCCAGGTCCTGGACCAGCCGGTTAAGCCGCAGCACCTGGTCGTAGAGGGCGGCCACCTCGGCCTCGCTCGGGGTGTAGACGCCGTCCAGCATGGCGCTGAGGTTGCCCTGGAGGACCGTCAGGGGGGTACGGAGCTCGTGGGCGATGTCGGCGGTGAGCTCCTGCCGGCGGCGCTCGGCATCCTGGAGGCTCTCGGCCATGTGGTTGAAGGCGTGGGCCAGTTCGCGGGTCTCGCTTGGGCCCTGGGCCTCGATGCGATGGTCCAGCCGGCCGGCGGCCACGGCCCGCGCCCCAGCGACCAGGCGACGCAAGGGCGCGGTGAGGCTTTCACTCACCAAGAGGCTGGCGAGCAGGGCTCCCAGCCCGGCTACCGCGCTGGCGATGAGCATGGTGCGCCGCAACACCTGCAGCACCACTGTGTACTCCTGCGACAAGGCTGATACCGAAAGAGGCAGCACGTATGCCGCCAGCTCACCATCGCTTACGATGCGAACGGCCAGGCGTCGCTCCAGGGCGGTCAGGTAGCGCCCCGGCTCGCCTTGCCAGTCGTAGACCACCTGACCGGTTCCATCTGCCAAGATGAGGTGGGGCATGTTAGGGCCCAGGCGGTGCATGGCGCCCATTCCGTGACCGGGGGTGCGAGTCGCCAGTTGGTCTATCAGGTCAGTGCCCAGCAGCGCCTGTCGGGCTGCCTCTCGCCGGAGTGCCAGTTCCAGGGCCTGGCCGGTGAGAAAGGTGACGAGCAGTATGCCCAGGATGACGAAGACGGCGTGGGAGACGGTGAGACGCACCCAGAGACGGTTCATCTCTCCCCCTGAAGGCGGTAGCCGATCCCGTAGACCGTCTGGATGTAGTCCTGGGGATCGCCCTCGCCGCTGATCTTGCGCCTGAGGTTCTTGATGTGGCTGTCCACGGTGCGTTCCATACCGTCATAGGCGTAGCCGAAGGCGCTCTCGATCAGCTCCAGGCGAGTGAAGGCGTGCCCGGGGCTTCCCATGAGGGCGCGGAGCAGGGCGAACTCGGTGGGGGTGAGGTCCAGCTCCTGCCCCGCCAGGGCGGCCCGGTGCGAGTCCAGGTCTAGCTCCAGGTCACGCACCCGCAGGAGGGGCGATGCCGGCGCCTCGGGAGAGACCCGCCGCAGGACGGCCCGCACCCGTGCCACGACCTCGCGGGGGCTGAAGGGCTTGGTGACGTAGTCATCGGCGCCCAGCTCCAGGCCCACGATGCGGTCGGCCTCTTCGGTGCGGGCGGTGAGCATGATGATGGGGATGTGCCGCAGGGAAGGGTCGGTGCGGACCAGGCGGGTGAGGTCCCAACCGTCGCGATCGGGCAGCATCAGGTCCAGGAGGATGAGGTCGGGGCGCTCTCGCCGGATGGCGTGAAGCGCCGCTTCCCCGCCGGAGGCGGTGAGCACCCGGAAGCCCTCCCGTTCCAGGTAGGCCTGCAGGACCCTCAGGATCTCCCTGTCGTCATCAACGACCAGTATCTGCTGTGCCAACTGCCAGTGACCCCCGCTGTGACTTATCAAACGCTATGGGCACATTAAAGCACAGAACGGGGTGTCTGAGCACGACGGCAGCGAAAGAACCTCACGCAAAGGCGCAGAGACGCGCAAGAACAGAGGAACTCCCTCTTCACCTTAGCGCCTTGGCGCCTTTGCGTGAGACTCCCCAGATCCGCAGGTACTCGCGCCCAGGGTCCGGGCACGCGCAGTCCTCTCTCCTGTCATCCCGAGAGAAGCGAGGGATCTGCCCCTCCCGACCGCCGTAGATTCCTCGCTTCGCTCGGAATGACACAGAGGGAAAAGCGGAATGACATACAAGGGCGCTCGGAATGGCAGGGAGAGGCGCTAAGGCACCCTTTCGGCGCCTTAGCGCCTTTGCGTCTTTGCGTGAGACTTCCCTGATCAGTCCAGGTCCTCTAGGCCCAGGCTCCGCAGGTGCTCCACCGACTTGCGGATGTTCTCCTGACGCTGTTCCAGGGTGAGGGGATCCTGGCCGGCGATGCCCTCGATCTCGATGCTGTAGGGGCCCTGGAAGCCGGCGTCCTTGAGGATGGCCAGGCACCGGGCCAGGTCTATGGTGCCCTCTCCCAAGGCGGGGAAGTACCAGTCCTTGTAGCCCTTACGGCTGTCCTTCAGGTGGACGTGGCCGACATAGGGTGCGATCTTCTGGAGCTGCTCTTCCCCATCCAGGCCTTCGTTGTAGTAGTAGATGTTGCCGGTGTCCCAGTTAATGCGGATGTTGGGATGCTGTAGGTCCTTGAGGGTGGCCAGAGCCTCGTCGGCATTGGTGACCAGGGGCGGGTGCGTCTCCAGGCAGACGAGTATCCCCTTGCTTTGGGCGTAGTCGGCGATCTCCAGCGTGCCCTCGTACAGGTCACGCTTGTTCTCGGCCTGGCCCGTGCTGCCCGTGAACCAGCGGGCGCCGAGTTCAGCGGCGATGTCGAGGCGCCGCTTGATGGCCTCGATCCCCTCGGGCGTCTTGACGTCGGCGCTGCCGTTGCCGGTGCTGGCGGTCACTCCGGCCTGAGCGAGGGCCCGCTTCACCGTCTGGACCTGCTCGTCTGGGCTGCGGTCGGTGAGGATGACCTCGGCCGGGACTATCAGGTGGCCACCGTGAGGCTTGAGGGCCACCTCGAGGTGGGTGACGCCCACGGTGGGGGCATGCGCTATGGCGGCTTCTAGGCCGTACTGCCCGTAGCAGTTGGTGTAGATCTCCAGGAATCGTCCGGGCATGGTGGTCTCCTTGTGGGTGTAGGGGCTGAGCCCTGATGGGACCGAGTATCCTGTCAGGCCGTGGGAGTGTCAACGGGGCGCTCCGCGGGATGCGCTTGACCGGCCCAGGGGCAGTCGCTATATTGTTCGCACCGCTGCAGATCGAGAGGCCATGAATCCCGCTGCCAGGTCGTTACGCGACATACCCAGCATCTCGGCCCTGCTTGAGCTGGCCTCGGTGCGCGCCCTGGAAGAGCGCTGGGGGCATGCCCTGGTGCTGGAGGCTGCCCGCCGGGCCACCCAGGCGGAGAGGGACCGGCTGCTTGCCGGTGAGGCACCCGGCCAGGACTGGGGGGAGATGGTCTCGCTGGCGCTAGCGGACCTCACCCGCCCCTCCCTGCGCCCGGTGATCAATGCCTCCGGGGTGATCATACATACCAACCTGGGTCGCGCCCCCCTAGCTCCGGCTGCCTTAGGTGCCATCGCCCAGGTCGGGGAGGGCTACAGCTCCCTGGAGTACGACCTGGCCCAGGGGACGCGGGGCTCCCGACACGCCCACGCGGAGCGGGAACTGACCGAGCTGACGGGGGCCGAGGCCGCCCTGGTGGTCAACAACAATGCTGCCGCCGTCCTGTTAGTGCTCATGGCGCTGGCGCAGGGACGGGAGGTGGTGATCTCGCGCGGCCAGCTGGTGGAGATCGGCGGGGGGTTCCGGATCCCGGAGGTGATGGCCCAGAGCGGGGCCCGGCTAGTTGAGGTGGGCACCACCAACCGCACTTACGTGGAGGACTACCTGCGCGCCGCCGGTGAGCAGACGGCCATGTTCATGTACGTGCACCGGAGCAACTTCTCCCTCCAGGGCTTCGTGCACGAGCCCGAACTCGCGGAGCTGGCGGAGGCGGCCCACAGCCTCGGCTGCCGCTTCTACGCTGACGTGGGGAGCGGCACTCTGCGGGATACGAGCCAGTTCGGGCTGGCCCACGAGCCCACCGTGCAAGAGTGCCTGGAGGCCGGGGCGGACCTGGTGAGCTTCAGCGGCGACAAGCTCCTGGGCGGGCCGCAGGCGGGGATCATCGTGGGCCGGGAAGAGAGCATCTCCCCGCTACGACGGCACCCCCTGATGCGTGCCCTTCGGGTGGACAAGCTCACCCTGGCGGCTCTGCAGGCCACCCTGCTTGAGTACCGCCGCGGCGCGGAGACAGAGTCGGTGCCGGTGTGGCAGATGATTGCCGCCCCGCTACCGAGCCTGGAGGCCAGGGCGGCGCGGTGGCGCGATGCCCTCGGGCAAGGCGAGCTCAGGGCGAGCCGGAGTGCCATAGGCGGGGGCTCCTTGCCGGGGCAGACTCTGCCCACCGTGGTCCTAGCGGTGCCCTTGCCCGATCCGCAGGCGGCTGCAGCGGCGCTGCGGCAGGGTGAGCCGCCGGTGGTGGCCCGGGTGGAGGATGATGCCTTGGTGTTCGATCCGCGCACTGTCCTGCCGGAGCAGGATGAGGCGTTCATCGCGGCCGCTCAGGCCGTCCTTGACGGTGGCGCGGCCAGCGTTTCAGATGCGGAATCGGGCTAAGACCTCGAGACTGCCATCACCATAAGGAGGACAATGCGATGGCAAAGCTGGTGATCTCCTTCGATTCCTACGAAGCCGTAGACAGCTACGAGGGCCGGCAGGCAATCGCGCAGGCCCGCGCCATCCCCGGCGTGACGGGGGTGCGTGTCTATCGGGCCAACAGCTCCCCTCGCTACACCCTGGAACTGGACGCTGACGACGGCCAGGTGGAAGAGGTGCAGAAGAAGGTCGAGGCGCAGGTGGCGCCCTACCGCGGCTACCTGAGCAACTGGAACGTCCGCATACTGCGGGAGATGAAGCTGTAGGTCGCCGGGTGCAACAAGAGGGGGTGCCTTCAGGCAGTCGCTGAAGGCACCCCCTTCTTGTGGCCAGGGTTCCCCCACGCGGGCTAGTAGCGGCCCACCTCCATGAGGGTCTCCCACATGGCGACGATGTTCTCGGGGGGCACGTCGGGCTGAATGTTGTGGATGGTGTTGAAGACGTAGCCGCCGCCAGGCATGAGGGCCTCCACGTTGCGCCGGACGTCCTCGCGTACCTCTTCGGGAGTGCCATTGGGCAGCACCCCTTGCGTGTCCACCCCGCCGCCCCAGAAGACCACGGCATCGCCGAAGTCCCGCTTGAGCGCTGCCGGTTCCATCCCCGCCGCCCGCACGTGGATCGGGTTGAGGATGTCCACGCCCACCTCCAGCAGGTCGGGCAGGATCTTGCGCACGCTGCCGCAGGTGTGGAAGAAGAGCTTAGCGTGCGGGGCCAGCTGGTGGATGCGCTCGTGGATGACCTTGAGCCGAGGCTTCATCACCTCGCGGAACATGGCGGGTGAGATGAGCTGCGAGATTTGGGTGCCGTAGTCATCGGCCTCGGAGACGATATCCACCAGGTCGCCCAGCTTGGGCAGAGCCATCTCCCAGAAGTCGAGCTTGCACTGGACCATCTTGTCCAGCAGGGCCTCGGCGGAGGGGCGATCGGCGAGCAGATCCACCATGAAGTTCTCAGTGCCCCGGATGCGCTGAGCCATCTCGAAGATGCCGGCCAGCACTCCCTTGATCATCACCGCCTTGCCCTCGGCCCGATAGCGCTCGGCCTGGGCGCGCAGGCCCTCGATGCGCTGCGGGTCGCCGCAATCCGGCCAGGTGTGGGCGGCGATCTCCTGAGGGGAGGTGCTGAAGCCGGGGAGAGGGCTGCGCACGATGGTGTAGTAGAGCCCCTCTTCCTTGGGCATGTGGTAGGTGATGCCCCACTCGTCGGTGTATTGCCAGTAGTCGCCGGCGTCCTCGTTGACCACGTTCCAGTTGTGGGCATTGAGGGGGAAGAGTCCCCGCACATCAATGCCCCATTGCTCCACCAGGTCGTCGTCGGGCAGGGCCAACTGCTGAATGGTGTCCGGGATGGTGGGCTCGACCGGGGGCAAGCCCAGGTGACGGCGCAGGTTGACGTAGGCCTTGACCGTGATGCCGGTGACCTGGGTGCTGCCCATGTCGAACGGGACCCGGTCGGGCTCGCGGTGGTTCAGGGCGGCGAGTATACGTTCACGAGAGGTCATAGCGGTCCTCGGCTTGGCTGGGCCAGCGGCCAGCGGGCCGCTGGAGATTGTGACCCGATTCTACCACCGCCAGAGCACCCGGCGGAAAGCCTCTCCCACCGCCTGCCAGGCTACCTCAGGCCGCTCGGCCCGGTAGTCGTTGGCATCGGAGCCGCGGAAGCCCCAGGCGGCCAAGTTGCGGATGCCGGCGGCATAGGCGGCCTCGGCGGCCATGACGATCTCCACCTCTCGTCCGGCCGGCACGGCGAAGGATTGCAGCCAGAGATGATGGTCCTTGCGGTGCCGGGTGCATACCTCCAGCAGTCGCCGTGACCACTCGTTGACGTAGCCCTGCACCTGGACGGGCCGGCCGTACCAGTAGGGGTCGGTGCCAAGGTTGTCCACGTATGGCAGGGCGGCGAAGTCGTCCCAATTGCGGTCGCCGAAGCGGGCGTCGGTGGAGGGCATGAGGCATAGGCAGTTGCGGCCGCCCTTCCCGTGGACGTATTCGGTCATCTCGCTGAAGAAGTCGAGGACAGAGGAGTGCCGGAAGTCCTTGACGTCCTCGGTGAGTTCGGCCGGCATGTCGTAGCCGTAGGTGTCGCGGAAGATGCTCTGGCAGCGATGGCAGCGGCAGCCCCACTGGGGCTCGCCAGCGTCCGTGGTCCGGAAGGCGAGGCGGGGCTCGTCCCAGAAGACCATCTCCGCCTCGGTAGCGATGGCGGCATCGGCCCAGCCCTTGAGCGCTTCCCGGTACTCGCGGCTGTGCAAGCAGGCCATCCCCACCGGCTCGCCGGTATTGAGGACTTGGCGCGAATCGGGGTACTCGGCCAGCCAGCCTGACACCTCGCCGGCGAACACCCGCCCCATTCCCCAGGAGTCTATCCAGGCCTCGAGGCCGTACTCGTGGGTGATGCGGACGATGTCCTTGAGGACCTCGCGGTGCCTCACGTAGTCGTTCTCGCTGAACATGTGCACGACATAGGTGCAGTTGTGGGCGACGATATCGCGCATGTCGTCGCGGACGTGGTAGAGCATACGGTTGCCGTGGTAGGCGATGCCAGTCTTGATCATCTGCATGGTCAGGCTCCGTGGCAGCGGTTGGTCGGCAGTATCCATATAGTGAACGCGTGGCGTCAAGGGCAGCTCTCACCCCCTCCCTCTCCTATGAAATGGGAGAGGGAGGGGGTGAGGGCCTCATCACTATACGAAATCCCCCGCCATTCCCCCTCGGGGCCTTTCCCAATTGGCGACAGGGGTATATACTCCAAGTCATCCCGAAGGCCACAAGAGACTATGGACGTAATCCTAGCGATCGAGACATCGTGCGATGAGACAGCCGCTTCGGTAGTAGTGAAGGGGCGGCGCATAGTCTCCAATGTGGTGGCCTCCCAGGTGGAGCTCCACCGCGACTACGGGGGCGTATTCCCGGAAATGGCCAGCCGAGAGCACGTGAAGGCCATTTCGCTGGTCCTGGAGCAGGCCCTCGCTCCCTTAGGCCGGGGCTGGGACGATGTCGAGGGCCTGGCCGTGACCCACGGCCCGGGCCTGTCAGGTTCGCTTCTGGTGGGGGTCAACGTGGCCAAGGGGATCGCCTTTGGCCGAGGGCTGCCCCTGCTGGGGGTGAACCACATCCTTTCGCATATCTATGCCAACTGGCTCATCCCCCCGGACCGCGAGTCGGCCGAGCCTCTTGACCCAGAGCCTCAGTTCCCCTTGCTGGTCCTGGTCGTGAGTGGCGGGCATACCACCCTGGTGGTCATGCGCGACCACAACGACCTGGAGACGATCGGCCAGACGATTGACGATGCGGCCGGCGAGGCTTTCGACAAGGTGGGGCGCCTGTTGGGCCTGCCCTACCCGGGCGGGCCGGAGATCGAGAAGGTGGCAGCGCACGGGCTGGCCTCGGCGGTGGACATGCCCCGCATGCGCATGCGCGACACCTACGACTTCAGCTTCAGCGGGCTCAAGACGGCGGCCTTGCGTCTGGTGGAATCGTATGGCGGCCGGGGCGAGCGGTTCAACCCCTCCCGCTTGCCGGTGGCCAACATCGCCGCCGCCTTCCAGGAGGCGGTGGTGGATGCGCTGGTGAGCAAGACTGTGGAGGCGGCCCAGGAGTACGAGGTGCGCCAGGTGCTCCTGGCCGGCGGCGTGGCCGCGAACAGCCGCCTGCGCCAGGTCATGAGCCAGAGCCTCAAGGGGATCCCCTTGCGCTATCCGCCCAAGAGCCTGTGCACCGACAACGCCGCCATGGTGGCCGCCGCTGCTTACTACCAGCAGGAGACGGCCCTCGCCGGCTGGGACCTGGACGTCTACCCGGGGCTGGAGCTGCCCGTCGCCGAGGGACGCCTGCCGTCGGACTCGGGCGTCTCGTAGCGGAAGAGCCAGCTCTCGATCCGACTTAGCGCCTCACGAGCCTGATCCACCGCGGACTGGTCCGGGGGCAGGGGCGAGTAACGGGCAAGGTTGTAGGCCCGGGTCAGGGCAGCTATCGGGTCGGCGATGTCGGGCAGACGCCGGGACAGCGACCGCCCGTACATCCACGGGGTCTCCCACCGGCGATGGCTGAACCCACGCTCGTCCGCCAGCTTGAGCATGCGCCGGTAGGCCTGGCGGATGATCACCCTGGGGTCTTGGCTGTCCTCCAGGGGCACGAACTCCGAGCGACGCTTGGGCCGGCGCCCCGCCAGCCACTGAGACAGCTGCTCTCGCATCATCCCCAGGGAGAACTCCACCTCTCGGGTCTCCTGCACCCCGTCGGCGCTGCTCACGAACCGGCGCCTGAGCACCCACATGAAGAGCAGCACCACCCCCACCACGATCAGGATCACGATTGCCGTCTCCAGCCAGGGCAGGCTGGCGGCGACTTCCTCCGAGCGGTTGAGGAACTCATCGAAGCTCTCGGCCGGCTCCTGGGTGGGGAGCTGTAGTTCCTCCTCGGCGTTCTCCTGCACCAGGCTGTTGATCCAGTTGATGAACGGGGCCAGGATCCGAAACAGGACGTAGGCGATGGCCAGGATGATGTAGGCGAATACGTCGGTGATGATCCGCAGGACAGGGGAGAACCACCTAATCACCGAGGTGACCGACTCGGGGTCCACCAGGAGGTTGGCCGCCCAGCCGGCTGCCACCACCAAGGCCACTACCAGGACCACCACCAGGTACCAGTAGTGCCCCAGCCGAGGCATCACCCCGCTGGTGCGCTGACTCTGGCG
>JBMNTK010000117.1:0-12289 GCA_050945695.1 Anaerolineae bacterium | reverse complement strand
CACGGTAGAGGGCGCCCAGGCCTGCCCTGGGCGCCCTCCTCGAGATCGGTGATTGGACGGAAGTCCCTAGCCCTTGACCCCGCTGACGACCACGCCCTGGATGAAGTAGCGCTGGGCCGCGAAGAAGAGGGCCAACACCGGCATCATGACCATCAGCGAGGCGGCCATGAGCAGGTGCCACCGCTGGACGCCGTAGCCACCGTAGCCTTGGATTATGCGCAGCCCCAGGCTCAGAGTGTAGTTCTGAGTGCTATTGAGGTAGATCAGGGGGCCCAGGAAGTCGTTCCAGTGGGCGAGGAAGGAGAAGATCCCCGCGGTGATGAGCACCGGCCGCGAGAGCGGTATGACGATCCTGCTGTAGATCCCGGCGGTGCTGCAGCCGTCTATCTTGGCGGCGTCATCCATCTCCAGTGGGATGGTCATCATGAACTGTCGGAACAGGAAGATGGTGAAGGCGCCGCCCCCGAAGAAGGACGGGACGGTCAACGGCAGCAAGGTGTCTACCCATCCCAGCTCCTTGAAGAAGATGAACACGGGGATCAGGGTCACCTGGTAGGGTAGCATCATGGTGGCCAGCACGATCATGAACAGGACATCCCGGCCCCACCACCGCAGCCGCGCGAAGCTGAAGGCCACCATACTGGCCGACAGGAGCTGACCGAACATGGAGACGAAGGTGATGATGACCGTGTTCTTGAGGAAGGTGAGCATCGGCGCGTAGGGCAGGGTCACGGCCTCGCGGAAGTTGCCCCAGACGAAGGGGTCTGGGATCCACTGCGGGGGGAACTTGAGCACGTCCCCGGGTTCCTTGAGCGCCGTGGAGACCATCCAGACGAACGGAATCATGAGAAAGCAGGCGCCGATGGTGAGCGTGGTGTAGGTGAAGGTGCGAGAAAGAGCAGTGGTGAGCCGCTTGCTGGCGAACACAGAGCCGGTCATTGGTCTTCGTCCCCTTACCTATCCGCGCCGCAGTTCGCCCTCGTAGTACACCCAAGCCGACGAGGACCGGATGACCAGGAGGGTAAGTATTAGGATGTAGAAGAAGAGCACCCAAGCCAGGGCGGCCGCGTAACCCATCTTGAGCCACACGAAGGCGTTGTTGTACAGGTGGAGCATGTAGAAGTGCGTGGCCTGGCGCGGGCCTCCACCGGTCATGATGAAGGCTTGGGTGAAAGTCTGCAGGGCGCCGATGATCCCCATGACCAGGTTGAAGAAGATGACGGGCGAAACCATGGGGACGGTGACGGCCCAGAAGCGACGCCAGGCGCCGGCTCCGTCAATCTCTGCCGCCTCGTACAACTGGGTGGGAACCCCTTGCAGGCCGGCCAGGTTGATGATCATGCCCCCGCCGACGCCCCACAAGCTCATGATGATGAGCGCCGGAAGCGCCCAGTTGGGGTCCAGCAACCAGCGCGGTCCCTTGATGCCGACGAGCGACAGGAGCCAGTTGGCTAGCCCGAAGTCGGTGTTGAAGATCCACTGCCACAGCAGCGCCACGGCCACCCCGGAGATCACCGCCGGTAGGTAGTAGATCGTCCTCCAGACGGCAACGCCGCGGATGGGCTGGTTGAGGAGGATGGCCAGGAAGAAGCCCAAGCCCAGGTTGAGGGGTATGGAGACTATGGCATAGACGGTGGTCACCTTGAGGGCCTGGACGATGTAATCATCGCCGGTGAGCATGGTGCGGTAGTTGTCCAGGCCGATCCACTTGGGAGGGCTGATGACGGGGAAGTCAGTGAAGCTGTAATACACTGAGGCCAGCATGGGGCCCAGGGTGAAGATCAGAAACCCCAGGATCCAGGGTGCGGCCCACAGCCAGCCGGTGATGTCCTCTTGGTGGCGGGCCCTCCAGCCCCGGCGCCGAGCTATCGCTTGGGGCGCAGTAATCGCCTGACTCATTGCTCCCTCTTAGTCTCACTACACCAGGTTCAGGGCGGACACCCGCCTGGCGGCGCATGAGTGTTAGCCGGCCCCCGGTAGCCCCGGGGGCCGGGGGTTGTACCTCAGGCAGCGGCGAGATGCCTAGCCGAAGAGAGCGTTGACCTCCGCCGCCATGGTGGTGAGGCCCTCCTCCACGCTGACGCGACCCTCGAAGATCTCGGTCTGCCACTCGGAGACCGGGTTCATCATCTCGCCCCAGGTGACCGTCCTGTGGGTAGGCAGCGGCGTGGTCCACTGCTGCACCTTGAAGGCGGCAGCGCGGTTCGCCGGCCCGAGGGCGGGATCGTAGTAGAGCTCGGCCGAGTCGTTGCGGATGGGGGCCAGCACGTCGGCCTTGGCCAAGATGTCCATGGAGTCCTTGGTCAGGTAGTGGGTCATCAGGGCCCAGGTCTGATCCATGGCCTTGGTGTCCTTGTTGATCACCAAGCCCACGACGTTGGTGGTGCCGCCATTTCCGCCGGTCTTGGGCGACTTGGGCAGTACGGCGATGTTGTAGGTGAAGTCGGTGAGCTGCTCGTTGAGGGTCTTCATGACCCAGCTCCCACCGGGCAGAGTGGCGAGCTTGCCGGTCAGGAACATGGACTGGGTGCCTTCGGCCTGCAGCGCGTCAGGGCTGGGGGAGACGTTGTCCTCCAGGCGCATAGCGGTGAGGAACTCCCAGGCTTCGACGGAGGCCGCCTCGTCTATGATGCACTTGGTGGAGTCTGAGGTCAGGAAGTCGCCGCCGTTGCCCCGGACGAAGTTGAGCCACCCGGTCTCGATGCCCTCGGTGCTCTGGCCGCCCCACATGGTGACGGTATCGCCATCGCGCTCGGTGAGGGCGTTGGCATATTCACGCCACTTGTTCCAGTCGAAGTCATCCTCGATCTCGGCGATGGGGGTGAGGCCCTTCTCCTTGATGTAGTCCTCGTTGTAGTAGAGGACGACGGTGGTGTACATGTAGGGCAGACCGTAGTTCTTGCCCTCGAACTTATAGAAGTCAATGGCGGCCTGCCAGGAGTTGGCCAGGTTGTCCTGCATGCCGGCATCGGCGGATACCAGGGGATCCAGGTCCACCAGGATGCCCTTGCTGGCCCAGGCCCAGTAGTTGACGTTGTTCATGAAGTACATGTCGGGGCCGGCACCACCGGCGAGGGCGGTCTGGAGCTTGGTCCAGTAGTCGGCGGGGGCCTCGTTGACTACCTTGACGCCGGAGTTGGCCTCACTGAAGGCGGCCGCCATCTGGTTGAGGGACTCGACCGGATCGGGCCACCAGACCCAAACGGCCAGGTTGGCGGGGGCAAGGCCGGCCTGAGGGGGTGCGGTCTGGCCTTCACTGGCGGCCGCTGGCTCACCGGCAGGCGCCGAGGGGGCCGCGGGTGCGCCGCCACAAGCCGCCAGCGCTCCCATGCCTAGCCCACCCAGGGCCACAGCTCCAGCATTCCTCAGAAACGTGCGACGACTAACCGAAGCGCCCATCGCATTCCTCCTTCTCGGGTTGGTGACCAATCCGCTGAGGGTGCACCAGGACGGATGTTGCCGCCCCGGTGCCCGGCGACGCTGCCGGGCAGGCTCGCTATGACCAGCCGGAAGCGTAAGCCTCTTCGTACATCGCAACGATGCGCTCGGGTGGGGTCACGGGCTGGATGTTGTGGCAGGGGCCGAGGATGAAGCCGCCCCCCTCCCCGAGGATGCGAATGTTATCCCGCACTTCCTGGCGCACTTCCTCCTCGCTGCCAAAGGCGAGGGTGTACTGGTTGTCCATGGCGCCGTGGAAGGCGATACGGTCGCCGAAATCTCGCTTGAGGCCCTCGCGCTCCATGCCCCGGCAGCGCCACTGCACCGGGTCGAGCACGTCCATCCCGATCTCGATGAGCTCAGGGATGATGGCTCGAACGGCGCCGTCACTGTGGGTCATGACGTAGGCGCCGGCCTCGTGGGCCAGGTCCATCATGCGCTTCATGTGGGGGAAGAAGAACTCCCGGATCTGGGCGGGCGAGAAGATGAGGCTCTCCTGGGTGCCCATATCCTCCGCCACGCCGGTGATGAGGACCTTTCCGGGGATCTGCTCGTAGATGCGCTGGGTGTTGGTGTAGCAAAGGCCGTAGAGCTTATCGAGGCAGTAGTGGACGATGTCCGGGCTCTCGATGAGGTCCATGTAGGCCTGCTGCTGGCCCCGCAGGTGGCAGTAGGTGAGGAAGGGCTCTGACCCGCCGCCCTGGACGGGCAGATCCTCCTTGCCCTTGATCTGCTCGACGATGCCGGAGTAGTCCCACCAGTCGGGGTCGGGCCAGGTGTAGTTGGCCTCGATCTCAGCGAGGGTGCGGTACTGGGCCAGGGGACCGTAGATGCACTCGCGGTAGCTGCCGGTGCCGTAGTTCACCTCGGTGTAGCGGCAGCCGAAGACGTCGCCATCGGCAGGGATGGGCGGGCCGACATAGCGCGGAGCGACGGTGACGGTCTTGTCAATGTGGAGCCGCCGATACATGCCCTCCAGGTCGGTGCCAAGGTAGGTGAGGAGCGCCTTGGTGAACTCGGGAGTGGAACGATAGTCCAGGGGGACGCGATCCGGCTTCTGGCCCGAGAGCACGGCTAGCCAGCGCTCTCGCGGGGTCATAGACTCACGAGGCATGGAACCTCCCGCCAATGGTCCGGAGACCAGCACAGTAATGGATCAGCAGCAGGTCCCATTATACGCGGTGCTGTCGCGAAATGGGCGTTGCGAGCGGTGCCTTGTGGGTGCCTTCAGGGTGACATATGATGACGGTTGGGGAAGACCCGTGTCCATGGAGGAGCCACCGGCATGGTAGAGAGACCGTCCGTAGAGCGGGAGACGGTCCACGAGGCGCTCGACCTGCTATATGACAACCCGGGCCTGGCCCGGTGTGCGCTGACCGAATGCTTCGCCGACATCGCCAGCCTGGAGGGAATCAACGAGCGAGCCCTACGGCTGCGCGCCGTGCTGCTGGAAGCGATAGAGACGCTCCGACCGGCTCGCATCGTCCCCTTTGGCTCCCGGGAGGGGCGGGCGTGCGAGGTGCTGACGCTGCGCTACGTGGAGCGCATGAGCATCGCCGAGATCATGGAGGAGCTGTCGGTGGGGCGGCGGCAGGTGTTTCGGGATCTCAGCCAGGCCGAGGAGCGGCTGGCCGAGGTGCTGACGACCTGGGCCACGACCTCCGACAGGCCCAATGAGCCCAGCCCACGCCAGGACACCCTATCCGGGGAGCTGGCCTCTTTGGCTGCCCAGCCCATGGAGGTGGAGCTAGGCGAGCTGTTGCAGGAAGCGGTGGAGCTGGTGGGGGCCCTGGCCCGACGGCGGGGCGCGGCCCTCCAGTACGACCGGGCCGGGAGCGAGGTGGTCATCGCCGATCGGGCGCTGCTCAAGGGGCTTCTGGTGCAGTTGCTCAGCCTGGCCGTGCAGTCCGCCTCCCAGACCGACGTGGAATTGGCCTCGGACGAGGCGCAGCGTTCAACCACAGTGCGCATTCGCTTCTGCCCGGAGACGGACGAAGGGGTAGCGGGGATCAATGAGGCCCAGCGCATCGCTGCCCACCAGGGCCTCTACGTGCAGTGGGTGCGCGGGCCCATTGCCGAGATCGTCCTCCACCTGCGCCGACGCGAGCCGCTCTCGGTGTTGGTGGTGGAGGACAACCCCGGGGCCGTTGAGCTGTACCGCCGCTACCTGGACGGCAGTTCCTGGCAGCTCAAACACCTGGCCGATCCGCGCCTGGCTTTCGAGGTGGTGCGCCGGGAGCGCCCGGACGTGGTGGTCCTGGACGTGATGATGCCCCGCGCGGATGGATGGTCGGTGCTGCAGGCGCTGCGCCAGCGACCGGAGACGACGGAGGTGCCGGTCCTGCTGTGCTCAGTGGTGGAGGACCGAGAGCTGAGCGGGGCCCTGGGTGCCACGGCGACGCTCAAGAAGCCGGTGTCTCAGGGAGACTTCCTGGCCGCACTGCAACGGTGTCTGGCAGGGACCCGCCCCGGGCGTCCTCAAGCACCGCACTGATCAGCTGCAGGGCCAGGCGCTGGCCGCCCGGCCGGCGCGTCCGCAGGCCAAACACCGTCCCTCGGGTGGCAAGGTCGTCCTCTCCCGGGCTGGCGGCGGTGACGGCTACCACCGGTACCCCTCGCAGGTCGGGGTGTTGCCGCAGCTCTTCCAGCGCCTGAAACCCGTTGAGAGCGGGCATCACCAGGTCCATGAGCACCAGGTCGAGCGAGGCACGGCCGGCCTTCTTGAGGGCGTCAGCGCCGTTGTAGGCGGGGATCACCTCCAGCCCAGGCCAGCCGGATGCCTGAAGCGTACGGGTGACCAGCTGCACGAAGCTGCGGTCATCGTCCGCCACGAGGACGGTGGCGGGGTGGTCAGGCTTCAGGAAGCGGTCTAGCACCCCCAGCAACGACTCTTCCGAGACCGGCTTGGTGAGGATGGCATCGAAGCGGTCGTGGCCGGAGAGCCAGCGCATGCTGGGCAGGGCGCACTGGATAACCGGCAGGTCGCCCAGTGCCGGCTCCGGCAGGCTCGCCTCACCGTTGGGGTCCACGTTGACGACGGCGGCCACCGGCCGTACCTCGGCCAGCTGTCCGCTAGCCTCCTCGTAGGAGTTCACCCGCACGAAGTCGTAGTCGCCCAGCTGCCGTTCCAGATAGGCGGTGGCCACCCCATCGTCATCCACCACCAGCACCCGGGGGCGTGCCGGCATCTGGGGCAGGGCGGGAGCGGTGCGGGCGATGGCGCGGGCCGTGGTCTTCTCGGCCAGGGGCAGGGTGAACGAGAAGA
This sequence comes from Anaerolineae bacterium, assembly GCA_050945695.1. Classification (GTDB taxonomy): domain Bacteria; phylum Chloroflexota; class Anaerolineae; order DRVO01; family DRVO01; genus Ch71. The sequence goes on along the minus strand of JBMNTK010000117.1, from coordinate 5,586 downwards.
CGCTGCCCTGGCCCAGCTCGCTGCGCACCCAGATGCGGCCGCCATGCAGCTGGACGAACCGCTTGGCGATGGCCAGGCCCAGCCCTTTCCCCTGGTCCTCGCCCTCTTTGGGGCGGCCCACCTGGAGGAACTCGTCGAAGATGCCCTCCAGTTGTTCGGGGGCGATGCCTCGGCCGGTGTCGGTGACGGAGACGACGACCTCCTCCCCCTCCACCGTGGCGGAGACGGTGACCGAGCCGGAATCGGTGAAGCGAATGGCGTTGGTCAGCAGGTTGAAGAGGACCTGCCGAATGCGGATCGGGTCCACGTTCAGATCCGGCAGCGGGCCTCGTAGGTCCTGACGGAGGGCGATGCCCTTCTGTTGGGCCACGCTGGAGACGGTGTCCAGCACCTCCGCGATGAGCCGGGCGGGGCTGACCCACTCCCGGCGGATGGGCATCGCCAGGGCATCCACCCGGGCCATGTCCACGATGTCGTTGACCAGGTCGGAGAGGAAGGCGGCGTTGCGCTGCACTTGCACCAGGTCGCGCATGAGGGACTCGGGCCAATTCTGGAAGCCGTAGAGCTGGGGGTTGCGGTAGATGAGCTGGGTGAAGCCCAGGACCACGTTCAGGGGGGTGCGCAGCTCGTGGCTGAGGTTGGTGGCGAAGCGCGTCTTCAGGTCGCGCCACTCTTCCGCCTCCCGGCGGGCCAGGGCGGTCTGGTAGTGGCTCTCCTCGAGCAGGCGGTAGGCCAGGTCAAGGGCCCTGATGGCCTGGTTGAGCTCGCCCTGGCGCTGGCGGGCCTGCACCACCAGGTCGTAGGCCTGGCGGCTCCGTTCCCAGTGCAGGGCCAGCAGCCCGCTGTACTCCTGTACCGCGGCGTAGGTCACGCCGGCGGTTCCCAGCAGGCATGCGACCAGAGGCAGAGGGTTGTGACCCGGGGAAGGAATGACCAGGGAAACGGGCACCAGGAGGCAGGCAGCGATGGGGGCGCCCATGGCCCCATAGAGCAACCCGGCGCCGGCCACCGAGAGCGTCATGAGGAACGACCAGTCAGGCTGGCCACCCAGCCCGCCGGCGATGGCCCCTAGGGTGGGGACGGCGAGAAGCAGAAGGCCAGATAGGCGGGGCAGCCTGGTATCGAGGGCAAGGCTGCCGGCTACAAGGGCGGTGAGCAGCAGGGACAGGGCGAAGAGGAGCCAGTCGGTGTTGTGGCGGGCCAGCGCCAGCCACACGGGCACCAGGGCCACTCCCGAAAGCCGTCTGAGGGCGGTCAGTGTCGCCCCGTAGCGTTCGGCGTCTACACTCATGGTGGCACTCCCCGACGGGATAGACCCATTATAGCGGAGCGGCGGGGGATCCACCGGAAGGGCGCTCCCCTCCTTTCCTCTGTGCTCTCTGAGGTTAGCTCCCCTTGCCAATGGGGGCCGGGCGGCCCACAATGGTGGCAGGGCAGTTCACTTTTGCGCGTATCCCACCGGGAGAGCAGCACATGCAAGCCATTCCCAAGACCATGAAGGCCGTCGTTCTGCAGGAACCGCACCGCCTGACCGTGGAGCAGATTCCCGTTCCGGAGATCCTGCCGCACGAGATCCTGCTCAAGGTTGGCGCATGCGCCATGTGCGGGTCGGACCTGGAGGCGTTCTGGGGCATTCACCCCAGTGTGAAGTCGTACCCGGTCGTTCTGGGCCACGAGTTTGCCGGCACGGTGGTGGCTGTGGGTTCGAAGGTCACCAAGTACAAGGTCGGCGACCGCATCTGCCACACGGGCGGTCGGGTGTGCGGGGTGTGCGAGGCCTGCCTGAGCGGCAACCACCGCCAGTGCCCCGAGCGCAAGGGGGCGGGGTTCGCCACCAACGGCGCCTATGCCGAGTACGTGGCCCTGCTGGGCGACGACTTCTACAGCGCGCCTCTGCCCGACAACCTCAGCATGGCTCAGGGTGCGCTGGCTCAGCCCTTCGGGATCGGCTACCACGCCGCCACCGGAAAGGCCCGGGCTCAGGCCGGTGAGACCATCGTGGTACAGGGCTGCGGCCCCATCGGCCTCTCGGCCATGATGTCGGCCAAGCTCAGCGGCGCGACCCTGATCTCTACTGACAAGCTGGACTACCGGTTGGACCTGGCCAAGCGCCTGGGCGCGGACTACACCATCAACGTCACCAGGCAGGACCCGGTGGCCTTCACCCGCGAGCTGACCGGGGGCCGAGGGGTGGACACGGTGATCGAGTGCGTGGGCGGAGACCAGGACGAGACGCTGCCCCAGGCCTGCGAGATGCTGCGCAAGGAAGGCCGCCTGGTGGTCGTGGGGTCGTTCGCCCATGACCGCGCCACCATCCGCATCATCACCTTCAAGTTTGGGCAGATGGAGATGTTTGGCTCTCAAGGCTTCCCGGAGGGCTACGGGCCCCTGCTGGACCTCATCTCGAGCGGCCGGATAGACGTGCTGCCGATGATGACCCACCGGGTGGGGCTGGATGAGGTGCCCGCGGCGATGAAGATGCTAGAAGAGAAGCGCGAGAACGTGGTAAAGGTGGTAATTGAGCCGTAAGCGTAACCGACCACAGCAAAGACAGCGACGGACCCGCGCTGCCGCTCCGGCCGGCAAGGAGGCCATTGCCCGGCGGGTGGCGCTGGTGCTGCTGGTCGCCTCCGTAGTGCTGGTGTTTGCCTACGCCGGCCTTAGCCTGGATGCGCTACGCTGGGCAGCGCTGGTTACGGCCCTGGGCACGGTGGCGGCCGGGGTGTACTACTTCATCGAGCGGGGCCGGCGCACGCTCCAGCTCGAGGTCGCCTTTCGCCAGGCTACCGAACAGCTGGGAAAAGACGAAGGGCCGCGCGAGGTGAAGGTAGCCGGCCCGGAGGGTGTGCGGCCGGCCCGCCTGCTGGCGGAGGACGGCCGCTGGTTCCTGGAAGTGGATGGGGAACGCATCGAGTACCAACTGGAAGAGCCGGGGGCAGAGACGGCGTGGCCAGACTTCCGCATGGCGGACTTCGCCTCTCAGCTGGCCCGCCGTCGCCGGCTACGACTGCGCAGTTGCGTGACCTGCATGCACTTCGGGCACTCCCGGGTGAGCCGTCTGGCCAGTGAGGGCTGGGTGGGCTTCTGCACTGTCTCCGGCGAGGACACGCTGATCCCTGAGAAGGACGCCGTTCACATCTGGCACCTGTGCCCGAAGTGGAAGCAGCGCCCGGCCCAGTGACCGGGCGCTGGCCGTGAGGAGGCAGCATGAACTCCCGTGAGCGCGTCTTGGCTGCCCTGTCCGGTCAGGAACCGGATCGGGTGCCGGTTACGACTGGGTTCCGGAAGGTGGAGCTGGCGGAGTTGGCTGCCCCCGAGCGGGGCGGCGGTGGCCATGCAGAGGCCGAGCGCTACCGGGTGGACGTGCGCTTCGTGTCCTTCAAGCCCTCGCCCGCGCAGGCTGAGTTCGAGGAGTACGTCCGCGCCTTTCCCCGAGACACCCGCATCGGTCGGGAGACGCTCGTGCGCGGCTACTACGAGTGGGGTTACCGGCCCGACGTGGTAGAGGTCAACCCCCTGGCTTGGGCCCAGTCTGAGGCCGACCTCGACCGCTACCCCTGGCCCGACCTGAGCGCGCCCTACCGGTCCGAGGGGCTAGAAGCGGAGGTGGAGGCGCTCCACGCGCAGGACTATGCCGTGGCGGGCAACCTGCCCCACCTGGGCGGAGAACTGTTCGAGACCGCCTGGCGGCTGCGAGGGTTCGCCGCCTTCAACCTGGACCTGCTGGATAGGCCGGCTTTGGCCAACGCCCTGCTCGATCGCCTGGCCCAGCTGGCAGGCGACAATGCCCGGCGCTTGGCGGAGATCGGGGTGGACGTGCTCGTCCTGGACGATGACGTGGGCATGCCGGGCGGCATGATCATCAGCCCCGAGCTCTGGCGCCGGTACCTCGCTCCCCGGCTCCGGCGGGTCATCGAGGGCGCCCGGGCCGTCAAGCCCGATCTGCGGGTCCTGTATCACTCCGACGGTGTGATCACGCCCATTCTGCACGACCTGGCCGACCTGGGAGTGGATGCCATCAACCCGGTGCAGCCGGACCGCATGGATCCCCTGGCCGTGCGTCGGGCCCTGGGCACCCGCCTGGCCCTCTGGGGCACCGTAGGGACCCAAGCCTTCTGGCCCTACGCCAGGCCGGAGGAGGTGGCGGCCGAGGTACGCACCCGCCTGAAGACCCTAGGCCCGAGGGGGCTGGTCCTGGCGCCGGCCTACGATGTGGATGAGCCGGACGTTCCTTGGTCCAACTTGCGGGCTTTCCTGGAGGCAGCAGGCGCCTTCAACTAGGAGGAAGAGCTCGGAGAGCGCGAAGGCAGCGCAAACCCGGTGTGGGGGGTATACTTGACGCCGGCTTGCCCGAGGCCTAGGCTTCGGCGGCTCAACAACGAAGTGACGGAGGTTTCAATGGCCCGTGTTGGAGAGCGGCCTTCTGCGGAGAAGGTCGTCAAGGCGGATGCTCTCAAGGTTGAGATCTATGCAAACCGCGCTGAACTAGGCGCAGCGGCGGCCAGCGACGTTGCCGAGCGCATGCGCCGGATCATCGCCGAGAAGGGCCGGGTAGTGATGGTCTTTGCCTCGGCGCCCTCCCAGGATGACTTCACGACCGCCCTTGCCCAGGAACCGGGCATTGACTGGAGCAAGGTGGTGGCATTCCACCTGGATGAGTACGTGGGTCTTCCGAGCGACGCCCCTCAGGGCTTTGGCAACTACATTCGCCGGCATCTCCTCGATGCGGTCAAGCCGGGCACCGTGTTCTTCATGAACGGCAATGCCCCTGACCCGGAGGCGGAGTGCCGCCGCTACTCCGAGCTGCTGGAGGAGTATCCTCTGGACATAGCCTGCATCGGCATCGGCGAGAACGGCCACATCGCCTTCAACGACCCGCACGTCGCCGACTTCAACGACCCGGTGAAGGTGAAGCTGGTGGAGCTGGATGAGCGCAGCCGCGTACAGCAGGTGCACGATGGGTGCTTCGCTACCCTGGACGCAGTGCCGAAGCTGGCCATCACCATGACCATCCCGGCCATCGTGTCGGCGGACGCCGTGCACTGCATGGTCCCGGCAGCGACCAAGGCGGCCGCGGTGCGTTGCACCGTCCAAGGCCCGATCAGCACCGAGTGCCCGGCCAGCATCCTGCGCCAGCACAAGGACGCTACCCTCTACGTGGACAAGGACTCGGCCGCGCAGCTCTAGGCCAGGTTCCTTCCGGGTAAACGAAACGGTGTGAGAGCCCCGCTCTCACACCGTTTTCCGTGTGGACCCGTAGCCTGGGCCTATCCCTTAGCTGACCTCTGCCCGCAACCGCGGCCCGATCACCTTCTTCGCGTTCTCCCAGTACATCAGGCGCAGCTCGTCCTCGGTGAAGCCGCCTTCCTCGAACATGCCGATAGTCCAGAAGGGGCTGATCAGGTTCATGTCGCTGCCGAAGACGATGCGCTCCACCCCGACCATTTCGGCGACGGCCCGCGCCTTGCCCCGGTCAATGATGCTGGAGCACAGATCCATGTAGGCGTTGGGGCACTGGGCCAGGATGGGCACCACGGTGCGCCACATCCCACCGCCAGAATGGGCGATGATGAAGTTCATGTCCAG
>JBMNTK010000116.1:0-12331 GCA_050945695.1 Anaerolineae bacterium | reverse complement strand
GAAGATGCCGAAGGAGCTGCAGCCGTCAATCCGGGCGGCATCGTCCAGCTCCAGGGGCAGCTTCATGAAGAACTGCCGCAGGAGGAAGATGTTGAAGGCCCCGCCTCCGAAGAACGAGGGCACGATGAGCGGGTAGTAGGTGTCAAGCCAGCCCAGCATCCGGAAGAGCACGTAGGTCGGGATGAGGGTCACCTGGCCCGGGATCATGATGGTAGACAGGAGGATCAGGAACAAGACGTCGCGCCCTGGAAAGCGAAGGCGGGCAAACCCAAAGGCCACGATCGCGGAGGACGCCAGGGCCCCTATGATGCAGGAGGCGGTGATGACCGCCGTGTTGCGGACGTACAGGGCGAAGGGGATCATCTGCCAGACTTCCGCGTAGTTGCTCCACGCCACTGGATTGGGGATCCACTGCGGTGGAACCTGGAAGATCCGTCCGGAAGGCTTGAGAGAACTGGACAGGAGCCAGGCCAGGGGCAGCATCAGCAAGAAGGCCCCGGCTATGAGCACCAGGTAGATGAGGACCCGGGCAATGATCCTCTGTACGGAACGGCGCCCGAGGAAGCTGGTATCCCGAACCGTTCTCTTGCTCAGGCCCTGTGCGGCAGCGGTATGTGTCATTCTACCCCCTCCCCCGCAGCTGGCCCTCGTAGTAGACCCAGGCGCTGGATGAGCGGAAGACTAGCAGGGTGAAGAACAGGATGATGACGGCCAGGATCCAAGCCAGAGCCGACGCATAGCCCATGCGGAAGTACTGGAAGGCGTTGTGGTACAGGTAGAGCACGTAGAAGTAGGTGGCGTAGCGTGGGCCGCCCCCGGTCATGATGTAGCCGGCGGTGAACACCTGGAAACTGCCTATGATGCCCATGATCAGGTTGAAGAACAGCACTGGGGTCATCTGAGGCACGGTCACGTGCAGGAAGCGGCGCCAGGCGGTCGCCCCGTCCACCTCGGCCGCCTCGTAGAGATCGGTGGGAATGCCCTGTAGCCCGGCCAGGTAGATCAGCATGCCGCCACCCACCCCCCAGAGGCTCATGATGATCAGGGCGGGCAGGGCCCACTTGCTATGTGCCAGCCACAGCGGACCCTTGATACCGAGGGAGGCCAGGGCCGTGTTGAGGAGTCCAAACTCCGGGTTGAAGATCCAGATCCAGAGGATGGCCGACCCTACCGCCGGCACTAGGTTGGGCATGTAGTAGGCGGTGCGGAAGAAGCCGATCAGGCGCACCTTCTGGTTCATGAGCAGGGCCACTGCAAACGAGAGGATGATGCCTAACGGTACAGAAACCCCTACGTAAGTGCCGGTCACCTTGAGTGACTGCCAGAAGAGGCGGTCGCCGGCAAGCCGCTGGTAGTTGGCTAGGCCGACGAAGATCGGCGGTTTCACCACTTCGTAGTCGGTGAAACTGAAGTAGAACGAGGCCACGATAGGCCCGAGGGTGAAGATGAGCAGGCCGAGGAGCCAGGGGGTGATGGCCACGTATCCTTCGATGGCCTCGCGCCGCTCAGACTGAGTCATCTTGCGCTTCCTGACTCCGGCAACAGCCGCTGCCTGCATGTGCTCCTCCTTCACCGGCATACGCCGGTTACCAGGACTGCTCACGCGCATGGGCACGGCTGTGTCCGCCACGCCGCCCTCGGAGCGACGGACACAGCCATTGGGTCGCGACAGCTAGCGCAATGGAGAAGGACCGCTATCTCTCATAGTTGGCCGGACGGCGGGAGAACACCTCGTCAATGGCCACGCAGGCATTGGTCAGGGCTTCCTCCACTCCGAGTTCGCCGGACCAGATGGCGCCCCACTCCTGCCCGCACACGTTCCACCACTCGTCAGTGTCGGCGGTGGGGTAGTAGTCGTGTCCGCAGCAGGCGAAGTCGTCCACCACGATCTGGATGTTCTGGGGCGCGTGCAGGTCCTTGTAGGCCTGGCTCTCAGCCACGCTCTTGATGCCGGGGACGCCGTACTTCATCATCCAAGTCTGACCGTCCACGCCCATCATGAACTTCACGAACTGCCAGGCCTCCTCGAGGTGCTTGGAGTTGGCGATGATGGACCAGGCGTTGGAGCCCAGCTGCACGCTCTTCTTGCCCGTGATCGGGTGCTTCGGCATGGGCACGAAGTCCCAGTCGAAGAGGTCGGCGTCGCGGACCTGGCTCTCGTACCAGGTGCCGTTGAAGGCCATGCCGATCTTGCCGCTCAGGAACGGGTCCTCTTGGCCGGTGAGGCTGGCCGGTGTGGGCATCACCTCATCGGTGAACATCCGCTCCCACAGCCAGTTCACGGCTTCCACGGCCGCCGGCTCAGTGAGGGTGCACTTGTTGTAGTCGTCGTTGAGGACGGTGCCGCCGTTGCCATGGATGAACGCGCAGGACCAATACGGCGGGGCCGACGTGGCGCCATGCAGGCCGTACTGGTTCTTCTCCTTGTCGGTCATAGCCTTGGCGTAGGTGAGTAGGTCGTCCCACGTCCAGTCGGCAGTGGGCATCTCCAGGCCGGCCTCGGCCAGGAGGTCCTTGTTGATCATGAGCGTCTGGCCGCCGGCGTAGAGCAGGCCACCGTAGAGCCCACCCTGCCAGGCCCATTCCAGCTCAACGGGGTAGAAGTACTGGCTCATGTCGAAGTTGTCGCGCTCGATGAAGGGCTTGATGTCGAGCCACATGCCCCGGGCCGCACCTGGGATCACCCAGTTCATGTTGTTGACGGTGACATCAGGGGCCATGCCACCAGCGAACTCAGTCTGCAACTTGGTCCAGTACTCACCGCCGGGCCGCCACTCCCAGGTGACATTGATGCCGGGGTTCTTGCTGGTGAAATCGTCGGTGCAGGCCTCGGCGTTCGCCATCCACGACTCGCCCATCACGTAGAACGCGACTCGGATTTCGACCGGTTCGGCGCCGCTGGGCGCTGCGGTCTGCTCTACGACCTCAGCACCGGTTTGCTCAGCTTCCCTCTGGACACCTGGAGCCTGCGCCGGCTGGCATGCCGCCAGAACGGCGGCGCCGATCACGCCGATGCCGGCCTTCATGAGACTGCGACGGGAGATGACTTGCTTCTGAGCAGACATCTGCCTTACCTCCTCGCCAGACTGCGGCATTGAGCAGGAGCAACGAGCTCACCCCCTAATCACTAGCGTACGCTCCGTCACGGACGCCTTGGGCTCCGACCCCGGCGCCCGGCCCGTTCTCGGCATCACCCCCTTCCCCGCAGTCTCGCAGGTGGTCGCATCAGGACCGGCCGTGCAGTTCCTGAACGTGAGCGCTGACCTTCGCCAGCGCCTCGGCGATGTCATCCATGTCGGCCTGATCCCCCAAGAAGAGCCGATGATCCAGCCAGATGGACTCCTCGTAGCAGGCCCTCTCGGTGACGGGACAGGTCTGGGCGAAGCTGGCGTAGTCCACGCTTGCCCCGTAGTGGTGGCAGTTGACCGGGCAGCCCTTCCCGTGGAAGTTCTGCTGCAGGAACATGGGGTTGGCGTACACCGGGAAGGTGTAGCCGGTGAAGGCGGGCACGCCCTCGGCGGCCAGCGCTTCCACGAAGCGGGCCCGCGGGAGGCCGCCGAATGCCGCCGGATCGTAGCGAATGATGTAGAGGTAGAAGCTGTGCTTGGTGGCCCGCTCGTCCCAGCGCAGGGGCTGCAGTCCCGGCATGTCGGCCAGGAGCCCACTGAGGTAGCGAGCATTCGCCATCCGGCGCGCGTTCTGCTCCTCCAACCGGCTAAGCTGCACCAGCAAGATGGCCGCCTGGAACTCGGTCATTCGGTAGTTCCAGCCCAACTGGTGGAACTCGTACCAAGGGCGCCCCTTCTGCCGTCCGGCCCACAGCAGGGAATCACACTTCTCTGCCAGGCCTCGGTCGTTGGTGAGTACGATGCCTCCCTCGCCCGCGGTCATGTTCTTGGAGGACTGGAAGCTGAAGGACCCGATGTCTCCCAGGGCCCCAACCTTCCGCCCCTTCCACTCTGACCCATGCCCGTGGGCGGCATCCTCCACCACCGCCAGGCCGTGACGGCGGGCGATCTCCAGGATGGCATCCATGTCGCAGGACTGGCCCCCGAAGTGCACGGGCATGATGGCGCGGGTGCGCTCGGTGATGGCGGCCTCAAGCAGGTTCGGGTCTAGGTTGTAGGTGTCGGGCTCGACGTCTACGAAGATGGGGACCGCGTTCACCTGCAACACCGTCGTGGCGCTGGCCACGTACGTGTAGGCCGGGACGATCACCTCGTCGCCCGGGCCAATGCCCAGGGCTCGCAGAGCCACTTCCAGGGTGCCTGTGCCGTTGGTCATGGCGATGCCGTAACGCGCCTGGTGGTGGCGGGCGAACGCCAGGCCAAACTCCACCACCTTCGAGAGGTCCTTGGCGCTCAGGTCCTCGTTCAGCTCCACACCGGAGGCGTAGGCGAACCGCCACCACTTCCCGCTGCGCGTGACCTCCTCGATCGCCTGGACCTCACGCTCGTCGTGGACCGGCCAAGCAGGCCATTCCTTGGTCCTGACCGGAGCCCCACCGTTGATCGCCAACTCAGACAATGTTTTCCCTCCCAGTCAGCCACGGAGTCACAGAGAGACGTGCCTCTCCGTGCCGAGTCCTACTCGTAGTTGATCTTGACCGGCCTCCCGGAGTGGGCTGCCTCGTAGATGGCCATGATGACCCTCAGGTTGTGTAGCCCCACCTCGGCCGGTACGGGAGGCTCGCCGTCCTCCTCGATGGCCTGGCTGAAGAGCTTGACTATCGTCCCGTACATGGGGATGCCCTCATACTTGTGGGTCTCGGCCTTCACCCCAGAGTCGGTGTCTCTCACCTGGTTGGCGGAGTAACCCCGCCCTTGCGGCGCCAAGTACGAGGTGAAGGTGCCCGTTGGGTCCTGGCCGATGGTGCCCTGAGCCAGGATGCTGCCCTGGGTGCCGTAGACCTCGAGTAGGTTCTTGGCCGCCTCGTCGGGGACGTTGAAGTAGTTGTCCACGATCCCATGGGCGCCATTGGCGAAGCGCAGGACGGTGGTGGAGGTGTCCTCCACGTCGTAGGGGTGGACGAGCCTGTCGTGGAAGGCGAAGACCTCGACGATGGGGCTGTCCAGGATCCATTCCAGGATGTCCAGGCAGTGGCTTCCCATGTCAATGAGGCAGCCACCGTAGGCGATCTCCCGCTTCTGGCGCCAGGCGGTCGGCATGGGCGGATACCAGCAGGTGAGCTCCGCCCGGCCCATCACCGGCTGGCCCAGGGCACCACTCTGCACCAGCTCGCGGATCTTCTGGTTGTGGATGTTGAACCGCATCATGTAGTCGAGGCCGAACTTCACCCCTTCCCGCTCGCAGGCCTCGACCATCTCCTCGGCGTCCTTGAGGCTGGTGGCAATCGGCTTCTCGCACAGCACGTGCTTGCCGTGTCGGGCCGCTGCCAGGACCTGGCGGTGGTGGACGTTCTGCGGGGTGGCGATGTACACCGCTTCCACCTGAGGGTCACTGAGCAGCGATTCCTCATCAGTGTAGGTGGCTGTCACGCCATACTTCTGGGCGACACGGCTGACGGCTTCGGGACTCATGTCCATGAGCGCCACCAGCTCCGCGTTGTCGGCTACCGCAATCATCTCCGGGATCGTCCTGCGATCGGCGATCCCGCCGGCCCCGATCACTCCCCATTTGACCGCCATGTGAGGCTCCTCCCCGGTACTGGGACTGTACAGTAGAGAACGGCGCGCGGAGAGCGGGGCCGGCCTGGCCCCGCCCCCACGGCCAGGCGGCCTACTTGCCCGAACCTCTGACCTTCTCGGCGGCGTTGCGCACGCCGGCGACGATGTTGTCCGCATCCTCCTCGGTCAGGCGTGGATGCATGGGCAGGTTCAACTGTCGGCGATAGAAGAAGTGATCCGCTACCGGGCAGAACTGCCCGCCGTAGCCCCTAGCCTCCAGGTACCGCTTGACGCCGGTGAAGTCGTAGTTGGGCTGATAGTGCAGGATCCCCTGCACCCCCTCCTCGAAGTACAGCGCCCGCATGAACTCATCGCGGCTGGCGCCCAGGATCTCGGGCTCCACACAGAGGGTGTAGAGGTGGTAGGAGTGGTGGCAGTTGGGGTCCTCGTAGACGGGAGTGATCCCAGGGATGTCCTGCAGCCCGGCGTTGATGCGCCGGCCGATCTCCCGTCGCCTCTCCACCAGCGCGGGGAGCTTGCGCAGCTGGGCCCGCCCCAAGGCAGCCTGGAACTCATTCATGCGGTAGTTGACGCCCCACTTGCCGTCCACGTCCACCACGTCGAAGTGAGAGGGCAGCCAGTAGTACTTCTGGCTCTCCCAGCTCTTGATGTTCATGTTGCGCAGGAGCTCGATGCGGGGCACCAGGTCATCCCGGTTGGTGGTGATCATGCCTCCTTCGCCCATGGTCATGTTCTTGAGGGAGTGGAAGCTGAAGCACCCCACGTCGCCCACCGTCCCCGCCTTCTGGCCCTTGTACTCCGAGCCATGGGCGTGAGCGCAGTCCTCAAGCACGGCCAGGCCGTGGGCCCGGGCTATCTCCATGATGGGGTCCATGTCGCACATCTGCCCGGCGTAATGGACCACGAAGATGGCCTTGGTCTTGGGAGTAACTTTCTTGGCCACCTCTTCGGGGTCTATGTTGTAGGTGCGGGGATCAATGTCAGCGTAGACCGGTATGCCACCCTCTTTGAGGACGGCCAACGTGGTGGCGATGAAGGTGTTGGGGGTGATGATGACCTCATCGCCCTCGCCGATGCCTAGGGCCTGGGTGGCCACGTGCATGGCGGTCGTGCAACTGGTGGTGGCGAAGGCATGCTTGACGCCGCACCACTGGGCGAACTCCTTCTGGAAGGAAGCCACCTGCGGCCCAGCGGTGAGGGAGTCCTGCCGCAGGACGTGCAGCAGGGCCTGTTCCTCGTCCTCGTCGAACACCGAGCCCATGAAGGAGTAGGGGACCTTGAGCTTGACCCCATCCGCGAACGCATAGCCACCCGTGATCCCACCGACGTTGTCCTCAAGGTAGCGAGCCATTACCGAACCTCCATCCGGAGCGCCTCTCTTGGGCCTCCTATATCAGTAGCGGCACTGCCCACCTGGCCGGGGCCCAGTCGCAGTCCCGGCCCGTGATGATGTCGGTATTCAGTTCTGCTCGCGCCCCACTACCTCAGACAGGCAGCAAGTGAGACGCGGCGAACACGGCGTCGAGAGTGCGGGCGGCGCTGCCCACCAGGGCAGCGTCCGATCCCAGCCGTGACGGGACAACCTCTATGCGATCCTGGAGAAACTGAAGCAGATGCTCGCGGGCGTAGGTCTGCACCTCCGGCAGCAGCCACCTGCCCCAGGCCTCTACCACCGATCCCCCCAGCACCAGCTGGGCGGGGGCGAAGACGCTGCAGATGTTAGCCACAGCCACGCCGAGGTGCTCGGCGGCGGTGGATACGATGCTCTTGGCGGTGGGGTTGCCGCCTTCAGCCAGTCGGGCGACGTCACTCAGGCCGATGGGGTCCTGATCTGGAGCCCGCAGCAGGCGGTTGGCCGTAGCTAGAAGGGCGTTCTCGGAGAGGAACGCTTCCAGGCAGCCTCGCTTGCCGCAGCCACAGATCGGCCCGGAGGTATTGAGCACCATGTGCCCAAACTCAGCGGAGAAACGCGGTAGCTCAGGGGCCCCGGCCGGCGCCAGGACGGCCCCGCAGGTGCCGCTGCTGATCAGCAGGAACACCAGCGGCCGGGGGTCCTTGGGGTAGACGAACCAGCGCTCGCCGAGCGCCATCAGGTAGGCGATGTCCTCAAGGTACACGGGCTTTCCAAAGTGTTCGGCGAGGCGGTCGAAGCGGAAACGGCCAGCCTCGGAGAAGGTGCTGCTGAAGATCGCTTCGTTGGCCGTGGCATCTACTAGGGCAGAGATGCCCACGGCTATCCCATGCACCCGAGAGAGGGGAACCTCTGTCTGGGCCAGCACCTGGTCAATGATTGCGATCGCGGCGCCTTCCAGATCGCTCGCGGAACTGCTGGCGTCGAGGGGCTGCAGTGGCGCCCGAGCCACGATGGTCCCATCCCACTGCACCAGGGCCCCCGCGATGCCCCGAGGCTCTATAGTGATCCCCAGGGCGTAGTTGCCAGCCCGAGCGATGTCCAGCATCACTGGAGGCCGCCCGCCGTTGGAGCCCCCTGGCCCGACCTCGTGGATCAGCCCCTCGCCCATGAGCTGTCGCACCTGTTCCGTAACCGATGACGGCCTCAGGCGGAGGCGACGCGCCAGCTCAGCCCGGGACAGCGGACCATCCGAGCGGATGGCCGCCAGCACCGCAGCTCGGTGCATCGCCGGAATCTGGTGGCGTGACGGCATGGGCTTCGCAACCCCCAAGTTAGCAACGACAGCGTGAGTATAGTCGGGTGGTCGCCCCGCCGTCAAGGGGTTTCCGGGGCAATTTGGGCACTGAATGCAGCCGTTTCTGCCCTTCGAGCGTAGCTATCTAACTTCCGCGTCAGTATGGCACCGCGCCATACGGCACCGACCGCGGGCACCGCCCCTCCGCGCCCTCTGCGGCAAATCCCCAAGTGTTGCATCGGAACATTTGTGCTATAATCGCGGTTCGAGCCTCCCCGCAACGATGCCCAACTCATGCCCTTTGGAATGGAGCTATGTATCAGGATCGCATCGTCATTCGTGGCGCCCGGCATCATAACCTCAAGGGCTTCGACCTGGAGCTTCCCCGTAACCGCCTGATCGTATTCACAGGCGTCTCCGGCTCCGGCAAGTCCTCTCTCGCCTTCGACACCCTCTACGCCGAGGGCCAGCGGCGCTACGTCCAGTCCCTCTCCGCCTACGCCCGCCAGTTCCTGGGCATGATGGACAAGCCAGAGGTGGACTTCATCGGGGGCCTCTCACCCACCATCGCCATCGAGCAGAAGGCGGTGAGCAAGAACCCCCGCTCCACCGTGGCCACGGTCACCGAGATCTACGACTACCTGCGCGTCCTCTTCGCCCGCATCGGCATCCCTCACTGCTACCAGTGCGGCCGGGAGGTCAGCGCCCAGACCGTCCAGCAGATGGTGGACTCCGCCATCGAGCGGGGCCTGGGCAAGCGTATGCAGGTGCTCGCCCCCGTGGCCCGCAACCGCAAGGGCACCTTCGCCGACACCTTCAGTGCCCTCCGCGCCCAGGGCTACAGCCGGGTACGCATAGACGGTGAGCTCACCGACCTGACCGAGGGGATGGCCCTGGACAAGAACTACCGCCACAATATCGAGGTGGTGGTGGACCGCGTGGCGGTGGAGGAGAGCGACGAGTTCCGCCTCCGCCTGACCGATTCCATCGAGACTGCCTTGGGCCTGTCCGAGGGTCTCCTCCTCCTGGCATTCGAGGACGACACTGAGGTGCTCCTCAGCCAGGACTACGCCTGCCCTCACTGCGGCATCAGCTTCCCGCGGCTCACTCCGGCCATGTTCTCCTTCAACAGCCCACTGGGGATGTGCCCCGACTGCAGCGGGCTGGGCTACAAGACCGAGTTCGACCCCCGCAAGTTCGTGGACGACGAACTCAGCATCCACGAGGGAGCGGTGCGACCCTGGGGCCCCCTCAAGGACCGGCGAGGCTGGCGTTACCGCGTGGTCACCCAGCTGGCCCAAGCATTCGATGCCGACCTGAACGCTCCCTGGAAGGCCCTGCCCAAGGGCTTCCGGCAGGCTCTCCTCTACGGCAGCAAGGACCTCCGCATCCGCTACGAGTGGAAGGGTGACCGCGGGTCTGGCTCGGGCGAGTGGGAGTACGAGGGGCTGATCCCCAGCTATCAGCGCCGCTACGCCCAGACCAAGTCCGAGAACATGCGCCGCTACTATGCCTCCTTCATGGGCCGCCACGTCTGCCCGACCTGCGAGGGCAAGCGCCTGCGCCCGGAGAGCGCCGCCGTGACGATTCGCGGCTCATCCATCGCCGACGTCACCCGCATGACGGTGGCCGGCGGCATCGAGTGGGTGAGAGGGCTGGACTTGGCCGGGGAGGAGGCCGAGATCGGCGGCGAGGTGCTGAAGGAGGTAGAGCTTCGCCTCCAGTTCCTGCTCAACGTGGGGCTGCACTACCTGTCGCTGGACCGGCTGGCTCCCTCGCTCTCCGGCGGCGAGGGCCAGCGCATCCGGCTGGCCAGCCAGATCGGCTCCGGGCTGGTCGGCGTCCTCTACATCCTGGATGAGCCCAGCATCGGACTCCACCAGCGCGACAACCGCAAGCTCCTGGATGCACTGGAGCAGCTGCGAGACCTGGGCAACAGCGTGATCGTGGTCGAGCACGACCTGGAGACCATGCGGGCTGCCGACTACATCGTGGACCTCGGCCCCGGGGCCGGGCTGCGAGGCGGGTACGTGGTGGCGGCCGGCACCCCGGAGGACATCGCCGCCAACCCCCACTCGCTCACCGGCCGCTACCTGACCGGCGAACTGCGGGTGACCTCGCCCAACGGCCGGCGCCCTATCGGAGGGAACGCCATCACCCTCCGCGGCGTCCGGCACCATAACCTGAAGAACCTGGACGTCCGCTTCCCCTTGGGCAACTTTATCTGCGTCACCGGCGTGTCCGGCTCGGGGAAGTCGTCTCTGGTGAGCGAGACCCTCTACCCTGCGCTCAACAACCGGCTGCACCATGCCCGCAAGCGCGAGGGGCGCCACAGCGGGATCGAGGGGCTCGAACACGTGGACAAGGTGATCAACATCACCCAGGATCCGATCGGCCGCACCCCCCGCTCCAACCCCGCCACCTACGTGGGAGGCTTCGACTACATCCGCAAGCTCTTTGCCGACCTGCCGGAGTCCAAGGCTCGCGGCTACAAGCCCGGCCGTTTCTCCTTCAACGTCCGGGGCGGTCGGTGTGAGGAATGTGAGGGCTACGGGACCAAGCGGGTGTCCATGCACTTCCTGCCCGACGTCTGGGTGACCTGCAGCGCCTGCAAGGGCCAGCGGTTCAACCGCGAGACCCTCCAGGTCCGCTACAAGGGCAAGAACATCGCCGAAGTGCTGGACATGGAAGTCCAAGAGGCGTTGGAGTTCTTCGCCAACCACAAGCCGCTGGTGCGGGTTCTGGAGACGCTGCGGGACGTGGGGATGGAGTACGTCAAGCTGGGGCAGCCCGCCACCACCCTCTCCGGCGGCGAGGCCCAGCGCATCAAGCTGGCCAAGGAATTGGGCCGGGTGGCGACGGGGCGGACGGTCTACATCCTCGATGAGCCCACCACCGGGCTTCACTTCGCCGACATCCAGAAGCTGCTCAACGTGCTGCACCGGCTGGTGGACGCGGGCAACACCGTGATCGTGATCGAGCACAACCTGGATGTGATCAAGACCGCCGACTACATCGTGGACCTCGGCCCCGAGGGCGGCGACGAGGGTGGCAACATCGTGGCCGCGGGCTCACCCGAAGAGGTCGCCCAGGTGGAGGACTCGTTCACGGGCCGCTATCTGCGGGAGATACTGGCGGAGGAGCAGGAAGCGAGCCGGTGGGAGGAGCTAGCGCCCCAGGGCGAGGCGGAACGCGTTCCGCTCGGGTAGCCCCGCCTCCAGAATGCGCCGCTGGGTCACCTCCACCGGGTATTCCACCCGGCGCACCTCGGCCAGGCCCGTCTCCGGCTCCAAGAGCATGTAGGAAGCGCGCCGGTCCCCGTCTCGCGGCTGGCCCACGCTGCCGGGGTTGAGTATGGCCTTGGAGGAGTCCAGCCGGATGGCGGTGCGATCCCCTCGGACGCGCGCCTCCCGGGCCCGGCGGATGATGCCGGTAGCCTCGCGGTACATCACCGGCACGTGCGTGTGCCCGACCAGGCAGTAGCGCGCCGGCTGGAGCTGCAAGTTCTCTAGAGCAGCCTGAGGGGTGTCAATGTACTCCCAGACGGGGAAGCGGACACTGCCGTGCACCAGGCAGAAATCGCCGATCTGCTCCTGCAGGGGCAGCGACTCCAGGAACCTGCGGTTCTCCGCCGTGAGCCGGGACGCGGTCCACTCCGTTGCCCTGCGGGCGCCCTCGTTGAAGTCCCGTAGGCTGACCTGCCCTACCGCCGCGTAGTCATGGTTGCCGGCCACAGCCTGATGCTTCAGACTCCGGATCAGGTCCACGCATTCATTGGGGTCGGGCCCATAGCCAACCAGGTCGCCCAGGCACCAGGCTTCGTCGAAAGGGCCGGCGTCTCCTAGCACGGCCTCGAGGGCCGCCAGGTTGGCGTGGACATCGGCGATTACCAGACAGCGCACCGGCTAGTTGGCCTCCCCCCGGGAGTCTCTATCGCATAGTACCAGGGTCGTTCCCGCCTGCCAACCGCGTGAGCCGACCAGCCTACGCTGGCTTCGTCGGTGGCCTGAGAGATCCCGGCGTCTAGACAGAATC
>JBMNTK010000115.1:0-12375 GCA_050945695.1 Anaerolineae bacterium | reverse complement strand
CGAATCCGGGACCTGCCCGGATTCGTCCCCTGGGTTTGACCTCGTTGCCGTCAGCTAGAGGGTGCCAGTTCGGTGTGCACCCGCTCGATCCAGTCGCTGATCTCGATGTGCTGCGGGCACAGCCCCTCACACCGGCGGCATTGCTCGCACAGGCTGCCCCACTGGTCGGCAGGGAGCCGAGCGTAGCGCTCCCGAGCCTGAGCCATCTCCTCGTAGGCCATCCCTTCGTTGTAGATGGCGAAGATCCGAGGGATGTTGACGCCCTCGGGGCAGGGCAGGCAGTACTCGCAGCCCGTGCAGGGAATGGGATGCAGGGCGGCGTACTTCTCTTGGACCTGGCGCAGCAGGTTCCTCTCCGCCTGACTGAGGCTGCCCACGCCGGAGCGTGCGGCGCTGGCTAGGTTCTCCTCCACTTGCTGCATGGTGCTCATGCCGCTCAGCACCACTGAGACCTCGGGCTTGTCCCACAGCCACTGCAGGGCCCAGTCCGTCGGGGTCCGGTTGGGATCGGCGCTGTTGTAGAGGTCCGCGATGCTACGGGGCGGCCGGGCCAGCCTGCCACCGAGCAGCGGCTCCATGATCACCACCCCCAGGCCCTTGGAGGCGGCGTACTCGAGCCCTTCCGTCCCCGCCTGCACGTCCTCGTTGAGCAGGTTGTACTGGATCTGGCAGAAGGTCCAGTCGTAGGCGTCCACGATCTCCTTGAATACCTCGAGGCTGTCGTGGAAGGAGAAGCCCAGATACCCGATGCGGCCCTTTGCCATCTGCCGCTCGGCCCACTGCAGGGCGCCCAGGTCCCGGAGCTTGTGCCAGGAGTCCTTGCTGAGCGAGTGCAGCAGGTAGAGGTCTATCTTGTCAGATTGTGTCTTCTGAAGCTGGTCGTTGAAGATGCGGTCGAAGTCGGCGGCGGTAGTCACGTTCCAGGGCGGGAGCTTGGTGGCCAGCTTCACCCTCTCGCGGTAGCCGTCCTGAAGGGCCTTGCCCACCACCCGCTCGCTGTTGCCACCGTGATAGCCGTAGGCGGTGTCAACGTAGTTGAGGCCGTTGTCTATGGCATGGCGGATCATGCGGATGGCCTCTGCCTCGTCAATGCTGGCGGAGTCGCCGGTGGTCGGCAAGCGCATGCACCCAAACCCGAGCGCTGATGGCTGGAAGTCAGCCTTCCCAAACTTACGGTATTGCACTGCGTCTCTCTCCTATAGCTTCGTCTGTGGGAGTGGCCGGCGGGGCCCTCCAAGGGACGGATGTGTGGGCTCAGTAGCCTAGCTGTTTGTCCACTACGTTACGCAGCGGCTCCCCCGCAACGTACCGGCGCAGGTTATCCAGGAAGATGGCCATGGCGCGCTCTTCGTACTTGGGGGTGCTCCCCGAGTTGTGGGGGGTGATGATAACGTTCTCCATGTCCCAAAGGGGCGAGTCCTCGGGCAGGGGCTCGGGGTCGGTGACATCCAGCCCGGCGCCCCCGATCCACCCCTCCCGGAGGGCTCGCACCAGAGCGTCCGCCTGGATGGTCCCTCCCCGGCCGATGTTGATGATGATGGCCGTGTCCTTCATGGCCCTCAGCTCGCGTTCCCCGATCATGCCTTTGGTCTCGTAGGTAAGGGGCACAGTCAGGACCACGAAGTCGCCCTCGGGAAGGATGGAGAGCAACTGGTCCGGGCCGTACATGGCCTCGACGCCCGGGGCAGGGACACTGGGATCGCGCCGGACACCCAGCACCCTCATTCCCAGCGCCGCCGCCACTTCTGCCGTGCGGCCGCCGATGGCACCCACGCCGATGAGGACCATGGTGCTGCCGGCCAGTTCACGCACGGGCACGCCCTTGGAGCCCTGCCAGTCATGCTTTGTCTGGGACCTGATGGAATGGTGCAGGCCCCGAGCGAAAGCGAACATGAACGCCAATATGTGCTCGCTTATGGGGATGGCATGGACTCCCGAGGCGTTGGTGAGGATGAAGTCCTTCTCCCTGGCCTCAGGGCTCCTCATGAGCCAGTCGACGCCGGCACCCCACTGCTGCAGCCACCGCAGGTTGGGTGCGCGCTCCAACAGATCCCTGGGCAGCCCGCCGGCGACGATCTCCACGCTATCCAGGACCGCCTCCATCTCCTGCCGGTCTCGGGTCACGATCACGGGCTTGTCGGGAGCAAGAGCCTTGATGGCCTCTAGCTGTTCCCCGGGAACGGAAGTCGGGTCCAGTGCGAGCAGAATCGCGCCCATCGTTACCTCTCAGAATGGTTGGAAGTAGACCGTCTGCGTGCCTAGGTTAGGGATGCGAACTGGGGGAGAGCCGCGGGCGGCCGGCTGTTTTCGTCCGTCCGCAGTCTCAGAGCCGCTAGCCCAACGATACTGATAGCCGATAGCTGGGGTCCATTATACACATGGAGGCAATCCCGATCTAGGAGTGACGAGTGACACGTGGTACGTGAAGCGTGACGAGTGACGCGTGACGTCCTACGCTCCTATTGAGGAGTGCGCGCCCCCAGGCGCGCCGGGCACGCGCGGCACCGCCTGCGTGTCATGCCGAGCCTCCCTTATGTCATCCCGAGCGCAGCGAGGGATCTTCAGCCGGAAGCCAGCAACCCCGACTTGGGTTGAGGGCTTGACCTACGCTTCGCCCCAGGGCTCACGGGTGTGCATCCTGCCCCCAGAGGGCGGACGGGGTCGTCCGCCCCTACGGGCGCCCCCAGGCGTGCACTCTTCGAAGCGGGGTAGCGGTGGTCAAGCGTCACGTGTCACTCGTCACGCGTCACGTATCACGTGTCACTCGTCACGCGTCGCTGCAGGCGCGCCCGGGCGTCAGGGCTCCTCGTTCATCTCGGGGTAGAGGTTCTGCATGCATTCGGGACAGATGGCGTGGGTGAAATCGGCCTCGGAGTGGGCGCGGACGTACTCCTCCACCTGCCGCCAGTACCCTTTGTCGTCTCGTACCTTCTTGCAGCAGGCGCAGATGGGGATCAACCCCCGGAGAGTGCGGATATTGGCCAGAGCGCCCTGGAGCTCCACGATGAGGGCCTCCCGTTCTCGCTCCACTCGCCGGTAGTCAGTCACGTCCCGGAGCACGACCACCCACCCCGACACGCGGCCCTCGGAGGTCAGGGCGGACATAGCCACATCGAAGCACCTCTCAGTCCCGTCCTCGCCGACCGCGATCTCAGACCGAGACCTCTCCCGCCGGCGAAGGTAGTCACATAGGGCGGGGATCTCTGCCGTCATGTCCGCTCCGGGGCGCCCAATAGCCTCCTCTGGGGTGCATCCCAACAGCCTGGCCCCGGCAGGGTTCAGGTCCAGGATGCGACCGCGCTCATCCAGGACCAGCACGCCATCGCCGATGCTGTCCACGACGTGGTTGCGGGCGGCGGGCACCAGGTCAAGCGTCTGATAGCGCATCATGCCGAGGGCTATGATCATCCCGGAGATGGCGAACGCCGGCGGGGTGAGGTCCATTTGGGGGATGGGGCTAAAGCCCAGAACGTAGGAGACATTCGCCCCCGTAGGGAGAAGGATTGCGGCCAGAAGCGTCAGTCCCTGCATCCGGTATAGATGGTGCCATCGGATCAGGGCCTCCAGCATGATCCCGGTTCCTACCAGCAGAAGGGCATATGCGTAGGCGGCAGAGAGGTAGAACCAGGGGCCGTATTTCTTGGTGATCACCGAGAAGGGGCCGGAAGCATCCAGCGCTATGTCGTAGCGCATCAGGCCGTGATGACTGTTGGTGGCCATGAGGACCACCGTGATGACAGGGATCACTGCCAGGAGGACCAGCCGACGGCGTGTGAGCCATTGCTCCTGCCCGGTGTAGTACAGGGCGAAGGCAAACCACAGCACGGGCACGCTCTCGATGGCCGGATACTGCAGCCCCGCCCAGAGGGTCTTGGCGTCCAGGGTGGAACTGGCCAGCTCCAGGGTGTTGGCGATGGCCCAGAAGAAGCCCGCCACGGCCAGGTAGAGGAGCGCCTGGGCAGCGAACGTGTGGCGGCGACGCCAGATCAGGCCCGCCGTGAGCGCAGAGCCGGCAGCGGCGGCCAGATGAGGGAGTACGTAGGGTGTCCAGTGCATGACTCGCAGTCTCCCCGGAAGCGAGACGGTACCGGGGCGGTGGTTCACCCCTGCACCATGGAATCGCAGTCCGGCGGGCTGAATGTACCGCCCCCTGGGCAACCGCACAAGTGCAAGACGGGAAGGGATGTGTGCGACTTGCGGTCAGGCTCTCGGGGGCTTGCTGCGAGCCCGCCGCCCTCTAGCCTACCGGGCCGGCACCAGGGCGACGGTGGGGGTGGGGGCTGGGACCAGAGGCCGGCCGAGCAAGCCCTGAGGCGTGCCCAGCCCGCCCGGCGGCCAGATGGAGAACCACGCCTTGCCAATGATGGCGGAGCGCGAGACGGGGCCGAAGTAGCGGGAGTCGTTGCTGTTGTCGCGATTGTCGCCCAGCATCAGGTACTCATCCGGGCCCAAGACGAATGGGCCCCAGGCGGCCCTGCCCATCGGCGCGGCCAGGTAGGGCTCGGCCAAGGGCTGACCGTTGACCAAGACCTGACCGTCCACGATGTAGATCTCCTCGCCCGGCAAGCCGATCACCCGCTTGATGAGGATCAGCTCCGGGTCCTGGGGCGAGCGAAACACGGCGATATCCCCCCGGGAGATGTCGCCGATGCGATAGGCAAGCTTATTGACCAGCAGGTACTGCCCCACCTGGAGGGTGGGCACCATGCTGCTGCTGATGACCTTGGTGCTCTGGAAGACCGCCCGCATGGCCACAAACAGGACCACTCCTAGGAGGATGGTCTCCATCAACTCCTGGAGCAGGCTATCCCCTTCTTCTTCCTCGGCGGGAGCGGATGGTTGAGGCTCCGGTTGCCAACCTGGCCGGCCCGCCGGGAACGTGCGTTGGGAAGGGGACGGCTCACGCCGGAGGTGCAACGGCTCCTCTCTCCGATCATTCATGACTCTGTCCCTGCCTACGGTCATGAGCGCAGTATACGCTAGCGGCTCTCATCCAGCGACACGAGCAAGAGCGGCCTCACCGCAGGGGGAGCGCGGGAGACTCCGGGCCGACTGCCCTCACCTCCGCGCTCGCCCTGCGGTGGAACCCTTCCCCGGCGGCTAGAGGCCCAGGAGGCGCTCCATGTTGCCGTGACGGATGGCCTCCTTGGTGGCCTTGTCGGCCTCCAGGATCTCGAGCTTGAGGAAGGCAGGGCGTGGGTACTTGAAGGGTATGCCAGTGCCGAAGACGACGCTCCCCGGCCCGAAGCGGGCGATCATGGCTCCCAGGTTGTTGGCGAGCACTGCCGTCATGCGCGACAGGTCGGCCATCACCTGCCGTTTCCCACTGGGGTCGGGCTCGAAAGCTGAGGACGACTCGAGCCCCAGCCCGTTGAGGATGACGAAGCTGGTCTGGGGGCAGGCCTTCACCACGGCGTCGATCTCGGGCACGGTGAGGTTGCGTTCGGTGTCCATCCAGTGGCGCTGGCGGGCATCAACCACCCGCATGGGAAGGGCAATGGGCAGGCCCATCTCGGTGGCCGCGTTGATGAGCTCCAGGCTGGGCCCGTCGGTAAGGTCGTACTGATGGTAAGCGGGGTAGAGCCGCAGCCCCCGCATGCCCAGGTCGTCGCGGCAGATCCGCAGGTTCCGCTGCCAGCCGGGGTAGTTGGGGTTGAGGGTAGCAAAGGGGATGAGGCGGTCCCGATGCGCCGCGACCTGCTCGGCCAGTTCCTCGTTAGCCCGGTGGCAGTTCTTGTAGAAGATGCCGTGGATGTTGGCTACCACCGCGACGTCAATCTGGTTGGCGTCCATGAAGCGCAGCAGCCCGGGGACGTCGTTGTGGCGTAGTTGCCGAAACGGCCAGTGCCCCAGCCAGGCATTGGCGTCAATGATCATCGTGCCCTCCTCTGGGCGAGTATGGCCTGGGCATTGCCGGCGAAGATGGCCTGGCGCTGCTCTTCGGTGATGGCAGCGTTCAGCACCTTGCCCACCCCCGCCTCCTCTGACAGGTCGCAGGCAAACAGCAACCGCTCGGCCCCCAGCAACCGCACGGCGTACTCGATCATGCCCTCATCTATCACGCTGCCACTGGTGTCGGCATAGACGCTGGGGGCGTCCGCCAGGGCCTGCAGGCTCCATTCGTAGTCTCCGCCGCCCCCAATGTGCCCCATGATGAGTATGGCCTCCGGATAGCGGCGGGCCAGGTCGGCGAAGTGGACGCCGTCGGAGATCCGGGGCTGGAGCCGGCGGGTAGCGTTGTCCATGAGGTGCCCGGCGTGGTCGAGCACCGGCACACCCTCTTCGATGGCCTTCTCGATCACCGGGAAGACGACCGGGTCGTTGATGAAGTACTGGTTGTAGAGCTTGATGCCGATCATGCCCTGATCGAGACAGCGGTCAATCTCGGCCAGGGACTCGCGGTGCCAACCGGGGACCACAAAGCAAAGCCCCCGGATGCGGTCGGGGTAGAGGCGCATGGCCGCGAGCACGGCGTCGTTCCCTTGCCGGATCTCCTCCGGCTCGGGCATGCCCCTGCTGATGGGGTGAGAGCACCACATCTGGTCTATGCCCAGGCGGTCGGCGGCGTTTATCAGGCTGTGGCACTGCTCCACGTCGAGCCGGCCGTCCTTCAGCCGCACGTGGGAATGGACGTCTATGCGCACCCTTTGCTCCTTTGTGATGGGTCAGGCGCGTCGGCGCTGCCCGAGAATGCGAAGGGCAGTGCCCGAGAAGATCATCTGGCGCACTTCCTCCGGCAGGTCGGCACCCAGCAGCTTGCCCACTCCACCCTCTTCGGTCTCATCGCAGCCGAAGATGAGGCGCTCGGGGCCCAGCAGCGCGGCGGCATACTCGACCATGCCCTCGTCTATCACGCTGCCGCTGGTGTCAGCGTAGATGTTGGGGTAGTCGGCGATGGCCTGCAGGCTCCACTCGTAGTCCCCGCCGCCCCCGATGTGGGCCATGATGAGGGTGGCCTCGGGGTAGCGCCGGGCCAGGTCGGCGAAGTGGACGCCGTCGGAGATCTTGGGCTCGAGCCGGCGGCCTTTCTCGCCTGCGGGGTGACCGGCATGGCAGAGGATCGGGATGCGTTCCTCTATGGCCTTCTCCACTACCGGAAACACTGCCGGGTCATTGATGAAGTACTGGTGGTAGAGCTTGATTCCGATCATGCCTTGGTCCAGGCAGCGATCAATCTCGGCCAAGGCTTCTCGGTAGTAGCCGGCGACTACGAAGCAGTAGCCGCGGAAGCGAGTGGGGTGCCGGCGCATGGCGTCCAGCACCGCGTCGTTGCGCTCCCGCACCTCTTCCGGGGAGCCCATACCGTGGGTCACCGGGCAGGAGACCCAGGCCTCGTCAATCTCGAGCCGGTCACAGGCATCTAGGAGCCGGTCTAGCGAGGTGGCCTGGCGGCGGCCATCCGCTATCCAGACGTGAGCGTGGGCGTCAATGCGCATTAGCGTCGCCTCCGATGGTCTCTACAGGTAGCGGTCTGGGTCAGGGCAGCCGCACTGGGGTGATGCTGGCGATATGCTCCCACCGCTCCTGCTGATAGCGCTGGCGTCCCTCGGGCGTGGCCAGCTCCGCAGCCAGGGCCTTGAGCTGTTCGGCGGTGACGTTCACCCCGTTGCTCTGCAGGGACCGGGCGGCCACGTCGTAGACGCGCTCACCGAAGCGCTCGGCCACGGGCATGATGTAGAGCATGTAGGATAAGGGCCCGGCGAGGCGGCGCTCCTGGATCTCAATGGCCTTGAGGATCTTTTCCTTGGGAGGAAGCCGGTGGAAGGTCGCGGTCTGGTGCTGGCGGGGCATACTCACTCCTCCAGGCGCTTGATGCTGCGCCAACCCATCTGCTCGGACTTCTCGCGTGTCCACTGGTCGGCATCGGGGTCGTCGGGGGCCTCGTCCAGGAGGTAGCGGATGTGGTAGCAGAAGGAGTCGCCGCGAATCTGCGAGTTGCGGAAGTCCAGCATGGCCCGGGGATGAAGGCCGCGCACCCCGGCAGCATCAGCCATGCACCAGGAGATGCCGATCTTGCGCGCATCCTCCTCCATGAACACCTCTTTGAGGTGGCAGTGGTAGTGGATGAGCTCGTAGCGGCCCGGCTCGTAGGAGACGTCCTGGGGGGAGATGGTGAGGCTCTGGTCCATGTCGTGAGCGAAGTGGTAGAGCTCCTCCAGGGCGGCCTCCGGGTCCTGGTCGGAAAGGGAGCGCCAGGTGCTGCCTCCTTCGAACTCCAGGTCCCACCACGTCTTCTCCAGGATGTCGAGCACTTCTTCCTCGCCGAACTCGTCAGCCAGCGCCCGAGCCAGGCGGACGTAGTTGCGGGCCCAGCGCTTCTTGGTGTCCCGGAACTTCCAGGCTAGCTTCTGGCGCTCGTACTCGTCTTTCTGCGTCTCAAGGTCGAGTTCCCGCCAAGGTGTGATCTCCACGTGCGCCTCCCGCGGTCTGTATGTGCGTGCTCGTCGGGACACCACATGATACCTACAGCCCACGCCGGCTAGCAGCGTGGGCTGTAGTCATCACGGTATAGCCTGGACCCATTCACAGGGCCCGTGCCAGTTCTACGGCCTTGCCGACCACGATATCCTCTGCCTCCGGCGCCAGGCCCAGCGGCTTGACGAAGGGGTAGACGCTGTCCATGTGGCTTCGGCGCACCTCATAGCCCCCGTCCGCATACTCCGACGCCGGGGCGAGGTAGTCCCAGCCGCCGTTGGTGTAACCCATGGGCCACACCGCCATCCCGGCCAGGTCTCGCTTGATGCGTATGCCGATGCCCGTACAGGCCTCGACGGCCATACCTATCATTCTGAGGCCGCCGATGTCAAGGACCTGTACCTCAACTGGCAGGCTATCGCGCAGCTTCCCCTCGCGCTCCAGGGTTTCGCGCACCCTGGCCGCCCACCGCCGGGGCAGGTCGTAGTCTGCCGACTCCGCCTCGGCGATCTCCTCCTCGGTGGGCTGATGGTCGAAGGGCACCTCCACGATCGCGCTTGCTGCCGCCAGCCTGTCACTCAGGGTCAGGGGCCGGGCGCACAGGCCCGCCATCACCGCCCGGCCCAGCTCGTGCCCCAGCTCTCGGATGTCCTGGGTCGGCCCGGAGTCGAAGGTAAGCTGGGAGGTGATGTGCCGGGGCTTGACGTCTCCGCCGCAGCCCTGCAGGAAGACCGGCGTGCAGCCCAGGAAGCGAGTCGCCAGGTAGTCCCGGGCATAGCCCGGGTAGTCGGTGCTGATGTTGTTGCTGGCGGTCGCGCTGGGGTGACAGCCATAGCCGAAGATCACCCCGCGGCGGTCGCCGGCCGGCGACAGGACGCTCAGGATGGGCACGGTGAAGTCCACCGGTTTGTCGGGCTCCGGCCGAAACTCGGCTTCCCCGCCCTCGACGTGGCGGCGTCGGCTGATCCCCAGGGTGCACAGGCTGGAGGTGTAGTGCAGCGTGGCCTCCTCCAGGTTGGCGGCCGCTTCCTCCAGGACGCCGGCCAGCCGCTCCCGCAGCTCCTCCAGGTAGCGGTCGTCGAACTCGCGGACGAAGCCGCGGATCCGACTGGCGTTGGGGCCGCTGTGGGTGTGGGAGGTGTTGACCATCATGGCGTGCTCGGGGATCCCCAGGCGGACAGCCGCCTCTCGCACCGGCAGCAGCAGGTAGTCATCCACCGCGCAGATGTCAATGGCCATGAGGCCCAGGCGGGCCGCGCCGTTATCGAAGACCACGGCGAAAGCCTCTACCGGCCGGTCCACCCCTTGGGCCGGGCGGTTGCGACCGGCGAACCCGTCCTGCCACACCGGCCAGCGGGGAGTGATGTCTGTCTTGGCTATGCCGACGCGCATATTCCTGCCTCCCTACCTGGGGGGTTGAGCGTCAGGGCAGCCGGAAGATGCGGCGGGCGTTCTCACACAGGATCAGCCGGCGTTCCTCCGGCGTGAGGTTGGCGTCCAGGTACAGGCCCACCTGACCACCCACGCTGAGCAGGGTCTGATCTGTGCCAAAGAGCAGCCGCTCGGGTCCCAGGATCTTCAGGCAGTCGCGCAGGTCATGGACGCTGGGGCGGCTGGTGCAGAACTCGACGTAGATGTTGGGGGTGTCGGCCACCACCCGGGCCCAGTGGGCATCCATGCTGTGGGCGTGGATGATGGCCAGCTCGGGGTTGGCCCGCGCCAACTCCCGTTCGGCGTAGGCATCTCCCCGGCCCTTGAAGAGGACCGGTCGGCCGCGCTTGGCCACCTCGTGCACCAGCCGGCGAGTCTCCTCGCTGGCGGTGGGGTGGTTCGTGTGGCTGAGCTCGATCTCCGCCCCCGCGAAGTTGGGCAGCTTGTAGTAGCGGTCCATCTCCTGGCACGACTCTTCGATCCGGTGCGGGCTCACCTCGACGTAGCCCAGCAGCCGGGGGTGGCCCTCGATGGCGCGAGCGACGTCCCGGTTGCCGGCGGCTAGGTCGAAACGCATGCTCTCGTAGGAAGAGAGGATGCTGTACTGGATGCCATACCGATCCATGCGAGCGAGCATGGCAGTAGGGTCGTAGCCCTCATCGGGCACCGGGTAGCGCCAGTAGCCCAGGTGAGAGTGCACGTCTATGCTGGGCTCCTCGAACCGGCGGGGCTGGTCGCTGGGCAACTCGGGCCGCCCCGTCAGGGCCATGGGGCGCACGCCAAGGAGCCGCAGCGCGTTCTCGCCCAGGATCGCCTGCTTGTCCTCAGGAGACAGGTCCGGCTCCAGGACCTCGTTGAGAGCCTTCTGCATTGGCCTCCAAGGGGCATCGGAGCCGTAGAGCAGGCGGGAGGATCCCACCTCGGCTACCATGGTCTCCACCGCGTGGGGCAGCGCGAGCTGGCTTACCTCGGCGTAGACGTGGGGGTAAGCCTGCAGGACGCTGATGAGCTCAGCCATGTTGAAGTAGTTGGTGTCGGTGAGGATCACCGGCAGGCCGTACTCGGCCGTGATCCTCGCTACCTCTTCTGCATGGCCCCAGTGGGCACCCGCCTCGGTAGTGGAGAAGATGAGGACGACCCTCTCCTGGCGCAGCCGCTCGAGCACGCGCCGAAAGAGTATGGAGTCCACCTCCCAGGCCTGAATCAGGGGGAAGAACCGGAACACACGCACCCCGGCCTTCAGGCAGCGCTCCAGTTCCTGCTCCCATCCCAGGTAGACGCGCATGTCCAGCGTCGCCGCCGGGATGAGGTGAGGATGGGCCGCGGCAGCTGCGATGGTGTCGCTGTTGCCGGCGCCGGGGTCGTAGTGTACCCCCTTGAGGGAGTAGGTCACCGCGCCGGCGATAGCGTGCTCATCGAGCGAGCGTAGCAGGGCGGGCAATCCCAGATCGTAGTGGTACTCGCTGCGGCAGCCAAAGTGGGTGTTGATGTCTATCACGTACACAGCAGACCGACCTCCAGAGGCAAGGCTGAGACGTTCAAGGCGCTAAGCCCTAGTTCCCACAGCGATCAGTGCTCGCCCGCGACGGGCGCCAGGGTTCCCCGGCTAGGCGCCCTCTTGGCCCTGGGCGAGGGCAGCGTTTACCGACAGGATCTTCATGCTTTCTACGGAGGCTTTCGGGCCGGTCACGATCACCTCGCCCGTCCCGCCGGGCAGGAGGGTCAAGTAGTTGTCGCTCACCGAAACGTCTCGGCCGTGGGCCAGCCATAGCCCCCACACCAGTCGGTCGGCGGAGAGGAGCAGCCGGAACTGCTCACTGCCGGCCTCCGTGCCCTCTTCTTCCAGCGGTTCCAGTTGCCAGGTGAGCTCGCCCGGGCCTAGCTCCAGCCGGTGCCATTCGTCGGTGAGGAAGGCGACATCCTGCAGGGGCTCGCCCTCGGCCGGGGTGAAGCGCGCCCAGTAGTAGCGGCGGTGTCGTTCCTGCTCGGGAAGGTCGGGAATGACCAGGTGCGCCAGGCGGGTGGCCGATGCCGGTTCCGCCACCAACCGGCCGCTGTGCAGTACCTCGACCGCGTCGTCGGTCAGGTCACCTCGCCCGTATTCCAACACCCCGGGCACACTCTCCATTTGGTCGTTGACCATCCAGAGCGAGAGGCCATTGTCCTCTTCGATGAAGAAGAGGGCCTGAGGAGCGAAGACCCGGCGCACGGCGTAGTAGGCCGGCTTGCGGTTGAGGTAGTAGTCCACGATGGTCCAGCCGGAAGTGGCGCCCCAGCAGTCCGAGTACATCCAGAAGAGGGCGCCCGAGCAGTACGGAATGCGACGCCGGAAGTGGCCCAGGGTATAGCGGTAGGCTTCGGCCTGATAAGCCTGGGCCAGGAGCAGGAAGCTCTCCAGCGGCAGGCTCTCGGGGTCGCGCCCGAAGTAGCGTCGCACGGCATGGCGGACGACGCCCCGGTCGAAGGTGTTCTCGTGCAGCTGCCAGGCCGGGGAGCCGAGCCGAAGCTGGTCTTCGGGCAGGAACTTGG
>JBMNTK010000114.1:0-12446 GCA_050945695.1 Anaerolineae bacterium | reverse complement strand
CAGAGGAGAACAGCACGCCGATGAGCAGGCTGACCAGCATCGCCGTTTCCCAGGCCCGGTAGCGTACCTCCAGCCCCTGGGCTGCCGCGGCTCGCCGCATCGCCAGCGTGCGCGCGCCGAAGAAGACCAGCAGCAGCAACGGCACGGCGATCAGCGACAGTGGACTCAGGTCGTTGCCGCGCCAGAGCGCCAGCAAGGCGATGAGCGTCTGCACCAGCCACGTCCCCCACCATTGCAGGGCTGGGTTGTCGGCAGCGGCAGAGCCGGGGCGCGCCCAGATGAAGTGGCCGATGTCGAAGAGGTGGAACCAGCTGACCCAGGTCGGGAGGATGCTGAGCCCGTAGCGCCGCAGTTGCTGGCCGGGCGAGAGTATGGAGAAGCCGCGGGTAGCGAAGAGCTTGCTCGAGCTGAAGTTGTAGCCTTCTACGGCCGCCGCTACCTCGACACACCCCCGTGACTCGAAGAAATCGATTGCCCCCTCGGTGAGGCGCTGGCCGACTCCCAGCCCACGCGCCTCGGGGGCGGTGAAGATCCAGCTGATGAAGCCGCCCTTCTGGTCACCGGGAAGCCGGTACGTCTTGAGCATGACGGCGCCCAGGATGCTCCCGTCGCGCTCGGCGACCAACACGTCCGGAGTCCACCCGAAGAACACCTGCTGCAGGATCGGGAACGAGCGGCGGAACACCCCGCGTACTTGGGGCTTATCCTCAGGCACCATCGGGCGTACGACTATTTCACTCACGGCAGCTACGTCTACTTCGGGTGTCACTCGCCTCCCCCCTCTGGATGGATTGGATGAGACTTCGGTGTTGAGGGCGCGACAGAACCCAACCCCCCATCCCCCTTCCCTGCGAAGGAAGGGGGAGTCACAATTCCCCTCTCCGCTCTGGAGAAGCCGCCATCTGGCATGGCCAAATGGGGCTCGCTGGCTAGGGGAGAGGTTCTCAGTGGTCTCAGTGTCTCCGTGCCTCCGTGGCGAACCCCCTCAGTACCGCCCGTACTCCTCTGCGGCCCGCACCATCGCCCGGATGTTCTCGTCCGGGGTGTCCCGGCCGCACTGGTCACCGGTGGAAAGGATGAACCCGCCCCCGGCGCCCGCCGCCTCGATGGCCTCCCGCGAGGCCCGCATCACATCCTCAGGGCTCCCGTGAAGCATCACCTCGGTGGTGTGCAGGTTGCCCATCAGGGCGATCCGGTCGCCGTAGCGCCGCTTGAGCTCGGCTAGGTCGCAGTCGCCCATGGGGGGCACTTCCAGAGGGTTGATGCAGTCCAGGTCCGTCTCCTCGGCGCACCAGGCAACCAGGTCGCGCTCCAGGCCGCAAGAGTGCAGCATGGTAGGCACGCCCGCTTTCTTGGCCATGGCGGTCAGGACCTTGATGGTGGGCAGCGACAACTCCCGGGCGATCTTGGGCGACTGCAGGGTGATGGTGCCCGATGCCCCCAGCAGGACGAAGTCCGGCCGCTCGTGCAGGATCATCTCCATCTGCGCTACAGCCTGCTCGTGGTGGAGTCGCCGCAGCTCCTCGATCAGGTCGTGCTTCTCATAGTACCAGTAGGACAGGTCGGGCAGGCCGCCCTTGAAGAGCCCGTACCAGGCATGAAAGCCGGGGTAGCCCACCGATACCCCGAAGATGCCCAGGTCGCCCAACTGCGCCCGCTGCTGGTGCAGCAGCGACGGGTTGTAGCCCACCGGCGGCGCCAACCACTTCTCCACCAGGTCCCACCGTGCCTCCAGGTCCTCGATGGGCTTCTCGGTGACCGTCGGCGGATCGGCCTCGTAGTAGGTGGTGGCGGAGCGCCAGGGGAGCCCGTCCAAGAGGCCCCGTACCGTCACCACCCAACGGCCGTCGCCCTTGGTGATGTCCTCGATAGCTTGGTAGCGCTCACCCGGGTACTGGAACTGCATGTCGCCATAGGTGAACCAGCCATCTATCCCGAAGTAGCGCACCGCTTCTATGTAGGCCTGCCACAGCGGTGGCTGCCGGAAGTAGTAGATCTCCCAGAAGGGCTTGCCTGTCAGCCGGCAGGGCACCATGTTCGATATGTCCGGGGTGGCCGGCACCCGGTCCGGCACACCCCCGGTCATGGCGATGAGCATCCGCTCGCGTGGGGTCATGTCACTCGTCCCTCGTCTCTAGGCCGTCCCACCTGGTTCTACCAGTAAGTCGGCTTCTCCGGCTGGCCGGACTCGGTCGAGATGTTGGCTGCCTCGATCACACCGATGACCCGAGCCGAGGACTCCGGCGTCACCGGCACCGGATCGCCCAGGATGAGGTGGTCGGCGAGCCGCCGGTAGAGCTCCTCCACCTGAGACCGCTCGGACCACGCGTGCGGTCCCTTCCCGGTCGGCCGGTAGGGCCGCAGCTCCTCGGCCACACCGTTATCCGTCGCTCGGTAGACCAGGATGTTGCCGCCGATATCGCGGTGAGCCGGGCGCACCTCGACCGCGCCCCGCGTGCCCAAGAGCCGCATGTAGGCCTTGCGGGAGGCCGAGAGGCTGCCGAACTCGATGTCCATCAGCTGCCCGCCGGCGAACTTCACCATCATCTTGGCCGCGTCGGCGACGTTGACGTCGAACCAGCGCCGCTTCTGGGCCCAGGCGCTGACCGCGACCACGTCGTCCGGGATCAGGTTGAGGCCCCAGTCCACCCCGTGCGCGCCCCAGTCGTGCATGAGCCCGCCGGAGACGTCCTTGTCCGACCGCCACCAGTAGCCGGGGTGCCCGTAGCCGGCCAGGAACAGCTCGAACAGGTAAGGCTCGCCGATCTCCCCCGAGTCGGCTATCTTCTTCAGGGCCATGAAGTCCCGATCCCAGCGGCGGTTCTGGAAGACGGTGAGGGTCAGGCCTTTGGCCTTGGCCTTCTCGATCAGCCCGGCAGCCTCGGCCCCGGTCATGGTGAAGGGCTTCTCCACCATGACATGCTTGCCCCCGTCGAGCAACTGGTGAGCCACCTGAGCGTGGACGTTGTGCGGGACGATCACCACCGCCAGGTCCACGTCCGGGTCGGAGGCGATCTGTAGGGGATCGGTGCAGGTGCGGATGCCAGGCCAGTGCTCGGCAGCCAGGTCCATCTGCCGAGGATTGAGGTCGCAGGCGGCCACCAGGTTAATGCCGGGGGTGACGCTCGCCAGCGTCCCGTGGTAGTGGCCCATGCCGAACTGGCTGCCGTAGCCGACCAGCCCCAGCCGCACGTCGGGGCGAGGGACCTGGCCCAGGGCCCAGCGGGTGCCGTGGCATGTCAGGTCGAGGAAGGTGGAGTGAGCCAGGGCGGCCGCATCGTGCCCCAGCCCCAGGTAGTATACCCGGCCCCGGCCCTGTTCCCGCACCCAGGAAATGGGCACCGGCTGGCCGAGCTGGCGCGCCTCCAACAGGGTGTGGAAGTCGCTCCGCTGCGTCACCAGGTAGAGCTCGTCTTCCACGGTGAAGGATTCCGGGGCCCGCCGGGTGATCATGTGCTCGCGGTCCACCGTCCAGACGGTGAAGGGCATGCGGGGCGGATGGCCGTTGAAGTCTGCCCCGAGCAGGTTGTGGTAGATGGCGTTCTCGGGAAAGGCGGCCATACCACCGTGCAGCGCCACCAAGGCCCCGCCCCCCTCCACCCAGGCCACCAGGGCGCGAGCCTGATCGTCGTCCATCTGCCCCCGGTCGCTGTAGATGATGAGCAGGTCGTAGCCGTCCAGGTGGTTGAAGGCGTCCATGTCGGTGGCCTTCTCCACCGTGGCGATTCCGCGCCGTTCCAGCTCGGCCGAGACGACCTCGAAGGCTCGGTCGGCCGGGTGAAAGCCGCCGAAGCTGCGCGCAAACATCAGTCCTTTCTTCATTCTGCCCCCCCACCGAGCACGTTCACCGGTGCCAGCACTCTACGCCGGCACCGCCCGGGCGTCAAAGCGCTCGGTGATGCCCCCCAATCCGTCGGTGCGAGCCCCCTCTCTACCAGTCCAGGCAGCTCCCCGCTCCTCGCCCCGCCATCCCAAGGGCACTGTCGCGTTACATCGAGCGCCCCTCCCTGTCATTCCGAGCGCCAGCGAGGAGTCTATGGCTGGCGAGAGGGGCAGTGGAGTGAAATCGTGTCTGGTGCGCCCGGCCTCGGTCGAGGCACGGCTCCTGGGAACGAAAACGAGGCCCGCTGGAGCGGGCCCCGCTGTGGTTGGGCTACCTATATGAGACCGAAGCCCCTACTGCACGGTATAGGTGAAGTAGGTGGCCCAGTTAGCGCCAGAGAAGCCCGGACCGAAGCCCCAGGCCGTCTCGCCCTCGCCGGTGCAGTCGCAGCGGCTGCAAAGGTCACCACATGGGTCGCACCCGCAGCAGGAGCCGCCGCCATCAACCATGGGGAAGACCTCGGCATGAGCCGCTATGTACAGCACGGTACCGACAGGCACATTGTCCAGCGGTATCCGGATGCTGGCCCCAGGCGTGCAGGCGCCCTCCCGCTTGTAGGTGAACTGGCCCGGGATGGGGTTACCGGATCGGGTCTGGGGGATGTCAGCGAGGCTGGTGGCCACGTGCAGGTGGGTCTCACCGACGCACCAGTCCTTGCCGGCGTAGGTCACCTGTAGGAACGCCCTGCCGTTCTCGACCCCGTTCCAGACCAAGACGTCACCGGCATCCATGTTCTGGCCGGCGATGAGGTCCACGCGCAGAGGGTCCTCCTGGGTGTGAGCCAGGACGACCATGGGGAGAGCGACAGCGAATACCGCCAGGACGAGGAACAGAGCCAACCGTTTCATTCCATACCTCCTAAGTCCTAACGCGAATGTAACGCTGCCGGGATGATAGCAGATATACACCGGGAATTCGATAAGAAGTATGTATGAAAATCGGTGCTGAGCTTGAGGGGATCGCTCACTTCCCTGCCAGGGGAGGCGGCCCGACACCCCTCCCAACCCAGCCGAGGTCCCTAGAGGCCCACCTCTGCCAGGTGGAGCGGTACTCCCCGCCCTCGCAGGTGGTCCTGGAGCGCCTGAACCGGGAGTTGGTCTGGGCTCGTCTGGCTGCGCACGGCCAGGGCGGCGGCTGCGCCTGCAGCCTGGCCGGTGAGCGCCGCCGGTGGGATCACCCGCGCCACTTCCCATGCGTCCCCCTCCGCATCAAGGCACCGGCCTGCCACCACCAGCCCGCTCACACCCTGGGGCACGAGCGCTCCGAAAGGCACCTCCCACACCGGGCCTGCCGTTCGCCAATCACCCACCAGTCCGATCGAGTCCGGCCGGGTGACGCCGGCTTGCCCCGGACGCATGCCCTCACGGCCCAGGATGCGGCGGGTGGTACGGAACTGGGCCATGGCCGGGAGAGCCACTGGGTAGAGGGTGTCCCTGTTGGCCTGGCCGGACGCGTAGCGCTCGCGGTACCGCTCCCGGAGCAGCCGTCGGCCCGCCAAGACGAACTCGGTGGCATCGCGTGGGCCGCACCCGGAGACGCGGGGCATGTCGGCGGACTGTCCTCGGCCATTGGCGTTAGCGCCCACCCAGGTCATCTTGGGGCGCGCTCCCCCTTCGCCCGCAGTGTCCACCTCAAGGGCCCAAAGGCTCAGCCAGTTGAGCCCCTCAGCACAGGGAGCTCCCGCGCGGAATGCCAGGTCCGCGTCGCCGGTGGCGTCCACCAGGCAGCGCCCACGCAGCGTCCCCCGGCCGGCCTTGTTCTCCACCTCGACGCCGGCGGCCCGGCCGTCCTCCACGACGGGACGGGTCACCAGGGTATCGAGCCACAGCTCCACCCCCGCCTCCTCCAGGACCTCATCGAGGGCGAGGACGAAGGAGGCGGGGTTGAACACCACCCGGTAGCGGCTCCGCTCTTCGAGTTGCGCGCCTTGCTTCCAGCCCTCCGGCACCTGGCCCGGCCCGTACTTGAGGCTGAGGTGCAGCAGCTCCTCAGCTATGCCGAAGGTGACCTGGGTGCCGTTGCCATCGCAGAGAGGCAGGTAGACCAGGATCAGGCCGGTGGTGGCCAGCCCGCCCAGCAGCACGGTCTTCTCCACCAACGCCACCGACATGCCGCACCGGGCCGCCTCGAGCGCGGCCGCCACCCCGGCGATGCCGCCCCCGGCAACGACGACGTCATAGTCCGCCTGGTAGTCCATGGTCCGTACCTCCGTGGCGCGCTGCGGCTAGTCTAGGGAGGCTGGGCGAGATGGGGCAAGCGACGCTGGGCCGATTTGGGTACCAAGAGGCCGGATCCAGAGGCAGCTCGGCAAGCCGCACCCGGTACCGCCACCGGGCCGCGCATCCGCCGCACCCTGGCCGAGATAGCAGCGGGCCGCAGCATCCCTGACTCCGCCTTGCTTCGCTCAGCACCATTGACATCCGATCCCTAAGTTGGTACAGACTGGCCGAGCCCGTGTATCCGATGTCCCTGTGTGCTCACGCTGGCTGCGCGAGAGGGTTCATCCCATGGCTACTCAGGCGATTCAGTGCCCTAACTGCGGTGCCCCTTTGCACGGTCCCGTCGACGCCGAGTTCGTCTACTGCGTTCACTGCGGTAGTAGGCTCCGCATCACGCAGGGGTCTTCGGGCCACTTGCTAGCCAAGCTAACAGACATTGGCGCCGACACCAGTGTCATCGCCACAGGCACGGCCCTGCTGAGCCTTGCTACCGAGCAGCAGGAGCTGGAGGAGCAGTACGAAGCCGCGCGTGAGTCGCTGGAGGAGGCGATCCGGCAGAGCAGGGAGGGCCTTGCCGGCGGCGTTGGCATCGTGTCCCTCGCGCTACTGCTCTTCAGTTGCCTGCTCTGTTCGATCCCCAATGGAGCCGGAGCCGGACAGAAAGTGGCCGTAGTGCTGCTCATCCTGGGGGGAATCCTATTCGTGTGGAACCGAGTGCTTAGTGAGTCAGACCCAGAGGAGTACGCTAGGGAGGAAGCGGAGAGCACACACAAGGCCATTCAGCGCCGAAGATCTGTGGACACTGCCAGCTATCCACCCCACGTAAAAAGGATGGTGGCCCTGCATCGCAAGATTGCCGAGCTGAAGCGGCGTAGGCGCGAACTCAGCGCTCGCATGGACGACCTGACAGAGCAGATGTGAGGTTCTGGCCGCATGTGCTCAGGAGAGCAGCCCATGGCCGCACGCCCGTTGCTCTGAGGCCCGGCCGCCAACGAAGCTCTCTGCACTCCCGTTGAGGGGGCTCCTGACAACCCACCAGTGCTAGCTATGCCCGGGGGTCGACATGTACCTGAAGGCGTTCAGCGAGATCAGTGGGATCAGCAGGAGGTGATAAGCGTTGACAGAAGGCGCGACTACCAGTGACTCAGACGCTGCCG
Organism: Anaerolineae bacterium; assembly: GCA_050945695.1. Lineage (GTDB taxonomy): Bacteria > Chloroflexota > Anaerolineae > DRVO01 > DRVO01 > Ch71. The sequence continues at coordinate 5,187 of JBMNTK010000114.1, read as the reverse complement.
AGCACCTATTGGGCCTGTCTGCGCCCGGGGACGACTGGCAAAGCAATGCATGCCTTGGCTTCACCGCTGACGACACCCAGCTCTATGCCGAGGGCTACCGACGGGCCGCAGAGGTACTGGCTCGCTACGTGATGACCCAGCACCGCCACCAGGACTACCTCGTCTATCCGATCGCCTTCCTGTATCGCCACTGGCTCGAACTGAGGCTCGAGTCACTTGCAGTCACCACCGGACTGCTACTAGACAGGCCCGCCGACTGGCCCACGTCGCATCGTCTGCCCGAGCTGTGGGCTAGATGTAGAGCTGGGCTAGTGCACCTGGAACTTGGCATTCCAGAGTGTGAGCTCAGATTCGTAGACTCGTTCATCGAGCAGTTTGACGCCACAGATCCCGACTCAACCGCCTTCAGGTACCCCATCACGAAGGGCGGTAGCCGGTCGTTGCCGCCCACGCTGAGCCACATCAACCTACGTCGGCTCGCCCGATTGGCTGCGGCTGCCTCCTACGCTCTGGACACAGCCGCCGAACTCGCGTCGTCCCTCCTTGACCAGAAGCGCGACTGGAAGGCGACGATCCGGCAGCTCTACACCAAGTTGTGACCAAGACGGCCGTCTGCTCTGTAGTCCGCCACAACGTTCGGTTCAGTACCCTGTGTAGACTAGCCTCTGCGACCGCGGTGGCGGCTGAGTATGCAAGCTGCATCTGGGGATTCCTACCGTTAGGCTGGTCTTTCCGCTAGTTCAGCGCGGTTGGAGCAATGGCCATCCAGGCAGTGTAGCGCTACTACAGCCGCAGAACCGCTTTCGGCGGTTCCTATCCGCCTGCTCACCATAGTCCACGCACCGCCGGCCGGCGGCCCGCAGACACCAAAACGGGCCGCCGGTGCCACATTGGCTGCCGACGGCCCGTCTACTGTCTCTAAGGTCGGGGCGAGAGGATTCGAACCTCCGACCACTTGAACCCCATTCAAGTGCGCTACCTGGCTGCGCTACGCCCCGAAGTCACTCACCATTATAGACACCCCACACGATCGCTGCAACTCACGCCAACCGACGAGGGGGCAGACCCCACTAGCGCAACACCACCTCCATCCCGTCGTAGGCGATCTGCGCCTGCACCCCCCGCTCCTGGGCCAGCTGGTTCACCTGGGCCGCCACCTCCTCGGGATCCGCGGCCACGATGGCCGAGCCACAGTGGGTAAAGATCGCCCGCCGGACGCCTTCCTTCTGACACCATCCCAACTGAGTGCGGATTGGAGAGTGGCCAATGAGCCGTTCGCCGGGCTTGCGCACCATGGACCGGACGATGGTCGCCCCATCGCCCACGTACACGTCCACCCCACCCAGGGCCTCCGCTCGGTCTATTATGTAAACCACGTCGGGCACGTAGAAGATGCTCGCCCGCCCGGCGCTCACCCGGTACCCCACGGCGGGGGCCCGCGTCGAATGCTCCACCGGGAATGCCTCCACCCGAATCCCCTCGACCTCCACCGGCGCGCGGGGCGCCACCACCCTCCTCTCCTCCACCACGAAGTTGCGCATCGCCTCCCACGAATCCGCCGTCGCATACACCGGACACGGCGCCCCTTCCTTCAGCCCCCAGGCGTGGTCGGGATGGGCGTGCGTGACGAAGATGCCCTGCACCCGCCACCCCGCCACCAGCCCCAACCAGTCCTCCCCGCAGTCCAGTGCAATCCCCCTGCCCCTGTACTGCACCAGGGTCGTGCTATGACGGTAGTGCCGCTCCGTGCGAGGCTCGATGTAGCCGCGCGTGCCCAGGAACACCAGCTTCACGATCCCACCCCCGCAGCCCCTTGACACGACCACCCGGCCAAGCTATACGGGCATCTGTACGTTGCACTATACACTTCGATAGTTGGGTATACGTCGTTGGCTGAATGCTTCACTGAACTCGCCTCACCGCTCCCGGGTGCCTTGATGCCACGCCTCAGCCCCGAACCGAATCGGCGTCGCTTCCGCACCTGCCAGCCTTCCCCTGTACGGCCCCTGTTGGAGCCGTATCGCGGACGCTCTCCCGCCCGTGTGCACACTCAATCCGGAGGTTAGGACTTATGTTACGCAACGTTGACGACCTATACGGCTTCACTGTACGCGTCGCCGGCGCCGACGCCGGCGAAGTGGCAGACTTCCTCTTCAGCGACACTGACCTGGCAATACGCTACGTGGTTGTGGATGCCGGGACCTGGCTCACTGGCAAACGGGTGCTGATCGGCACGGAAGCCCTCCAGCCCCTCTCCAAGGGCATGTGGGAAGAGAAAACACTGGTCGCCGCCGTGACCAAGGAGCAGATCGAGGGCGCCCCCGATCTGGGTAGCATTCCCCCTCTCTCCGCCGAGCAGGAGGACGAGCTGCGCGCTCATTACGGCTGGTCCCGATACTGGGTCGGCTTCCCTCTAGGGGAACCCCTTGGTACCGGCGGCGTAACCCAGTACCCCGCTCCCACCGTCGCCATCCAGCGGGAGATGGAGCACGCCCAGGCCCACGCCGAAATGGACAAGGCAGCAGCCGAAGGCCAGGTCCGGCGGCCCACCCTGCGCAGCACCAAGGAAGTGGCCGGCTACACCGCCCAGGCTACCAACGGCGAGATCGGGCGGGTGGCCAGCTTCCTGGTGGACGACGCCAACTGGGCCATCCAGTACATCATCGTGGATACCACCGCCTGGCGACGCGGGGGTCACGTCATGGTGCCAGTGGGGGCCCTGGAGTCTATCCGCTGGTCCACCGCAGACGTGTTCTTCCGGGTGACCCGAGACAAGATCAGGAACGCTCCCGAGTACGACCGCGCCAGATGGTCTAACGTCGAGAACATCCGCCGCGTCCAGCAGTACTACGGGTTCCTCCCAGACCGGGACATCTAGCCACGGCCCTCAGGTCCCGGGCAGGGGGGCTCCAGACTGGCGAGAGCCCCCTGCCCGGGGGCTGCTAGGCGTACACCTGCGGGAAGATAGGGGTCAGCCCGCCGGCCATCTGCGCCAGCTGGGCCTGTTCGCTCTCAGACAGTGGCTCCAGCTCCTCCGCTGCGTCCACCATCCACCACAGCAGTTCGGCATGTCCGGGGCTGACGGCCGCCGTCACCGGCAGCGACAGGGTGAACCTCAGGCCCCAGCGGGCCTCCTCGTAGCTTTCCACCGGTGCGTACCAGCTCTTGGCCCACGGCCGGTCCTCGCCCTCCTCCAGCTTTCGCTTGGCCAGGGCCTTCAGCGCGAGCACCCCAACTCCCTTGTCCTGGGCCTGCTGGAGCACTCGGGGGCCGAACCCTCCCCGGTACCAGGCGACCCAGTTGAAGGGGAACAACACGCTGTCGAACTGGAACTGGTTCATCATGGCCAGTGCCGCCTCTTCGGAGTGAGCCGAGAAGCCGATGTAGCGGATCAGTCCCTGCTCTCGGGCGTCCAGGAAGGCCTCCATGGCCCCACCCGGGCCCAGAATCTCCTCCACCTCGCTCAGCGACTTCACCGCATGGAACTGGTAGAGGTCCACGTGATCCGTGCGAAGCCTTCTCAGGGAGGCTCGCAGCTCGGCCTCGGCGCCCTCCCGATCGCGCCGCTCCGTCTTGCAGGCCAGGAAGACCTGATCCCGGTAGGGCTCGAGGGCCGGTCCCAACCGCTCCTCAGCGTTGCCGTATGAGGGGGCAACGTCGAAGTAGTTGATGCCCCGTTCGATCGCCTTGGCCACGTACTCCGCGGCCGCCTGGGGCGTCTCGTTGCGGACTACGATGCCTCCGAACCCCACTACCGAGAGGCGTTCGCCAGTCTGGCCCAACACCCGCTTCTCCACTCTGCTCCTCCAACACTCGGGCTCTACCGATGGCCGGGCGCAAGGGCCGGGAGGCCGGGCGGGCTGCGGCTTGCGGGCAACACCCCGCCCGGTGATTCCCTGCCCTTGGCGTCAGCGCCTTCGGCTCTTTTCTGCCAGGTCCTCTTCTACCGTCTGCCGGCCGCCCTCCGCCTGGCTCGGGAGCTGGGTCTCCAGGGCATGCGGCTCCGAGTCCGTCAGTTCGCACTCGTCCTCGGGGTTGGCCTGCCTGGCCCTGGCGTCCTGCATGCAAAGGTCCTGCTCCACCGTGGAGCGCTCGCCTTCTGCCTGGCTGGGCGTGGTCCTAAGGTTGGACCGTACCTCATCCTGGGCCTCCGGCCCTCGCTTCTTACGTTCCCTCACGATTCCTCCTGTGATCTAACGATACTCAGCTCGTCTGCGCCACACTCGGTCATTCCACTGTAGGGCGCTCGTACCACCTCACCGTCCCAAAGGGGATGGCCATCAGCTCCTGGCCCGCCTCCATTCGATCCCGGAACTGGCGAAGGTCGTGGCGGATCTCGTCCTCAGTCAGGCTGTTGAGGAGCCGGCCCACGGCCGTGCCCACAGCTCCGCCCGGGGGGCTATAGGCCAGAAGCACACGGATCTCGGTGCCCTCACCGTCCGGCGTGGGACGGAAGAACACCGACCCGGCGACATCCACCTGGGAGCCGGGATAGGAACGCCACGTGATGAGCTCGTTCTCCCGCTCCTCCACGATCTCGCCATCCCACTCCACCGTGCTCGAGATGGGCCCGGGAGCACGCACCACCCAGTGCGATCGTCTCTCGCCCATGGGTGTGACGGAGACAACGTGGCTCATCACGTGGGGCAGGTTCTCCAGGTTCCGCCAGAACCGGTAGACCTCCTCTACCGGCCTGTTCACCACGATGGTCTCCTCTACCCGTATGCCCGGCCCGCCTGGCCAAGCCCAGGTAGCGCGGCGGCCGGTCTCATCCAGCCCCAGGGCCTTGTAGAGGAAGCTGTGTCCGCTCCAGCCCCGGTAGAAGAGGGTGCCTCCAAGCAGGAGCCAGATCAGCCCCCGGAAAGCACGGGCAAACCCATAGGCGAGGAGAATCGCTCCGACGAGCAAAGAGGCCCACCGTTCCGAACGCCCGATGTTAACCTCACGGGAAAACCCTCTGTCTAGCTGCACGTATTCCTCCTCGTAGACGTGTTCGTCACGCTGCTCTCAGCGGCAATCGCTTCACTAGCGCCCTAGCGGCCGCCGCCCCCGCCGTCTGGCCGATCACCCAACCGGCAATTCCGGTTCGGGTTCGTGGTGGTGGTCGGCGGCCGACCAGGCCTGGCAGGGCCTCGCGAACCATGGACAAGCGTCCGCGCGGCTTGGCACGGCGCCGCTTGGGCCTCG
>JBMNTK010000113.1:0-12462 GCA_050945695.1 Anaerolineae bacterium | reverse complement strand
TCATGGCTGACCTCCTAACCCCGCCGCCGGGCTCGCCACCCGGCGATCGCCGTCGTCAGGCCACCGGCGACAGCTGCCGTCACCAGCATCCACGCATTCCCCCCGCCACTCACGTTCGCCCTAGCCGCCGCCGGGGTTGAAAACGGAGCCGTCGCCAGGGCGGCGGGTGAGGCACTGGCCAGAACCCACACCTCCGGTGAAGGTTGCACCCGCGTGGCCGTCGGCGGGACGGGCGAAGGCGTGGAGGTCGCCGTGGGCTCGGGTGTGTCAGTTGCCGTTGGCGTGGGCACCGCGGTCTCCGTCGCGGTGGCCGTCGGAACGGGTGTGTCTGTAGGGACCGGTACCGCTGTTGCCGTAGGGTCGGGCGCAGGCGCACTCTCGAGAACCGGGGTGGCGGTGGGATCCGGCGGCAGCTCGGGTTCTGGAACGGGCGTGTCGGTAGGGATCTCCGCCGGTGGAACCACGGGAACCGACTCGTCGCGTATCAGGCTGACTGCATCCAGGAACGCCTGATCGGCGCCATAGGTACGAGGGTTGTTGACCCGCACAAACACCGTGATCCGATCGGACTGGGCCACCGCCCGGACACGGAGCTCGGGGTTGGTGCGCTTCTTCTCCCAGACCTCGGGGCTCCACACCACCGAGCCCGCCTGGGGGTCAGTGCCGCCGGTCGGGTCGATGCCGATGGCCCGTCCCATCTCGGGGCCGGCGGACTGGAACACGGCCCAGCCGACGAAGGCCTCGTAGGTTGCCCCGACCTCCACCTCGCTCACTTCCTGGTAGATGCCGGCTACGAACCCTTCGCCGTCGGCCCAGATCCTCAAGGCCGGGAACTTCGGCGTGTCAGAGGCAGCATCGAAGGCTGGGTGGCCGGACAGGACGAACGGCCACCACCCCTCCGGCACCTCCCCACCAGGGGCGGCGGTGAAGGTGTCGAACTGGCAGTTGAAGGTCTTGTTGCCCGGGTTCTCGCACGGGTCCTGGGCGGCCGCGCTGGTCCACCACAGCAGCCCGCTCAGGGCCGCGATCGCGCAGACCAGCCCGAACCTAACTGCGGAAGTTCCAGGCGTTCGTCGCATACTTAGTCTCGGCCAGTTCTGAAGCGCGCCTGATCTCATCGTCGGTGAGTGGGGCCTCCTCCCAGGTGATGCCCAGGGTCTCCCCCAAGCCGGCGGCTACGGCCATCGCCACCTCGGCGAACTCGACCTCCCGGCCAAGCGCCTGTTCCACCGTGCCGGCCCGACGCAGAAGCAGCGCGCGGGCCCGTTCCCGATCGGCCTCCGGCAGCATCAGGTAGTCCACCACTTCGGCCACATCCCCCGACAGTGGAATGGAACCGTGCTGCAGCACTCCCTCGCCCCGGCGCCACTGAGCGCTGCCCACCAGCTTGCGCCCATCCGCCGTCAGCTCATAGCGGGACGGCGCGTCGAAGCAGGCAGCCGAACTGCCCTCGCCGGCTGTTCGCTGTCTTTCCGCCGATACCCCTAACCCAAGCTGCTTCAGGCCATGAAGGAAGCCATCACTGAGCCGCCGGTACGACTCCAGCACGCCCCCGGCCATGCGCCAGTCTGAGGCCGGAGCCGCCACGCAATAGGTCACCTCGCGGTGGTGGAGGACCGCCCGTCCTCCGCTCGGCCGGCGCACGAATCCCCAACCGCGGCGGCGCAGGGCATCCAGGTCGAAAGCGTCCGCCTTCTGAGCGTAGCCGATGCTCAAGCAGGTGGGGTTCCAGCGATAGAAGCGCAGCGTAGGCGGCGAGTCACCTCGGGCGACCGCCTCCAGTATCGCTTCGTCTAGGCCCATGTTCAGGGCGCCATCCGCCTCAGAGTCTCGGATGAGGCGCCAGCGAGCGCTCTCAGCCACCGCTCACTCCCTGGACCAGCCCGGTGGACATGAGGGCTTCGCGCGCCTCACTCTCGGTGAGTGGCCGCGGGTAGTTGTACATGGCACCGCCTGGTCGCTCGTTGTAGTAAGGACGGTTGCAGCCAGGGCAACCCGACGTCTCGAAGGCCTTGCCGTCCAGCAGATGGCACAGCACCCCATCCGGCAGTTGCGCCAGCGTCCCCTGATCGTCGAAGCCCAGGTCGTGCGCCCGCGCCCACCCGCCGGCAATGAGCCGGGCCGCCACCTGGACCCGTCGGTAGCTGGCCAGGGCGGGCTGAGGATGGCCGGCCATGCGCGTGCCGGCCACCGGGCAGAACGCGAACAGTCCCACCGTGACCCCGGCGTCCGCATAGGCCTGGATCGCCTGGATCAGTTCCCTTTCGCTCTCCCCCAGGCCGGCGATCAGGTGGACGGCAGCGCGCCCAGGGTGCCGCTCGGCCACGTGCTCGATCAGGCCCCGATACTGCTCCCAGCCAGGCCCCTTGACGGCACGAAAGACCGACATGGTGGCCGCATCCACCCCAAAGCCGATGTGGTCCACACCGGCCTCGATGAGGGCATCCGCCGCCTGCGGGGACGGCGGCAGAACCGATGCGTCCACCGGCAGCGAGATCTGGACGCGAAGCTGCTCGACGAGTGCCAGCAGGCGGTCAAACGAGCCCGGCCCAGCGGTGGACTGGATGCAGACCCTCTGAAACCGGCCCGCTTGCGCCTGCAACGCCTCGATGACCTGCCGGTCTGGGAAGGGGGGCCAAGATACGCGCGAGAGCATGTCTGCCCCCGCACCGCTGGTACGGGCCTGAGCACAGAAGGCGCAGTCGCGCCCGCAGCGCCCCCCCACCATGAGGTAGGCAGTCGTCGGGGCAACGGCCATCGGGGCCCGGCACAGGCCCAGCACTACAGCCGTCCCTAGCGAGACGGCGACGGCAGGCTCAGACTCGGCGATAATGGATCCCCTCCCCGCAGGCGGCCGCCGTCGCGGCCTCCATCAGACACTCGGAGAGAGTCGGGTGCTGGTGCATGGTGTTCGCCAGGTCCGACACGCTCAGCCCAGCCTGCACCGCCAGGGTCCCTTCCCCAATCAGCTCGCTGGCATGCGCCCCCATCATGTGCACGCCCAGGACCCGGCCAGTGTCAGCGTCGTACACGAGCCGCACTAGCCCTTCTTCTTCGCCCATGGTCAGAGCCCGACCGCTGGCAGAAAGCGGGAACCGCGCCACGGCTGCGTTGTACCCTGCCGCCTTGGCCTCCGACTCGTTGAGGCCCACCCCTGCGATCTCCGGATCGGTGAAGACGCAGTTGGGCACCGCCAGGTAGTCCATCTCCCGGTCAGCGCCTAGGGCGTTCTCGGCTGCCACGATGCCCTCGTGGGAGGCCACGTGCGCCAGCATCCACCCACCGATCGCGTCTCCGGCGGCGTAGATGCCCTTCACGCTCGTCTCCAGGCGCGAGTTCACCCGGATGTAGCCGCGCTCATCCACTTCCACGCCCACGTCCTCCAGCCCCAGGCCCCGGGTGACGGGCGTCTGCCCGGCGGCCAGCAGGATGGCGTCCGCGTCAACGTGGGCGGGCTTGCCCTTAATCGAGTAGTGCATGCGCAGGGCTCCGTCCACGGCCTCGATGCGCTCGAAATCCACACCGACGGTGATGCACAGGCCCCTGCGGGTAGCCAGGGCCCGGTACCGGCGCGCCAACTGCGGGTCCACCGACTTGAGGAAGGTCTGCCGCCCCAGGACGGTGACCTCGGTGCCGAGATTGTGGAAGATGGTGGCCATCTCCATCCCCACCACGCTGGCCCCCACGACCACGAGGCGCTTGGGCTGTTCCCGTAGGCCGAGCAACTGCCGTGAATCGAGCACTCCGGGCAGGTCGGCACCTTCGATGCGAGGCCGGGCTGCCACCGACCCCGTAGCGATGAGGGCGCTGCGGAACTCCACCTCTTCGGTCGAGCCATCCGCCCGCTCCACCACCAGCCGGTCGGCGCCGGTCAGGCGGGCCTGACCCCGAAGCACCTCAACGCCCTGCGCCTCTAGGAGGCCGTGCACCGACTCCACGATGCGGGACACGATGGCGTCCTTGCGGGCCATCACCGCGGCGAAATCGGCGCGGACGGTGCCCTCGACGATCAGCCCGAACACATCGGCCTCGCGAATCCGGCGCAGAAGCGTGGAGCTCTCCACCAGGGCCTTGGTGGGAATGCAACCCCGGTTGAGGCAGGTGCCCCCTACGCACTCCTTCTCCACCAGTGCCACCCGGGCGCCTAACTGGCTCGCCCGAATGGCGGACACGTAGCCCGCCGGCCCCGCCCCTATCACAACGTAGTCGTACGACATGATGCTCGGTCCATCCCCGCAGAAGTGGTAAGCGATTATACGCACCGGCCAGACTGCCCGGCAAAGCCTCACCGCAGATAGGCTGGGGAACTCACTACGCCGATATCCCGTTCCAGGACCCATCGGCATTGACAGGGCGGTAAGGCCCACGTATACTTCTCGCAATTGGATAGGAAAGGCGCTGATCAGGAGTAGTAGGCGGGCCAACTTGGCCCAGAGAGCCCGGGCAAGGTGAAAGCCGGGTGCCGCAGTCCCCGCTGAATGGACCTGGGAGCCGCAGGCTGAAAGCCACGAGCAAGTAGGCTGTGCCGTCTGGCCGCCGTTACCCGGCCCCGTCGTCGGTAGTTTGGCGATGGGTAAGAGAGGCCGCACCAGCGGCCTAAGCGGGGTGGCACCGCGGGAGAGACACTCTCGTCCCTATGGGACAGAGTGTTTTTTGTTTTTCCGTCGCACCGTCGTCGCCGTGAGGGCGGTAGTTCATAGTGTCACGGGAGGTTGACATGGCAGTTGACTACAAGATCGTCCTTAGTGAGTCGGAGCTTCCTCATGCTTGGTACAACATCCAGGCCGACATGCCCACCGAGCTCCCGCCGCCCATACACCCGGCCACGCACCAGCCGGTGGGGCCCGATGACCTCGCGCCGCTGTTCCCTAAGGCGCTCATCGAGCAGGAAGTCACCAAGGAGCGCTACGTAGAGATACCCTCCGAGGTGCGTGAGGTCCTTCGTCTGTGGCGCCCGTCGCCCCTGCACCGGGCCGTACGCCTGGAGAAGGCTCTGGGGACCCCCGCCCGCATCTACTACAAGAATGAGAGCGTGAGCCCTCCCGGCAGCCACAAGCCCAACACCGCTGTGGCCCAGGTCTACTACAACAAGCAGGAAGGCGTTCGCTACATCACCACCGAGACCGGCGCCGGCCAGTGGGGAAGCGCCCTGGCTATGGCCACCCAGATGTTCGGGATAGACTGCAAGGTCTTCATGGTCAAGGTCAGCTACGAGCAGAAGCCGTATCGTCGCTCGATGATCCAGATCTGGGGCGCCAACGTGGTACCGAGCCCCAGCACCGAGACGCAAGCCGGCCGCAACGTCCTGGCTAAGGACCCCAACTCCCCCGGCTCCCTGGGGATCGCCATCAGCGAGGCCGTGGAGATCGCTGCCCAGCGCGAGGACACCAAGTACGCCCTGGGTAGCGTGCTCAACCATGTCCTCTTGCACCAGACGGTGATCGGCGAAGAGGCCCTGAAGCAGATGGCGCTTGCCGGCGACTACCCGGACATCGTCATCGGCTGCGTGGGCGGCGGGTCCAACTTCGGCGGGATCGCCTTCCCCTTCATCCGGGAGCGACTGGAGCGCAACCTCGACACCCAGTTCCTGGCCGTCGAGCCCAGCGCTTGCCCGACCATCACCAAGGGAACCTACGCCTACGACTTCGGCGATGTCCAGTGCACGACACCGCTCCTCAAGATGCACACCCTGGGGCACGACTTCGTGCCGGCTGGCATCCACGCCGGTGGCCTGCGCTACCATGGCATGGCGCCGCTGGTGAGTGCGGTCGTGGATGCGGGCCTCGTCCAGGGTCGCGCCTATCCTCAGACAGCAGTGTTCGAGGCTGCCCTGACCTTCGCCCGCACCGAGGGCATCATCCCCGCCCCTGAGTCGTCCCACGCCATCCGTGCCGCCATTGACGAGGCCCTGCGTGCCAAGGAAGAGGGCGAGGAGCGCTGCATTCTCTTCAACCTCAGTGGCCACGGGCACTTCGACATGGGCGCCTACGACAACTACCTGTCTGGAAAGCTAGTGGATTACGAGTACCCGCAGGAAGAGATCGAGCGCTCTCTGGCCTCCCTGCCGGCGTTGGGGTAAGCCCAGCAGCCGGGTCAACGACGACCCGGCTCTCCTGCAACTCTGTTAAGGAAACCCTGATGTCTAGAAGCTTGGAAGTCCGTGTCCCTGGCCCTACTCCCCTTCCCCCCGAGGTGCAGGCGGCAGTCGGCCGGTCCATGGTGAGCCACCGCAGCCGCGGGTTCCGAGACCTGTTCCTGTCTCTGGGCGCCCGCCTGCGCCCTCTCCTTGGCGCGGAAACCGAGGTTATCTTCCTGACGGCCTCTGGCACCGGTGGCCTAGAGGCAGCTGTGGCCAACACCATCGAGGCCAACGACGCGGTGCTGTCCGTCTGCATCGGCCACTTCGGCGAGCGCTTCGCCGAGATCGCGCAGCGTTACGGGGCCGCCGTGGATTACCTGCGCTTCGAACCCGGCCAGGCGGCAGACCCCGACCTGGTCAGGGACCGACTGGCAAGCCGCCGCTACCGAGCGGTGTTGGTCACTCACTGCGAGACCAGCACCGGGGTGCTCAACGACGTAGCGGCCTTGGGAGAGGTGATCAAGCAGGCACCGGGGCAGCCCCTCTACCTTTTGGATGGCGTTAGTTCCCTTGGGGGAGTCCCCTTCGACATGGCCGCGGTAGGTGCCGATGTGGTGGTTACCGCCTCCCAGAAGGCCTGGATGACTCCGCCGGGCCTGTCCATGGTGGTCCTCTCCCCCCGGGCCTGGGAGCGGGCCGAGGCCTGCACTACCCCCAGGACATACTTCGACCTCAAGTCCGCTCGGGACTACGGCCGCCGCGGCGAGACCCCGTGGACCCCAGCCATCAGCCTTCTCTACGGGCTCGATGCCGCCCTCGACCTCATAGCAGCCGAAGGCCCGGAGCGGGTGTACGAACGGCACCGAACCCTGTCCCGCGCCATCAGAGAGGGCCTCAGGGACCTCGGGTTCACCATCCTGGCCGACGAGAGCCACGCCTCCCCCACCGTCACCGCAGCCCACCTGCCAGAGGGAGTCGTCTTCGCAGAGCTCTCGCGCCTGCTCGAGGACGAGTACTCCATCCAGGTGTCCGGCGGTCAGGGTGCGCTCAAGGGCAGGCTGCTGCGGATCGGCCACATGGGCTACATCGGAGAGTGCAACGTCGCCTACCTGCTGGAGTCCATAGCCGCCGCCGTGCAGCGCTGCCGCTCGTCGGAGGTGACGTGATGGCACGCGTTATCCTTGCCGACCCCATTGATGAGGAGGCCATATCGCTCCTAGCCCAGCGGGTCGAGGTGGCGCGCATGCCCGACGGGAGCACGGCCCACCCGGCCGAGTGGGCGGCGGACGTAGACGGAATCATCGTCCGCAGCGGCACCCGCATTACCCGGGAGGTGATCGCCGCAGCGCCGTCGCTACGGGTGATCGGGCGGGCCGGCGTAGGCGTGGACAACATTGACGTCGAGGCTGCTACCGAACGCGGCGTGTGGGTGGTCAACGCCCCCGACAGCAACTCGGTGGCCGTGGCCGAACACGTCTTTGCCTTGATGCTGTGCCTCGCCCGGCGCATCATCCCTGCCTCGGCCAGCCTCGCCCGAGACGAGTGGCGACGCGGCGCCTTTCGTGGGGAGGAGCTGAACGGCAAGACACTGGGGATCGTCGGCCTGGGGCGGATCGGCCGCCGCGTAGCTGAGCGCGCTCGGGCGTTCGGCATGACCGTCCTTGCCCACGATCCCTTCGTTGCCCCTTCCCAGGCCCGCTCCGCGGGGGCACGCCTCGTGCCCCTGGGCGAGCTATTGTCCGGCAGCGACTTCATCAGCCTGCATCTGCCCTCCACCCCCGAGACCGACGGGCTGATCGGTGAGGCGCAGCTCACCGCCTGCAAGCCGGGCGCTTACCTCATAAACTGCTCCCGCGGCAGCGTCGTAGATGAGGAGGCCCTGCTCCGAGCGCTGGACTCGGGGCACCTGGCCGGTGCCGGGCTGGACGTGTTCGCGACAGAGCCCCCAACCGGTTCACCGCTGGTTCGCCACCCGGCCGTGGTGGCCACACCTCACATTGGCGGCCTGACCCGTGAGGCCCAGCGCAATGTGGCCCTGGCGGTGGCGGAGCAGGTGCTAGACGTGCTGGAGGGGCGGCCACCCGCCCATCCTGTCAACGCCCCCGCCCTCAGCCCGGAGGAGCAAGCGCGGGTGGGGCCCTACCTGGACCTTGCCCGTCGCCTGGGCCGGTTCTACGCAGCCGTGGCCGAGCACCCGGTGGTGTCCGTGGAAGTGTGCTTCGCCGGCCAGGCAGCAGAGATCGGGACCACCCTCATCACCGCTGCCGCTCTGCAGGGGCTCCTGGAGGGGGCGTCAGAGGGGCCGGTGAACCTGGTGAATGCCAGAGTCACCGCCCTCAACCGCGGCATTACCGTCACCGAGACCACCTCGGCCAGCGTCGGGCCGTATTCAGCCCTGCTGTCCCTCACCGTGCGCACCGATGATGGCCCGCATCGTCTGGCGGGCACCATCCTGCACGGGCAGCCCTACATCGTGCGCATCGACGACTTCTGGATCACCTTCATACCCGCCGGGACGCTCCTCTACACCGAGCACGTCGAGCAGCCCGGCATCTTGGGCCGGATGGGAACGCTGCTGGGCGAGATGGGTGCCAACATCTCGTTCGTGCAGGTGGGGCGAAGCGCCCGTGGCGGCCAAGGGGTGATGATCCTGGGGATTGACGATGTGCTCTCACCGGCCGGCGTAGCGGCGGTGTGCGACCAGCCGAGCGTGATCAGAGCCCGACTGGTGCAGCTGCCCCCGGTGAGCACCCCATAAAGGGACGGCTCCCCTGCCCTCGCGCGGATAGGGGAGCCGTCCCTCGCATACCTCTAGTCGGGGTGACCTCCGGCCCCGGTCTACCCTCCGTTCTCCTCCACGATATCGGCCTTCTTGGCCCCGGTGATCCGCACCAGCTCGTCTATCGTGACAGGAAAGACCGCCTGCGGGGCACCGGCCGCCGCGTGCAGCAGGTCGAACCGCCAAAGGCTCTCGTCCACTACCACGGCCATCTGGGTGCGGTGGCCCACCGGCGGAACCCCACCCACGGCATATCCTGTCAGTTCCCTTACCTCGTCGGCATTCGCCATCCGCACTTCGGTGGCCCCACAGGCAGCGGCGATCTTGGCCGTATCGGCGCGGCGGTCACCGGCCACCAAGGCCAGTATCCCCGACCCGTCACCGATGAAGACCAGGGACTTGACGATGCTTCCCAGGGGTACACCCAGGGCGTCAGCGGCCAGCTGGGCCGTACGAGCGCTCTTGTCCAGCTCCACCGGGACAGCGTCAACCCCCAACTCCCGCAGGGCCTCTTCCACTCGGTCTATGGACTTCGATCTCTTAGCCACCCTAAGCACTTCCTCCCGCGTATGCTCTCTCCACCCAACACCGGCGCGCCCCGATCAAGCGGCCGAGCTCACCGGCTGTATCCTCAGTCGCCCGCGTACGAGCGTTGGGGAAGTCTATTCTCACCGTCCTGGCCCCCTCTCGCACAAGCAGCGAGAGCTCGTCCTGGCCGGCGTACCCAGCCGCTGCCTGCACCACCTTCCGCAGGCATTGGCGATCCCGTTCCAGGTCCCCGCTTCGCTGGAACTCCACCACCAACCGCATCGGGGGCGCCGGGGGCTCTGGCGGCTGGGCCACTTCCACGTGGTTGATCTGATCGGTCGCCGACTCGCACAGCAGCTTGGCCCCTTCGCCCTTGCTATCCACCTTGCCCCGCACCAGGACGATCTTGCCTTCCTCCCACAGCGGTTCGGTCTCCCGCAGCGTCCGGGGGAACACGACGACTTCGAGCGTCCCCTGCAGGTCCTCGAGCTTGACGAAGGCCATGGTGTCGCCCCGCTTGGTGGACAGGCGGCGGATGTCCTGCACAACGCCGGCGACCGTTACCACCTGGCCGGCCAGCTCCTCGGTCAGCTCGGTGCTGAAGGCCGTGACCATCCCCGCCAGGGTACGGCTCCACTTGTGCAGAGGGTGCTCGGACACGTACACCCCTAGCAGTTCCCTCTCCCAACTCAGCTTCTGCTTCAGGCTGGCTCCGTCTCCGTTCTCCTGGCCGGCATCAATCGCCACCTTGGGCGCCTGCACGCCGCAACCCATGTCGAACATGGTGAGCTGGCCGGCTTCACGTGCCTGATGGGTCTGGCTGCTGACGGCCATGATGGTGTCCAGCGAGTTGAGCAGACCGACCCGGCTCCCGAAGCAGTCCAGGGCTCCGGCCCGGATGAGGCACTCCAGGACGCGCTTGTTGACCTGGCGCAGGTCCACTCGGCTGGCGAAGTCATCCAGGCTGGTGAACGGCCCTCCCTCCTGCCGGGCCTGCAAGATCAGCTCTATGGCCGCCTCGCCCACATTCTTGATCGCCCCCATCCCAAAGCGGATGGAGTCCCCTTCGATGGTGAACTCGACAGCGCTGTGATTGACACACGGCGGCAAGACCTCGATGCCCAGCCGGCGGCACTCTGCGATCAGTCCGGCCACCTTCTCCGAGTTGCCCCGCTCGATCGTGAGGGAGGCTGTCATGTACTCGACGGGGTAGTGAGCCTTCAGGTAGGCCGTCTGACAGACGATGGCAGCGTAGTCGGCGGCATGGGCCTTGTTGAACCCGTAGTTGGCGAAGAACTCGAAGGCATCGAAGACTTGGTTGGCCGCCTCCTCGGTCAGGCCTCCGTGCTTCATCGCCCCCTGGATGAAGCCACCTCGATGCTTGATCAGGTCCGCCTGCTTCTTCTTGGAGACGGCCCGCCGCACCTGGTCCGCTTCGCCGGGTTCGTAGCCGGCCAGGTCGGTTAGGATGCGGATGATCTGCTCCTGGTACACGCACACGCCGTAGGTGTCGCCCAGGATCGGCTCCAGGGACGGATGCACGTACGAGGGCTGCTTGCGCCCATGCCGGCAGGCCACGAACTCGTCAATGAACTGCATGGGGCCGGGGCGATAGAGGGCAATGACCGCTGTGATGTCCTCGATGTTGCGAGGCTGCAGTTCACGCAGCACCCGGCGCATCCCGGCGCTCTCCACCTGGAAGAGCCCGGTGACGTCTCCGGACGCAAGGACCGCGAAGGACTCGGGGTCATCCAGCGGTATTGTGTTGAGGTCGTAGACCTTGCCCGTCCGCTCCTCGATGAGCTTGGCCGCCAGCCGCATGACGGTGAGCGTGGAGAGGCCCAGGAAGTCCACCTTCAGCAGTCCCAGGTCCTCCACCACCTCCATGGGGTACTGGGTGATGGCACCTTCGCCATGGGTGGTCCGGTGGAGCGGGGCGTACTCCACCAGGGGCCGGTCCGCGATCACCACCCCAGCCGCGTGGGTGCTAGCGTGGCGGGCGATGCCCTCTATGCCCCTCGCCATCTCGATGAGGTCTCGCGCCTCGCTCGACGACTCCACCAGATCCCTGAGCTCAGCTACCTCTTCCAGGGCGCTCTCGATGGTCACCTTGGGACCGGTCGGAACCAGCTTGGCCAGCCGGTCCACCTCGGGCAGGGGCATGTCCAGCGCCCTGCCCGCATCGCGGATGGCCGCCTTCGCGCCCATGGTCCCGAAGGTGATGATCTGGGCCACCTTGTCCTGCCCGTACCGCGCGGTCACGTACGCGATCATCTCGTCTCGACGGTCATCCGGCAGGTCCAGGTCAATGTCCGGCATGTTCACCCGACCTGGGTTGAGGAACCGCTCGAACATCAGCCCATACCGCAGCGGATCCAGCCGGGTGATGCCCAGGGCGTAGGCGACCAGGCTCCCGGCCCCCGATCCGCGCACGTTCCACCAGATCCCCCGTTGCCGGGCTTGGTCCACGATGTCCCACACGATGAGGAAGTAGTCATCGAAGCCCATCCGGTGGATGACCGAAAGCTCGTGGTCCAAGCGCCGGCGCACATCCTCCGACACCTCGCCATACAGGCGCTCCACTCCCTTCTCGCAAAGCGACCGCAAGTAGGTCTGGGAGTCGGTGCCGTCAGGAACCTGGAACTTGGGCAAGTGGTACTGGCGGGGGCCAAACCCGAAGTCACACCGCTCGGCGATGGCGAGCGTGTTGTCCAGGGCCTCAGACAGGTCAGGGAACAGCCGGGCCATCTCTTCCCGGCTCTTCAGGTAGTAGCCTTCATCGCTCATGCGCATCCGATCCGTCTGCTTGACGGTGGAACCGGTCTGGATGCACAGCAGCAGGTCCTGGATGCGGGCATCCTCCTGCCTGACGTAATGCACGTCGTTGGTCGCCACTACTGGAATCCCCAGCGATCGCGCTACGTCCAGCAGGACGCTGTTGACCCGAGCTAGCTCCGGGATGCCCTCGTGGTACTGAAGCTCGATGTAGAAACGGTCCCCGAAGACGTCGCGGTACCAGCGCGCCAGCTTCTCGGCGTCCTCCCGCCGACCCTCGGCCGCCAACAGAGCCAGTTCC
>JBMNTK010000112.1:0-12472 GCA_050945695.1 Anaerolineae bacterium | reverse complement strand
TTCGCGAGGCCGGTGGCCCTGGCTCTGCTGCCGGCGCTGGGCGGGCTGCTGGTGGCCCTGATCGGACGCTACGTGGCGGCGGAGGCGCAGGGCGGTGGGATCCCGCAGGTGATGGAAGCGGTGGCCTTGCGGGGCGGGCGGATCCGTCCCCGGGTGTCCTTAGCCAAGACGGTAGCCTCAGCGCTGACCCTGGGCTCCGGAGGATCCGCGGGTACAGAGGGGCCCATAGCTCAGATCGGCTCGGCCATTGGCTCGACGGTCGGGCAGGTGTTTCGGCTCTCCGATGACCGGGTCCGCAACCTGGTGGCCTGCGGGGCGGCGGGGGGCATAGCCGCTACCTTCAACGCGCCCATTGCCGGGGTGCTCTTCTCGCTGGAAGTGATCCTGGGCGAGTTCAGCGTGGGGTACCTGGGCACGGTGGTGGTCTCGTCGGTGACGGCGGCAGCGGTGAGCGCGCTGTTGCTGGGCAGCCAGCCCGCCTTCGCCGTGCCCGCCTACGCGCTGGCCAGCCCGATGGAGCTCCCCTTGTTTGCGCTGTTGGGGCTCTTGGCAGCGCCCCTCGCGGTGGCCTTCTCCTTGCTCCTGGATCGGACGACCTCCCTCTTCGATCGCCCTCGCTGGCCCAGTGTCCTACGCCCTGCCATCGGTGGGCTGGGTGCGGGGATCTGCGGGCTGGCTGCCCCGGCAGTCCTGGGGGTTGGGTATGAGGGCATTGAGGCAGCGCTGACCGGCCAGCTGGGCTTCTCGGCGATGCTGCTTCTGTTGGTGGCGAAGCTGGTAGCCACCCTGCTCACGCTTGGGTCGGGCGGGTCAGGCGGTATCTTCGCCCCTAGCCTGTTCATGGGGGCGATGCTGGGTGGGCTCTTCGGCCTGGCAGCCCAGGCGCTGTGGCCCGGTGCCATGGCGCCGGTGGGCGCCTATTCCCTAGTGGGCATGTCGGCGGTCTTCTCCGGGGCTGCCCGTACCCCCGTCATGGCGGTGGTCATGGTGTTCGAGATGACGGGCGACTACCGTCTCATCCTTCCCCTGATGCTAGCGACCATCCTGAGTACGCTGGTTAGCGAGAGGCTCTGTGAGGACTCCATCTACGCCCTGAGCCTGGCTCGGAGGGGAGTGCGCCTGCGGCGTGGCCGGGACGTGGATGTCCTGGAGGGAATCGCCGTGCGAGAGGCGATGAGGCCGCTGACCAGGGTAGCCCACCCCGACTGGACCCTGCCCCTCCTGTGGAAGCAGCTGCTTTCCAGCCATCAGCACGGGTTGCCGGTGCTGAGTAGCGACGGCCGTCTGCTGGGCATCGTTACTGCCATGGACCTCGAGGCGGCTGATGGCAGGGCCGAGCGGGATTCCCTCACCGCCATGGACTTGGCCACCCGAGACGTCTTGGTGGCTCACCCCGACGAACCGGTGTCCGAGGCCCTGCGGCGGATGGGCGCGCGCGGTGTCGGGCAGCTGCCGGTAGTGGACGACGGGGGCCGAGTGGTGGGGCTCCTGGGTCGCGAGGACATAGTGCGCGCGTACAACCTGGCTCTCCGGCGGCGAAGGGAGCTGGCTCGGGACGCAGCCGCACCACCCCTCAGGCAGATGCCCGGCACGGTGGTCGTGCGGCGCGAGGTGGCGGAAGGAAGCCGGGCGGCCGGCCGGACGGTGGCCGAGCTGTGCCTGCCGGAGGGGTGCGTACTGGTCCAGGTGGTGCGAGGAGGGACGGCCCTGATCCCCCGCGGATCACTCCGACTCCAGGTGGGGGACGAAGTCACGGCCCTTTCTCGTCCGGAGAGCCTCCAGGCGCTGGAGCGAGCTCTCGACAACGGGCCGGGCTAGGCCGGGGCCGGCACTCCAGCGCTAACGGCCAACTCCAGCAGGGCCTCGGCGGCGAGGCGGGCCGAGTCTGGATGGGCGACGGCGCGGGCGCGTGCCGCCAGAGCCTGAGCACGTGCCGGCTCACGGAGGAGGGTGGCCACCTCCTGGCAGACCTGGGCCGCTCGGGGGGCCCAGATTGCGGCTCCCTCCCCGCAGAAGTAGCGCACGTTGTCGGTCTCCTGGCCCGGCAAAGCGCTCATGATCACGGTGGGCAGCCCCTCGGCCATGGCCTCGGCCAGGGCGCTGGGACCGGCCTTGGTGACCAGCAGGTCCGTAGCCCGGAGCCACGTGGGCATGTCGGCTACGTAGCCGAGCACCTGGGCACGCCGCCGCCAAGTCCGGCCTTCCAGCCGCTGGCGGACCCGCTCGTTGCGGCCACAGATGACAGCCAGCTGCACCTCACTCTCCAGCTGCTCGTCGAGCTTCTCAGCCACCTCCAGCAGGGGGCCGGCTCCGGCCCCGCCGCCCGTCACTAGCACTATAGGGGCATGCTCGTCCAGGCCCAGGGCTCGCCTGGCCGCATGGCGGGTAAGCGAGGCGGGGGCGCCGGGATGGATGGGTTGTCCGCAGACCACCACCCTCTCCGGAGGCACACCGGCGGCCACGGTAGCCCGAGCGGCCTCATCAGTGGAGAGCAGGTACCGATCTACCGGGGGATAGAGCCAGAAGGCATGCAGACGCACCAGGTCGGTGACGATGCACGCCACCGGCAGCCCAGCCCCCTCTTCCGAGAGCCTCACTGCCGGCCGGACGAGGAGGGGGTGAATCGGTACCATCACGTCGGGCGAATGCTCGCGGACGAGGTCGCGCAGGTGTTCGGCCAGCAAGGGCCAGAGGAGCGAGGCAACCGCATCGGCCGCGCGGGGGTAATCGCTTAGCCGCCAGAAGGTGAGCCAGACCCGAGGCAGATTGGTGACGAAGGGCCCGTAGAGCCGGGGGAACTGGTTGAGCGGGAAGTGGTTGCACCCGGCCAGGACATCAACGATCTCGGCAGAGGCGTCAGGCTCGATCCGTTGCAGGGCGTCGGCTATCGCCTGGGCAGCCGACATGTGGCCGCCACCGGTCCAGGACGAGAGGAAGAGGAAGCGCAGCGTGTCACTCCTGAGGTGCGGCCGGCGAGGGGCGAGTGAGCTTCTTGAGCCTCCTCTCGAATTCCCGGCGGGGCAGCATGATCTTGTGGTCACACTTGAGGCAGCGCAGGCCGATATCGGCGCCGATGCGGACGACGCGCCAGTCGTAGCTGCCGCAAGGGTGCGGCTTGCGCAGAGTGGCTATGTCTTCCGGCCTGACGTCAACGGGCAACGCGCGAACCTCCTAGGTCGGCCGGTCCGGGGTGGTGCCTTGCCTCAGCCCCATCCGGTGCTAGAATGGGCACAAATACATGCCGGGCAAGCGGCAGGAGGCGCAAGCACTGGAGACGAGAGAACTCGCCAACCGGATCGTGGACGCTCTTTCCGATCACTTCGGGGAAGACATCGTTATGCTAGACATAAGCGAGGCTTCCCCGATGGCCGACTTCTTCATTATCGCCAACGCCACCAGCGAGCGGCAACTCCGAGCCCTGGTGGAGGCGGTCGCCGAGGTTCGCGAAGACGGCGGGCCCGCCCCCAGGGTCGAGGGTGACGTGGAGTCAGGCTGGGTGCTGGTGGACCACGGCTCCGTCGTCACCCACATCTTTAGCGCCGAGAAGCGTCAGTTTTACCGGCTGGAGGACGTCTGGCAAGCAGCCCGTGTGGTGGTGAGGCTGCAGTAGCGCCTCGCTACCCAGCCTGCGGCCGGGAGTAGACCCACCCGTCGTCCGGGCGCCGGTAGTCGCAGAGCTCCTCCTCTCGGAAGAACAGAGCGATCTCCTTCTGGGCGTTCTCCGGAGAGTCCGAGCCGTGTACCAGGTTGCGCTCCAGGTCCATGGCGTAGTCACCACGCAGGGTGCCGGGGGCGGCCTTGAGGGGGTCGGTGGCGCCCATGACCTGACGGACGGCGTCTACCGCGCGCTCCCCGGCCACCACCATGGCCACTACCGGCCCCGAGGTGATGTAGCGGATCAGGTTCTCGAAGAAGGGCTTGCCCTCATGGACGGCGTAGTGACGGCGGGCAAGGGCGTCGTCTATGCAGAGCATCTTCATGCCCTGGAGCCGCAGCCCTCGGCGCTCGAAGTGGGTGATGATCTCGCCGACGAGGCCTCTCTGAACAGCGTCGGGCTTGGCCAGTACCAGTGTTTGTTCCATTGAACCTCCACAGCTTCGTGGCAGCAGCACGGGAATGGTACGCTGATGGCGCCGATAGGCCGCGCACGCGCGGGATCGGCGCCATCAGCGTGCCACCGAGCGGGGCAGCCACGCTGATTATCTTAGTGTTCAGGACTCGAGCCGGCGAAGGACGCGGTTGTAGGCGTCCATAGCGGCCCGGTAGTGACCGGCGCGGACGTGGGCGTCTCCCAGTAGTTCGGTGGCGTCCAGGTTGTCGGTGTCGGCCACGATGATGGTGAGGGCCTGTATGACGTCCTCGATGGCCACCTCAGCCTCCACCAGCGGCCCGTAGGCGGCCAGAGCCGCCTCAAGGTCACCGCGCTTGTAGGCGTCCCACGCTTCATCCAGCGATACCTGGGGGCCATCGGGGCTGATGGCGGCCGGCGAGGGACGCAACTCTCGTAGCCAGGTGTCATCGTCGTCATCATCGGTCGGCGATGGCTCTGGGAACGAACCGCTGCCGGAGAAGGAGAGGATGCTAGGTTCCGGTTCCTCGGCGAAGGGCTCATCGGAGGGCTGCTGGTGAGGCTCCTCAGCCGGCAGCTCAGTGGCAGGCGGCTCCGGCTCCTCCACCAGCCAGTCCGGCAGCTCCAGGTCCAGGTTCTCGGTGTCAGTCGCCGTACCCTGGCCGAGCAGGTAGTCGGGCACTTCGATCATGGGGTCGGCAAGCGGCAGGGGTGAGTCGGTGCCGAAGAGGCGCTCACCGTATTCGCCCAGAGGGTCAGCGGCGGCAACCTGAGCGAGCAGTTCCTGGGCGTGCTGCTCCCTGCCCTCAGCTCGGGAGACGGCAGCCAGGATGAGCTGGGCCCGGATGCTGTCCGGCAAGTACTTGAGCACCGTCTCCGCCTGCTCCTTGGCTTCAGCGGTATTGCCTTCGCGCCACAGCACCTCGGCCAGGCCCAGGCGGATGTCCATGCGGTCGGGCTCGTCCTGGAGCACGGCCTGATACTCGGCGATGGCGCGGGTCGGCATCTCGCTGCGGGCGTAGATACGGGCCAGGGCGGCGCGGCTGATCTTGAGCTTGCCGGAGTCGGCTTGTCCCTGGCGCTGGTAGAGGCGGATGAGCTCGCCGCGCACCTCCTCGCTGTTGGGAGCCAGCTCGCTCGCGCGGCGCAGGTGGTTGACGGCCTTGTCCAGGCTGCCGCGTTGCTCGGCGATGAGGCCCAGGCCGGCATAGGCGACGAAATCCTCGGGGTCGCGCTCGAGGACGGCCAGGAAGGCTTCCTCCGCCTCGTCGGGCAGGCCGTTCTCCCAGAGGGCCTCAGCGAGGATACGGCTGGCCTGAACACACTTGGGATAGACGCCGAGGATAACCCGAGCGATGGCGGCACCGTCATCGTACTGGCGCTCGTCCACTGCGCGGCGGATTCTGTCCAGCAACTCGGTCAGGGGTGCTCGTGCCATTGTGCCTCTCGGAAGTGAGTGGGGTAGGGCCAGGCCCAAGTGAATGGCTTGGCCAGCCCGGCGGCGGTGCCCATTCTAAGCTCGTGAGGGGGGCATGGCAAGCGAAAGGGCTACCGCAACGGGTAGCCCTTTAGGTGGAGATGGCGGGAATCGAACCCGCGTCCAGAAGATTCGCCGGAGAACGTGCTACAGGCTTAGTCGGCCTTTGTAGTCTCGCCCGCGCTCGACCCGACCGACGGGATGACCGCGCGCCAGCCGATTAGTCTTTCTGCCCACTTACCGGCGTGGGTGGACAGGCACTCCGGTTTGTGTCATCGCCCCGTGGCCTGCTCCGGAGTGGCCGACCTCGGGGCCTAGCCGCACTGTGTGGCGGCTACAGCACCAGTCCTACCGCTTACGCGGCGAGGGCCAGTGCCTGATTCTGATTCTGAGTGCCAGTTACTTGGCTTGCCCGTGTTACGGAGACAGGCGCTCCGGCCTGCGGTTCGCCGACAGCCTCCCCTGTCGAGACCTTTCATCCCCAGTATGCCTCAATTATACCATGCGATGCTGTCTGTGCCAAGCCTTTGCAGGGGGATGGCGCCTTCTGCCTCGGCAGGAGGCCTCACGCAAAGACGCAAAGCCGCGAAGTGAGGGGGTACAGGTCTCTCTGCGTCTTGGCGCCTTTGCGTGAGGCCGTTGGCTGGGGCCCGCGCGAGGCGACGGGCTATTCCACCTCCACCTTGCCGTCGTCGTCCGGGTCCAGCTGGTTGATGAACTCGAACTCGCCCCGCTGCTGGAAGGTGAAGCTGTAGGTCTCCCCCGGCCCTATGGGCTGCGCCTGGCCGAAGCCCGGGTGTCGCTCGTCCTTGTCGGGGTCGGGCACCACCTGGAGCTGCCGCGACGAGTCGTTGCGGAAGGTTACCGTCGTGCCCGGCGCCACTTCGACGTCGTCCGGCTTGAACCCGTCGTCGGTGTAGCGGATGGTCACGGGCCCGCTCGGCCTGGGCGTGGTGGTAGTCGTGACGGTGGTAGTCACGGTCGTGGTCACGGTGCCGGTAGTGGTCGTGGTGACCGAGGGAGTGATGGTCGTGGTAACCGTGCCGGTAGCGGTACCGGTAGTGGTACTGACGGGAGCCGGGGTGCTGGTGGCGATAGCGGTCTCCGTCGGTGGGGGAGGCGGCGTGTTGGTGGGTACTGCCGTCTCCGTAGGAGGCGGTGCCTGCGTGGGTGCAGGTGCGGGAGGCGCCGTGGCGGTATCCGCTGGAGCGGCAGTGGGCGTGTCCGCCGGAGGGGTTGGCCCGCCGACTGCCCCGGCGCAGGCTGCGAGGGCGGCACCGAGCATGGTCAGGCCGGACACTAGAAGGAAACGACGGCGACTGGTGACGCCCATAACGATAACCTCCCAACCAAACGTTCAAACAGTATTCGTGCTGACCCTGTCAGGACAGCTACACGAGAGCAGTCTACAGGCGGAGTTGGTGGGTGACAAGCACTCGCGTCCCGCGTCCGAGGCCCGGTCGGCGATTCTCCGGTCGAACCGAGCGGTCTGACCGGCGGGGCCCTAGCTGCACACCACCACGTCTGCTCAGTCTGGACAGCGGCGGGAAGGGCGTGTGATAATGCCGCATCGAGTGTATTGGGTTAGTTCTAGGAGTTAGGACATGATAACCAGCCGCCGGAACCTACTCCGCACCAGCACATACATGTCAGTGGCCCTGCTAGCTTCGTTAGCCTCGGCCTGTGCCGCGATGGAGCCGGTGCGCACCCCTACCGTCGCGCCGAGCGAAACCCCCACCACCTTGGCCCAGGAGCCTGCCACCCCAGCCGCCACCCCACCCGTCTCTCCCACCCCTGCTGCCACCCCGACGGTGGATCGGTCGGTGGTGCCACCCGGACAGCGGGTCATAGACCGCTTCCCCGTGCTCGACCTGGGCATCCGACCGGTGGTGACGCCGGAGGAGTGGTACCTGGATGTGCGGGGTACGATCGAGAACCCGGTCACCCTCACCTGGGACCAGTTCAAGTCTCTGCCCCGGGTCCAGCGGACCTGGCATTTCAACTGTGTCACGGGCTGGACCAAGGAGAACGTCCCCTGGGAGGGGGTCCTGATGCAGGAGATCATCTCCATGGTGCGCCCGCGCGACGACGTGGTGGCCATCATCCTGGAGGGACGGGACGGCTACACCACCAACCTGTCCTACGAGGAAGCCCTGCGGGAGGAGATCCTGCTGGCGGACACGCTCGAGGGCGAGGAGCTGCCGCTTCCTCACGGTGGCCCGGTGCGGGCGGTAGTGCCGTACCTGTACGGCTGGAAGAGCTGCAAGTTCCTCAACATCATCCGTTTCGAGCTAGTGGATGAACCCGGCTACTGGGAGATCCGAGGCTATCACAATCACGCAGATCCCTGGCGAGAGGAACGGTTTGGATAGAGGTTTGGTCTCACCTTTCCGCGGAGTGGGACTGCTATGAAGAGATTGAGCCGAAGAAGGATACTGCTCGGCTGGGGAGCGACAGCCCTGGCGATGGCGGCCTGCAGCGGGCCAATTGTCCCTGGTGTCCTGACCGTTACCCCAACTGCAGACCAGTCCGGCATGTCCCCAGGGATGATGGGCACGCCCGGGCCGGAGGCGACGGTGGTGACGCCGCGGGGCCCAGCGCTGGCGACGCCGGCGCGCACGAGCACGCCTCAGCTGGTCTCGGCGCAGGGAACCCCGCCGGCCAAGATCACCGAGGCGGCGATAGACGCCCTCGGTGGGATGAGCCGGTTCGTGGAGCCGGGCGATGAGGTTATCGTAAAGCCTAACATCTGCATGGCCAACCGTAGCCCCGAGTATGCGGTCACCACCAACCCGGAAGTGGTGGCTACGGTGGTCAGGCTGGCCAGAGAGGCCGGGGCGAGCCGGGTGCGGGTGATGGACAACCCTTTCAGCGGGACGGCCGAGGACGCCTACGTCGTTAGCGGCATCAAGGAAGCGGTAGAGGAGGCCGGTGGAGAGATGGAGGTCATGTCCTCGGCGGAGTTCACCGAGGTGGACTTCCCCGAGATCTGCCGGGACATCCGCCGCTGGCCGGTCTACAAGGATGCCCTGGAGGCCGACGTCCTCATCAACGTGCCCATCGCCAAGCACCACAGCCTCGCCACCCTCACCTTAGGTGCCAAGAACCTGATGGGCCTGATAGAGAACCGGAAGTCCATCCATGCCAACCTTCACCAGCGCATCGCCGACCTGGTGGCGCTCTTCCAGCCGGACCTGACGGTCATGGACGCGGTGAGGGTGCTGATGGAGGGCGGGCCCATGGGCGGCGACCTGAAAGACGTCCGCCAGTTGGACACCGTCATCGCCAGCCCGGACCTGGTGGCGGTGGATGCCTATGCCACTCGGTTCTTCCCCTTCGCCGATGCGGAGCAGGTGGCCTACATCAAGTTCTGCGCGGAGATGGGCCTAGGGACGATGGACCTGGACTCGGTCGAACTGCTGGAGCTGGAGGTCTAGCCGGGGGCCGAGTTCCTTCGCCTGATTTTGCTTTTTGGGCCTGAGGGTGTATACTGATTGAGCAACGGGGATGCTTCGGCACGAACCTTTGCGAGAACCGTCGCCTGCCCTTAGAATAGATCTGTTCAGGAGGGATGGCAGAGCGGACGATTGCGACGGTCTTGAAAACCGTTGTGGGCTTGCCCCACCGGGGGTTCGAATCCCTCTCCCTCCGCCTTAATAACTGGGGAGATGCCAGAGAGGACGATCGGGGCCGCCTGCTAAGCGGTTGAGGAGCCATTAAAGCTCTTCCCAGGGTTCGAATCCCTGTCTCCCCGCTGCACGAATCGTGCGCCCGTACCTCAATTGGATAGAGGGACGGTCTACGGAACCGTTTGTTGAGCGTTCGAGTCGCTCCGGGCGCACCAGAAGAAGGGCACTGGATAGGATCCAGTGCCCTTTTTGTTTGCCTACGCTCCGCCACCCCCCTTCTTCCTCTGGACCCTGCTCGTCTTGAGCGGCGAGGACAGATACACTCTGTCCCTGGGACTGCATCGCTGCAGCGCTCAGTGGGGGCTGCTCGTGGTCACCGGGCCGGCCATCGTGGTGTTCTGCGTACAGGGGCTACCAGGAGGGCGATATGACGCGGGGCAGGTCAGAAGGGGCACACTCGAGCTTACGGGACGTGGGCTGGGTATGGGAGGGCCAGGGCCTGGACCCGGGCGTCCCCCCGTCAGTGTTCGGCGTAGGTGAGGGGGCTCAGTTCTTCGGCCTGAGCCGGGCCATTTACATCTTCCACCCCAACGACGATCTGGGGCTGGCTAAGCTCAGCCACCTGGACGAGGTCGCCTGTGACATCTCCAAGTGGAAGTTCGAGGAGACGAGCCCGGGAAGCTGGAAGAACTACGTTGACGCCCAGCCCGAGGTGGTGCGGGCCGAGGCGGAGAACCTGAGCCGGCTGTCCCTGAAGTACCCCAACGTCACCGGCGGCTTCCACGACGACATGTGGGGCCTGATCAAGCGGGAGGGATACACCCCGCAGCAGTACGCGGACATCCACGCCGCCCTGCGCAGCGCCAATCCCGACCTCAAGCTCTGGGTGGTGGTCTACACCCACGAGCTGGACCCCGCTAACTGGCAGCCCTTCCTTCCCTTCATTGACATCGCCAACCTGTGGGTCTGGAACGCGAAGGACCTGCCCGGCCTGGAGGATGCGGTCGAGCGGTGCCGGGAGATCTTCCCGGGCAAGCCCCTGAACCTGGGCTGCTACCTGCGCGACTATCCCACGGCCGCGCCCGTGCCCATGGACCTGCTCCAGCTGCAGTGGCAGTACGTCCGTCGGGGCCTCGATCAGGGGCAGATTGACGGCTACTCCATCCTGGGGACGGTGCTGATAGACGGACAGCGGGAGCAGGCGGAGTGGGTCCGGGAGTTCATCGCGGCGCACTAGGGCCAGGCCGTCGGTGTCCTGCGTGCCACGTGAGCTGAGGCGGAGGTGCCCTGTGAGCAGACTGAAGATCGCGGTCGTGGGTGCGGGAATAGGGAGAGCCCAGATCTGGATGTCCACGCTCCGGAAGCTGACGGAGCGCAGCGACCTCTACGAGTTCACGGCCCTGTGCGAGGCCATTCCGGAGAGGGCCAGGGAGAACGCCGAGCGCTGGCAGGTGGAAGGTTACACCCATCTGCCGGCCATGCTGGACGAGGCCAGGCCTGACGTGGTCCTCAACTGCGCCCCCTCGGACAGCAACTCGATGGTGCTGGGGCTGTGCGCCCCGCGCGGTGTGCACCTGATCACCGAGATACCCATCGCGCCCACGCTCGGCATCGGCGACTGGATGATCGCCACGGCCAAGGAGCACCGGGTGAAGCTCGAGATCACCGAGCAGGTCTACCTGTGGGCCCGGGAGCAACTAAAGAGGAAGATACTAGACTCCGGGATCATCGGCGAGGTCACGCACGCCCGGCTCTGGTACGTGAACAAGGCCGACTACCATGGGCTGAACGGCGTGCGGACGTTGATCGGCAGCGAGGCCAAGAGGGTGCTGGGCTACACGGGCAGGGCGCCGGTGCCCCACTTCGTCGGCTACGAGGGCGACCTGGTGACCGAGGACGCCTGGGACGCGGCCATCATCGAGGACGCAAACGGCGTCGTCTGCCTCTTCGAGGACCCCCCGAGGGGGCGGCTCACCGCCCGCTGGGACATCGAGGGCAGCGACGGGCAGATCGTGGGCAGCGACCTCTACATCGGCCCGCTGGAGGGGCAGGCTCAGCACTACCCGTTCCGACACGAGTATACCGAAGTGGACGGAACGAGGATCCTCGACCACGTGCGGGTGGACACCTCCCCACCCATCGTGTTCGAGAACCCGTACAAGGCCTACCCGGCCGCGGACGACGACGAGGTGGCGCGCATGCAGCTCCTGGTCGGCTTCCACCGGGCGATCACCGAAGACGTCGAGCCCGAGTATGGGCCCCTGAACGCGCGCAAGGACCTAGAGCTGCTGTTTGCCCTGCGGGAGAGCGCGCGCCTGGGCAACATGTGGATCGAGCTGCCGCTGCGCGAACCGACGGAGCTTGAGAAGCGGCTGGAAGAGGAGTTCCTTAGCCTGTACGGTCACTCTCCGTATGACGCCGAGGCGCTGGCTAGCGTGCGCATCCCCCGCGGGGGAGTGCGCTGGCGCGTGGCCGGCTGGGACTAGCCAGCTACTCATCCAGCAGGAGGGCGCCCATCGTCAGGCCGGAGCACGCTGGCCACCCGGGCCGCGCCCCTCCGCACAAAGAGAGCCCTCCGGCAATTGCCGGAGGGCTCATCGGTTGCCTATGGGATGCTAACGGCTCTAGCGCCAGCCGCCGCGCCCACCGCCACCACGGCCCCCGCCGCCACCGCCACCGCGCTCGGGGCGAGGACGAGCCTCGTTGACCGTGAGGTTGCGGTTGTGGAATGCCTGGCCATTCAGGGCCTGAATGGCAGCCTGGGCCTCGTTCTGGGCGGGCATCTCGACGAAGGCAAACCCCTTCGACTGCCCGGTGTCCCGGTCCCGGATCATCTGGACCGACTCGACGGTCCCATAACCCTCAAACAGTTCCCGTAGCTCTGACTCGGCGGCAGTGTACGGCAGGTTCCCTACGTAAATCCTCATACTGATTCCCTCTCAAGCAAGTTCGAGTGCGGCGGCCTGACTGTGCCGGCGTGTACTGACACTCGATTCGGGCCGCTCACTACCGCTCGAACCCTGCGCAAGTGACACTACGACTTCCACGCCCTGCCCCCTGGCAGGACGCCACCCGGCACCTATAGAGGATCATAGCATGAACCAGCGCGACTTGCTAGTAGGGGGGTAGATTTTTCGTGGGTGATTTCAGGGTGAGGGAACCTAACCGCGCCATTTCGGGTAGGGGCAGGCCACTGCGCCTGCCCTAGGGGGGGCGGACAGGGTCGTCCGCCCCTACAACCCCCGGCCTGCGCCATTTCGGGTAGGGGCAGGCCACTGCGCCTGCCCCATGGGGGCG